>CAYMWP010000093.1:0-19023 GCA_964393895.1 uncultured Anaerolineales bacterium | reverse complement strand
GGGCACGCTGCTGGTCAAGGACATTTACTCCGGGACCAACAGTTCGTCGCCGGGCAATTTCTTCTACGCCGCCGGCGCGCTCTACTTCTCCGCCGCCGACGGCGTCCACGGCGATGAGCTGTGGAGGAGCGACGGCGCGGAGGCGGGCACGCTCCTGGTCAAGGACATTTACTCCGGGACCAACAGTTCGTCGCCGTCCTATCTTGCCTACACCGACGGCGCGCTCCACTTCTCCGCCGCCGACGGCGTCCACGGCCGGGAGCTGTGGAGGAGCGACGGCACGGAGGCGGGCACGCTCCTGGTCAAGGACATTTACTCCGGGACCACCGGTTCGAGCCCACACAGGCCGATAGACGTGTGCGGCCGGCTCTTCTTCCGGGCCGACGACGGCGTCCACGGCGAGGAGCTGTGGATGAGCGACGGCACGGAGGCGGGCACACTGCTGGTCGAGGACATCTACTCCGGGACCAGCAGTTCGAGTCCTGCCGGGATCAGGCGCTCCAACGTGAACGGCACGCTCTTTTTCCGTGCCGACGACGGCGTCCACGGCGAGGAGCTGTGGGCCGTTTTCGTCTGCCGCCGCCTCTACCTGCCGCTGGTGATGAAGAACGGTTGATAGCCAACCCCCCAGGCCGCTCCGATGCCCGCCGGGGCCGCGAGACCCCGGCGGGCTTTTTTTGTGGCGCGAATCTTTCGGGCGCGGTCCTTACCTGCCGTCTTCCGCATAGGGAGTGTTTTGCGCCGCCGTAGAACAGGCGGCGCTGGTGCGTAGAACAGGCGGCGCTGGTGCGTAGAACGGGCGGCGCTGGTGCGTAGAACGGGCGGCGCTGGTGCGTAGAACGGGCGGCGCTGGTAGCAACCGTAGGGCGGGGTTCTTACCCGCCACAAGTCCTGGCCGAGACCGGTGGCCCGTTTTCCTCGTCCTCACTCGTGTATCTACTCTCCTTCTCCAATCACGAACAGCCGCCCGTCTCCCCGCCCAAACACCTCTGGGAAGTAGAACTCGCTGGCGGTGGTGGGAATGACCCGGTACTCGCCCGGCAGCGTGGCGCGGAAGGTATAGGTGTATTCGTACGCGCCCGCCGGCAGATAGTCGGCAAAGAGCGCCACCCGGTCGTCCCGCATCTCGCTGCGGCTGTACCAATGCCACCACCAGTGGTAGAAATCGTACCGGCCCTCGCTCTCCGCCTCGCGGTATAATCCTGCCTCTTGCGCCAGCTCGCTCGTCGTCGCCAGGCTGGGGTCAATCGCCTCGGCCCCGGCCGGCAGCGGGTCCTCCACTAGCACATAGTACAGATCGTGCGGGGCGATGATCGTCAGCTCGACCTGCACCACGTCGCCGACCGCGACCTGGTTCAACTGCGGGCACTTGTCCTCGCTGCAATTGGGGTCCGTGTAGCGGCGGGAGACGATGATGCCCCGGTCGAGCGGCTCGATCTCTTCCACCGGCAGATAGACCTCGAGGTGCGTGGTATAGTAAAGCCGGCCCGTGCCCTCCCCCCGGCCAATCGTCAGGCGGTTGCTTACAAACCTCTGGTTCGCGTCGGCCAGCAACTCGGCCACGTCCACCCGCAGTTGGATCGGCTCGTCAACCGTGTCCGGCGTCACGGCGCCCTCGGCCAGGCTGCCGTCGTTGAGCCAGACGCCGTACTCGTACTCACCTTGCAGCTCGCCGGTGACGACCATCCAATCGGTGAGAGCGATGAGCGCCCAGGCGGTCTCCTGCGTCGTCTCCCAGATGCCCTCCTGACGGGCGATCATCAGCCAGCGCACCACGTTGGGGATGAGCGCGTTCTCGGGGTCGAGTCGGGCCAGCGCGTCCAGGATGACGGCCGTGGAGCGGGTGTCGGTGTTCATGGCCCAGTAGTCGTACTCCGTCTCCTCCCAGTGCGCGCCGGTCGCGCTGAGGATGGCCGCGTTCTGCAGGTCGGAGAGAAGCGTGGAGATACGGTCGTCACCCTCGTCAACCAGCCCCAGTGTGAGCGCCAGGTAGGCCCGCCCGTAGTGGCTGAGCTTTTCACGGCGACTGTACAGGTCGCCTACGGACATTCCGATGTCCGCGTACTCACTCGCCCGTCCGGTCTGGCCGGCCTCGGCCAGCACGTAGAGCGCGAACGCCTGCCGGTTCGCCTCGCGGTAGGATTGGAGTTGGCGGGTCGTCACCAGGCTGCTTTCCAGAAAGCCCAGTCCGCGCCGGGTTACGTCCCCCCGCACCTCGAAACCGGCCTCCTCCGCCTTGACCAGCGCAAAGACGACGTAGGCGGTCAGGTAGGGATTGCTATCCCCCTCGTACCACCAACTCCATCCGCCGTCCTCCTTCTGCCGCCGGTAGAGCTTGCCCAGCCCCTCTTCGACCAGGCCGGGCAGCTTTGCCTCCAGTTCGGGGTCGCTGATTCCCAATTCTTGCAACGCCCGGTAGGTGAGCACGTTGGGCAGAAAGCGAGACACGATCTGTTCCGTGCACTCGTAGGGAAAGTGCTCCAGGTAATCCAGGCCGTCCACCATCCCCGCCGCCAGCGAGGGATCGAGCCGGACGGAAAGCTCCCCCTGCCGGTCGTCGTACTTGGGCGGCAGGGCGATCACCTCGGTGCGGGCGTCCTCGCCCACCAGTTGCCCGCCGCTGCCCACGATCTCGGGCGCGGTGTAGCGGTAGACCAGCAGCGTCCCGTCGGGGCCGGTGGTCAACCGTGGACGGGCGGCGTCCGAGTACTCGCCCGCGACCGCGCTCATCACCACGTCCACGTTGGGTACGTCCTCGACCGTCACCCACCACGTCACCTTTGTCTCTCCCCCGGCAGGAACGTTGACTCGTTGACTCGCCGACTCGCTGATTCGCGCCCCCTCCGCGTGCAGCGTGACCTCGACCTCCTGCGCCGTTCCCGTGTTGTTGCTGACCAGGGCGGCCAGTTGCGCCCGGTCGTCCACGACGAAAAAGCGCGGCGTCACCGGTCGCACCAGCAATGGCTTGGTGACCAGCAGTTCGGTCGTCTCCTCGCCCACCTCCGTCTCGGCGGTGACGCCCACTCCTCGCAAGACCCAGGTGGTGAGGTTGTCGGGCAACGTGATCTCGACGCTGGCGTGGCCGGTCCGGTCGGTGACGACGGGGGCGTCCCAGAAGGCGGTGTCCGCGAACTCTTCCCGCAGCTCGACGCCGGGCGCAAGTCCGTTCGCCGCCTGGCGTTCCTCCACCTCTGCGGGCGCCTCGGCTACCAGGGTGGGCATCGGCGCGGCGGGCGGTATCTCTCCCTCATCCCCGCCGCCGCCCATTCCCAACTCCTGGGCGTCGAGGTGTTCTGCCAACTCTTCCATCTGCTCCAATAGCAGCCGGTTGACGGAGATGACCATGCCGCTGCCGGTCGAGACGCCCAACCCGCGCCGTCCGTAGAACGCTTCGAGAATGGCGTCGGGCGTGCGCGGCTTGAGGCTCAGCACCGCTTTGTCCACCAGATCGAGTGAGAAGGCGGCCTGCACCGGCTCGCCGCTGGCGTCGGCGGCCCGCACCTCGAAGGAGACGGTGTCGCCTGGCTGCGCCTGTTCGACGCTGGGCGACAGTGTGATGTTCAGTTCTTGCTCCACCGGCTCGACCGTCAGCATCACATAGCCCACCTTGTGCGTCGCCACCGGCTCGGCCTCACCAGGGCCCTTGACGATGACGACCGAGACGTAGACGTTGGGCGCGTGGTCGGCCGTGATGGGCAGCCGGTAGACGGTCGAGTTGCTCTCCAGTCGCAGAACCTCCTGGCGCAGCACGCCGCCCCGCTCGACCGTGATCCAGGCCCACTGCTCGCCCGCAAAGGGGCTGGGGATGAGGATCTCGGCCGTCTCGCCGGGGAGGTAGGTGGATTTGTCGCTGATGAGCGTGAGGCGGTCGTTGTTCTGCCGCCGCCAGGAGACGTATTCCGCGCCGCTGACCCAGACCCAGGTGGAGGAACGTGAAACGTGATCTGTAAGACGTGACTGGGCGACGACGCGGTAGGAGCCGCCCTCTCGTGGGGTAAAGGTGATGATCCCTTCGGCGTCGCCGTCCGTCGTAAGCGCGCCGGTGTAGACCGGGGTGTCCACCACTTCCCACTCCCAGGCGCCGCCGCCGAGATCGTTTTCGACAAAGGTGTTGACCCACTCGCGGCGGTAAACCTCGACGTCGAGTTTCTGACTCGGCAGCCGCTCGCCGTCCCAGTCCACAGTTACCACGTCCACTGCCAGCTCCTCGCCCGCCTGGCCCACGTACTGCTGAGGGGCCAGGCCGACGTAGAACTCGCCCGCGTGGACGACGACGTCGCCGCGGCCAGAGATGACCTGACCGTCCTTGCCGTAGGCGGTCGCCTCGACGGTCAGCCGCTGCCCGCCGGTCATTATACTCGTGGGCAGTCCGATGGTCAGAGTGCCCTCACCGTCGGTCTGGCCCGCGCCGCTGAGGAGGATCTGGGGAGCGGGCGGCTCCCACCACCAGCACCAGCGGCAGAGCCAGGGGTCGTCCTCGTCGCCAAAGTCGTAGCGCCCGAACTGGGCCGCCTCGAAGCGGTAAGGAGCGGAGAGGACGTTCCACTCGATGTCCGCGCCGGCGACGGGCCCGCCGAAAAAGTAACGCGCCTCGACGAGGGCCTGGGTGGATTGCCCGCCGAGCAGTTCCGCCTCCTCCGGCGTGACCGTCACCTCGAACTCGGGCGGGCGGTAGGCAGCGACGGTGAAACTGGCCCCGGCGTACCTTTCGTTGAAGACGGCGTCTATCATATAGCCGCCCAGCGGCGCGCCTTCGTCCAGCGACAGTTCGCCGCTAAAAGAACCGAACTCGTCCAACTCTAGCCATTCCAGGTAGACTTGCTCTCCGATAGAGTTGTAGATCGTGACCTCGCCCCTGCCAGCGGCGGGCAGGCTGTAGCGCACGTCCTCCTCGGTGCGCAGGATGCCGCGAAAGTAGACGGTCTGGCCGGGCCGGTAGATGGGCCGGTCGGTGTAGATGTGGGCGCGATGGTCGCTGTCGCCATAGTCCATCTCCAGGCCAAAGTCCCCGGGGCTGATGCCCGCGCTCCAGTCCCAGTCGGTGCCGCCCAGGAGGAACGGCTCCTGTCCCACCAGGTAGACCGCGCCATAGTAGGCGGCCTCCAGGTCGAAGCGGGCCAGGCCATTCTCGTCGGTCGTCGCCGTGTCGAGGATTTCCCCTTCGTGATGCCGCGCCTCCAGGGTGATGCCGCTGGCGGGTCGCCCGGTCGCCAGGTCGCTTGCCCAGGCCCACGTCTCATCCTGGCCGGCCTTGAGCGTCAGGTTGTACGCAGAGACGGCCAGCAGCTTGCGGTGCGCCCAGTGGTCGTATCCCACGCCGGCGGCCTGCATATCCAAGAGATAGAGTCCCGCTTCCAGTGCGCCTCCGCCTGCGGCCAGGTTCACCAGCGTGTAGGCGGTCTCGTTAGGCGGGTCCTCGACGCGCTCCGTCCATTGGCGCACGGGGGCGCCGGGCGGCGTATACTCCCACCAGCTCTGCTGCGCGCGGAAAAACTCTTCCACGTCGAGCCGGTAGAGGGAAAAGTCGAGCCGGTTGGTGTTGAGATGGCCGACGACGACGCGGGCCTCCTCGTGGGCGTCGCAGGCGCCGAGCAGGCCAGGCACGTGGATTTGGGCCGAAGGGTTGAGCGGGGCAGTGCGAAAGCGCACGGTCAGCTCTTGTCCGGTCGTGTTGCCGTAGGGGTCGGCGATGTCCGGCCCAATGCGCACCTCGTAATCGGTGCTGGGCTGTGCGCCAAAGTTGAGCACAAAGACGTTATCCCAGGCGCGAAAGTAGGTGTAGGTCAGGGTGGGCGAGAGAGGCGGCGTCATCTCCAGATTGTCCATCACCGTGCCGGGATCCACGGGCGCGTTGAAGGTGATCTCGAAGGCAGAGTAAGGCCAGGCGTCCTTCTGCCCGTCGTGGGGGTTGGTGCCGATGATGCGGGGCAGGGGCACGGTGGTAAAGCGCCATTCGTAATCGCGTCGCAGACCGGCGCCGCCCCCCGCGCTCCGCACTCCCGCCTTCACCTGCGCCGTGTAGGTCGTGTCGAAGGCCAGGCGCTCGTCGGGCGTAAAGGTCAACGTTTCCGCGGCGCACTCTAAATCGCCAGAGACAGAGCCGAGGCCGGCAAAGCCGGCGCGCAGACTGACCGCATTGACCGCCGAGGCGCAGTCCACCAGCATATTGAAAGTGATCTGCACGGCGGTGTCCACTCCCACCAGTTCCCCATCCTCGGCTGGCGAGACCCAGACGACCTGGGGCGGCTGGGTGGAGAAGGCCCATTCGTAATCCCGCGCCAGGAGGCCGCCGGTGGTGTCTTCCAGACCGGCCGCGATACGGGCGCTATAGCTGGTGCCGCCCGCCAGCGGCTCGGAAGGGGTAAAGGTGTAGATGGAGGTGTTGAGCCACTCGCCCTGGCCGGCGATGGGCGGGTCGAAGGCGACCGGCTGAGGCAGATCGGCATAGTCTGGGTCACTGACCGCCATCAAGGGCACCACGGGCCGGTTAAAGATGACGGTCACGGTGCTGGCAGTCTCCACTTCCTCCGATCCGGGGGCGGGGATGACCTGCGCCACTTCCAGGTAGCCGACGGTGCGGAAGCGGAAGCGGTAGGCGCCGTCTACAGAGTCGCCATCTTTAGCTTGGGCCTCGGGGCCGAGCATGACTTGGTACTCTTTGTCCCGCTCGAGGTCGCGGGCCGGCTTGAAGCGCACGGTGCGCTCGTCGGCCCACTCCAGGTCGCCCGCCACCTCCGGGCTGACCTGGAACGCGGCCGCGACGGAAGCTTGGTCCATCGCCCGGTCAAAGATCAGCACGATCTCTCCGTCGGGCGGCAGTTCCTCGCCCCGCTCCGGCGTGCGCTGCACGACGATGGGGGAGACGGCGCCGGGCGGAGGCGGGGTGTAAGGCGGAGGCGTAGGGACGACGGTGGGTTGGGGGCGGCAGGCCCCCAGCAGCAGACTGAGCAATGTGGTCAGGGCCACGATTTTGTAAGAGTTTTTCATCTCGATTCTCCTTACGTTTTGCGTTTCAGATAGTGTAACCATCTAACAAAGCTGCGCCTCAAACCGACGAGGAGTTCACCGCAGAGAACGCCGAGTACGCCGAGATTTTTCGACCTGTGCAATTAGAACGGCCGCGTTCTATTTTTCTATCGGGACACGGACAAACACGGGCTTTGCTCACGGATTTTTATCGAGACTGTATCCGTGAAATCCGTGTTCGTCCGTGTCCAACGATTTAACTGCACAGGTGGAGATTTTGTAACTACTTCGACAATGTCACATTTCAGCAAGGAGCCACATTGAGCCACTTTACCCGTCATTGCGAGGGCGCGAAGCGCCCTCGCAATGACAAATGTGACATTGTCAAGCTACTCAGCCTGCCCCAGACCTCCGAGGTCGTGCAAACGAGTTTGCCAGCGCCTGCGCGGGTGAAGCCACGGCCTGTACAGGCATAGTCACGGGCAAAACAGTTTCCAAAGACCTCGGAGGTCTACAGCCTGAGCAGTTACGAGATTTTTCATCTTTGCTCTGCGCGCTCAGCGGTGAAATCTTGCTCTGTTTGTTAAGAATTTCTACCCTCAAGGATTTCAGGGGGGTTGCCTATTTACCAAAGTACACGAAGGCCAAGTCGTAAACGGACACGGAACTCGGCAAAGATGCGCTCGGTCATCGTCTTCTTCGTGTCCTTTGTGCCCTTGGTGGTTCAGAAAAACCGGAATATCGGAACGCTTACCCGACAGCGTCTCAGTATAACACACTATCCACCGTGCCGGTAGCGAGGCGTGGGTGGTCTACTATTGAGACGTTCGACGCTGAAAAAAGTTCCAGTGGCGGCGCTTGGGGAGGAATTGACATTTGACATTTGGGACAGAGCCGTGATACAATAGAATGTGTCGCACCCAGCCACTCCCAGCCCCGGGATGGAGCTGTGAGTGTGAGAGTATCACGTGTCACTTTGCCGTAACCAAATATCCGAGTGAAAAGGAGACATCATGCTAAACTACCCATTGAATATATCTTTTAAAATCGCCGCGCTCTCGCCGCAGATTTCCGTCACGGACGCCAGCGGCAACCTGGTCTTTTACGTCAAGCAAAAGCTGTTCAAGCTCAAGGAGGCCGTCACCGTCTTTGCAGACACCCAGCAGACGCAGCCCTTGTACACGATGAACGCCGACCGGGTGCTGGACTTTTCGGCCCGCTACAACTTTGCCGACCAAGTGGGAACTCCCCTGGGCGCGGTCAAACGCCAGGGGATGAAATCGCTCTGGAAAGCGCGCTACGACATCCTCGATGGCGACGCGGTGGTGATGACCATCCAAGAAGAAAACCCTTGGGTGAGGGTCTTGGATGGCCTTATCAATCAGATTCCCATCGTGGGGTTGTTCGCCGGCTATGTGTTCCACCCGGCCTACCTGATCTCACGCATGGACGAGACAGTCGTTATGCGTGTGCAGAAGCAGCCCGCTTTCTTCGAGGGCAAGTTCACCATCGAGCAGCAAGCCGCATTCACCGAGGTCGAGGAGAAGCGGATGATATTGAGCGTGTTGATGATGCTCTTGCTGGAGCGCACGCGAGGGTGAAATCTAGAGGATAAACAACTGCGTACTGAGCCGAATAGCGGTGACCGGGTTGCCGTGCGGGTGGCAGGCGCGGAGGATGCCGAGCGCATCGCCGCGCTCTGCTGCCAACTGGGCTACCCATCATCCCCGGAGCAGATACAGCGCCGTCTCTATCACCTGCGGCGGGATGAAGGCCACGCCGTCTACGCCGCCGAGCGGGCGGACGGTCGGTTGGTGGGGTGGATTCACGTCCACGTCAGTCCGTTGATGATGGCCGATCTGCAAGCAGAGGTCGAGGGGCTCGTCGTGGACGAGAGCTGTCGCGGCCAGGGGATCGGGCGGCTGTTGATGGGACGGGCCGAGCGGTGGGCGCGTGAGAAAGGATGCGGAGCGGTTCAGCTACGTTCCAACGTCGTCCGTACAGGCGCCCACGCTTTCTACGAAAGAATTGGCTACAGCACCGTCAAAACGCAGTTGACGTTCCACAAAGCCCTGTGAGGCCGGAGCCAACGCCCGAAATCCCTGCGCCGTGGCCCGCTGGGGCGGAGGGCGCTTTTCGGCCTAGCCGGCAAAACAGGTGCCGTTTCCCCTTCCCCCTTTGGCCCTCTCGGTGTACAATTAGGGCCGCTATGCGCATCCGTCATCTCAGCCTGACCAACTTTCGCAACTATGCCCGCCTGGAGTTGACGCTGCCCGAGCGTCCACTGCTCCTGTATGGAGCCAACGCCCAGGGCAAGACCAGTCTACTGGAGGCGATCTATCTGCTCGTCACCGGCTCATCGCCTCTCACCTCGCTCGACCGCCAACTCGTCAGGTGGGAAGCCGAGGCGGAGGGGTTGCCCTACGCCCGCGTGTGGGCCGAGGTCGTCCGTCGCGACCACGTTCGGGAGCTAGAGATCATTTTGGAGAGCAAATCGCTGGCGAACGGCGCGACCCGGTTGCAGAAAACCATCCGCGTGGACCGGGCGCGCAAGCGCCGCGCCGACCTGACTGGGCTGCTGAACGGGGTTCTCTTTATGCCACAGGACGTGGAGCTGGTCGCCGGGCCGCCCGCCGGACGCCGTCGCTACCTGGACGACACGCTGTGCCAGGTGGACGGGGGCTATGGCGCGGCGTTGGAGCGCTACAGCGAGGCCCTGCGCCAGCGCAACGCCGCGCTGCGCCACCTGCGCGACGAACCCGGCAATCCGGCCCAGTTGGCCCCTTTCGAGGAGACGCTGGCCCGCCAGGGGGTCATTGTCGCCCACGGACGACGCGAACTGGTGGACGCACTCTCCCGGCGCGCCGGTCGCATCCACCAGCAGCTCACTGGCGAGGTAGAATGGCTGCGCTTAGAGTACCGGCCCAACTTTGACCCCGCCGCCCCTCCGGAATCAGAGTACCAGATGGGATTGGGACTGCAATCCTACGCTGGCCCGCCAGCAGAGTTGGGGGCCGAGGGGCTGGTAGCGGCCTTCCAGAAGGCGCTCGCGGCGCGGCGCGGGGACGAAATCGTGCGCGGCGTGACGCTCACCGGCCCGCACCGGGACGAGTTGCGCTTCATCGCCGGCCGCCCCGCTCAGGGCACTCACGAGGTAGACCTGGGCGACTATGGATCGCGCGGCCAGCAGCGCACGGCGGTGCTGGCACTCAGGCTGGCCGAGTTGGAGTGGATGCGAGGGCAGACGGGGGATGCGCCTGTGCTTTTGCTGGACGAGGTGCTGGCCGAGCTGGACGCGACCCGCCGGGGCTATCTACTGGCCCAGGTGAACAGCGTCGAGCAGGCGCTGCTCACCGCCACCGACCCCGAGATGTTCAGCGCCGAGTTCCGGGAACGAGCCACGCTGTGGAAGGTGCAGGGGGGGATTATAAAGAGAACAAATGAGGAGCGAATCGAGAAATAAATTGACAAAACTTGACAAATGTTATAAAATGGCAACTGCTCAGCCTGACCCAGACCTCGGAGGTCTATAGCCTGAGCAGTTACATAAAATGTTAGACAAATCTGGCGGTGGAGAGAGCTATGGCTGAAGAACAAACATACGTCACGCTGAAAAAGGCAGCACGCGCGTTGAGCGTTCACGAACAGACCATACGTAATTGGGGCCGGCGAGGTGTAATTCGACTCGTGCGTCTGCCCCACAGTCGCCACCGGCGTGTGCCTACCTCGGAGATAGCTCGTCTCAAAGCACAAATGACCCAGGCCGAGCCGTACACCAACGCAGGTGTGCGTTTGGATCCTCCCTCGGACGATGCAGACCTGATTGCTCAGGGTCGAGCACTGGCGGAAACCATCAAAGAGAGCCTGGCCAATGTTGAGCACGTGACCACATTCGACGATGTGATGCGCTCCCTGCGAGGTCGCTCGTGGTCGCCATAGACACAGATGTTTTCATTATCGAGTTTGCTTTCCACCGCGACTCCCGCTATGCGGTTAACGCCGACTTTCTGGCCGCTGTCCGTGAATCACATCCGGTCATTACCATCTATAACCTGATGGAGATTCTAGGGCAACTTTCGTTCAACGTACCTCCAGATCAGTTGAGCCAATGGCGACTGTGGCTGCAGGAAGCTTATAGGCTAACAGTGATCTGGCCTACTATTGAGGTTCAGGCACCAGAGGTATTCTTCCGAGACGAGATGTACAATCGGCCATTGGCCAAGATGCAAACGCAGCGAATGGCATTCCTGGATGCTCTCATCGTCAGTTTGGCAGAACGCGTCCCCCACATTGAGGCCTTTGTCACCTGGAACGCCCGCCATTTCCGTGACAAGACGCCACTCGCTGTTCTCACACCTCCTGAATTCCTGAGCGAGTTGGGGTAGCCCCCAGTTCTCCCGAGACACTGACTGTCCCAATGGAGAAAGATAAGCGTTGTATGGAGCACTTGGTCGCCGGCGCTCGCGAATTGTGCATCACGCTCACCGACCGCCACCTGGACGGTTTCAGGACCTGTTACCGGGAACTGGTGGACTGGAATCAACGCTTCAACCTGACCGCCATCACCGATTGGGAGGGGGTGCTGGTGCGCCATTTCCTCGACTCGCTCTCCTGCCTCAAGGCTCTGCCTCATAAAGACCTGGTCGCCGGCGCGCGGCTGATTGACGTGGGCGCGGGAGCCGGGTTTCCGGGCTTGCCGCTCAAGCTCGTCTGCCCAGAGATAAAGTTGACGTTGTTGGAGGCGACGGGCAAGAAGGTGACCTTTTTGCAGCACCTGGTGCGCGTATTGGGACTACAGGGGGTCGAGGTGATCCACGGGCGGGCGGAGGAACTGGGGCGCGATCCCGCCCACCGTGAGCGGTACGACTGGGCGCTGGCCCGCGCCGTGGCAGAAATGCCGACCCTCTCAGAGTACCTACTACCGCTGGTGCGGGTGGGAGGCGCGATGTTGGCGCAGAAAGGGGAAGACGCCGCCGCCGAGGTGCACGGCGCCGACTCTGCTATCACCACACTGGGCGGACGAGTGCGGCAATTGATGGTGGTCGAATTGCGCGGGCTGGCCGAGACGCGCTATCTGGTGGTGGTGGACAAAGTGGCCGCCACGCCGGAAAAGTACCCCCGCCGGCCGGGCATACCTAAGAAGCGACCGCTGAAGTAATACTCACGCTTCACGAATCCAAAGTCTCTTCTCAAAAAGTTGAGGGAAAAGTAGGCGGAATGCCATTCCGCCTTACATTACCCCGGTTTATTGAGATGATACAATCCGAACGCTTGTCGAGAGCGCACCTTACCTCTGGGTAAGGTGTTTTATTTGCTAGACAGCGGCGGGTAAGAAACCCGCCCTACGGGTTGCCTGAAACGGAGGAAAGGAGGCAGTGATGAACGATTACAAGATCGCGGTGGTGACAGATAGTTCAGCCTACATCCCGGAGGAAGCCCTGGGAGGCTTGAGTATCCCGATGATCCCGCTCTGGGCCATCTGGGGGGATGAGCGCTTCCAGGACGGTGTGGACATTGACCCGCCGACGTTCTACCGCCGCCTGCGTGGGGCCAGGGTCTTTCCCACCACCTCTCAGCCCTCGGCAGGAGAGTTTGAGGACTTTTTCCGGCGGGCAGGGGCGGATGCAGACGCCGTCGTCGCTGTTCTCATCACCTCGAAACTCAGCGGCACCGTCGCCAATGCGCAGGCGGCACTGGCGCAAGTGCCTGAAATCCCGGTCCGCATCGTGGATTCGCTTTCGACCTCAATGGGGCTGGGATTCTGCGTGCTGGCCGCTGCTAGAGCGGCTGCCGCCGGAAAATCTCTGGACGAGGTCGTCGCTGCCGCCGAGGAGATGCGGGATAGAGTGCACCTGATCTTTGTCGTGGATACGCTCGAATACCTGCACCGCGGCGGGCGTATCGGCGGGGCCAAGCGGTTGTTGGGGACCGCTTTGAACGTCAAACCGCTGCTGCACTTTGAGGATGGGGTAATCGAGCCGCTGACCCAGGTACGCACCAAGCGCAAAGCGATTGCCGAGATGCTAGAGGTTGCCGAGGCGCGATTGGGAGGGCAACGGATGGCAGAGGCAGCCGCCGTTGACGCCGATAGCGCCGAGGAGGGAGACGCCATCGCCGCACAAGTCCAAGCCCGCTTTGGCCTCTCCACGGTCTATCGCTCTCCGGTCAGCCCCGCCATCGGGACTCACGCCGGGCCGGGCACCGTAGGTCTCGCCTTCTACGCGGCGCCAGATTAGTGGGATTGCAGGCTCGAGGGTTTGCGGGCCAAACTCTTTGGGCCTCGCTCTATTGTCCCTCCACCGACCTTTTCGCTTGCCCCCACGCTGCTTTGGCGTCCTCGTACCCCATCTGATACAATCGTTCGTGGTTATCCGGTTCGTAGCGGATGATCTCTGCCAGGGGGATGGGTCTCTGCGGCGAGATGATGACCGGCGACTCGATCTCCTGGTGCACCAGATCAGCTATACCAATCTGCGGAGTGGGCAAGGACTGCCCCTGCAACCGGGTCTTTAGCTCTTCGTTCTCTGTCCGCAGCCGGGCGTTCTCCAGGGTCAACCTGACCACCTGGTTGGTACGATGGAAGAGCTTTAGGTCGGCCTGGAACGAGGCCAACAGCGCCCACTCGAAGGCGGCCTGGGCAGCCGCCAGCAGCCCGCGCACGCCGCCGACGGGCGTGTAGCGGGGGCGGTCCTCCTCGCTCTCCCAGGGGGTCATCAGCACCACCACGATGTCCTCCGCGCCGGCGTCAATGGCCGGGCCGAGTGGCGTGTTGGCGACGGTGCCGCCGTCCCAGAAAGCCACGTCGTCAATCCTGGTGGGCGGGTAGACCAACGGGATACTGCAACTGGCCAGGATGTGATCCAGTGTGATCTCGACGCGCTCGCAGCGACTGCCTGGCGCGGGGTCGGGGCTGTTGCCAAAGACGCGCAACCGGCCCGTCTCCATCTCGACGACGGTGATGCGCAAGCTCTTGGCCGGGGTCGGCGCGTTGATGCGCGCGAGATCTATCCAGCCCTCTTCTACCAGGGTTTCACGCAGGGGAGCTGTATCCAGCAGATGATCCCACTCGTCCAGCGAGAACATGTCCCACGCGCGCTTTTGCACATCGTCGGTCGTCAGCCGGCGCCACAACGCCCACAGCGAGTGGGCCGTGTGCCCTGAGGCGATGGCCGCCCCGTTCACCGCCCCGATAGACGTACCGACGACGATGTCGGGGAACCACTCGTGCTCTTCGAGAAAGCGAAGCACGCCGACGTGGTAGGCTCCTCGCCCCCCGCCGCCGGAGAGGACTAGAGCTCGTGAAGGACTCAAGTTGGTCATTGGCTACCTCCCTCATCATCCTGTAGGATCTCCTTGATCTGTGATTCTAGCAGAGGCAGTTCGACCTCGACAATATCCCACACGATGTCCAGATTTACCCCAAAGTAATGGTGGATCAGTCTGTCTCCAACACCCGCCATACCCTTCCAGGGCATGTCTGGATACTTGATTCGTAGCTGTGCCGACAGACTCTTGGTTGCCTCGCCAATGATCTCCAGATTGCGGATGACGGCATCCTGTGTCTTTACGTCTGCCAGAAAGCGATCATACGCCATTGCACTCGTGTATGCCTTTATTCGACGCACAGCTTTTTGAATATCGCTCAGAAAGTCGCTATCCGTTCTCTCAGACATACAGGGTGCTCTCCTCAATACTTTTGGCAATTCGCTCTATCCTGATCCCTTGGATACCAGCAGGCGTCAGGACATCAACGCTCTTGCCCAAGATGCGCTCCAAGTATTCGGTGAACTCGACGAATCGAAAGCCTATGGGGCGGTCAAACTCCACGACAATATCAACGTCGCTTGTTTCAGTGGGAGTATCCTGGGCATAAGAGCCAAACAAACCAATCCGTTTCACGCCATACTCTGCCGCAAGGTGGGAAAGGTTTTCTCGCAGCGTCTCGGTAATCTTTTCTCTCGTCAACATCCACCGGCTCCTTTTTCTTGCCCTCACGCACATCGGCGGCCAACACGTTTACTCCGCCAGCAGCTCGTAATACACCTGCGGCGCTCGCCGTTCCACTATCTGCTCGGCGACCAGCGCCAGGCGCAGCAGGGTCTGCTCCTGCCAGGCGCGCCCCATAGCCTGCATGCCGATGGGCAGCCCGGCCTCGTTGTAGCCCGCGGGGAAAGTGATGGCGGGCAGGCCAGTAAAGTTGGCAAACGTCGTGAAGCGCATGATCTCTATCAACGTGCTCAGGTCAGAGTCGCCGTGCGGCAGGGCGGCCGGGGGAATGGCTGGCGCGGGCAGGCCGGTGGTCGGGGTGATGATGACGTCCACCTGTTCGAGGGCGTGGCCAAAGTTGGCCATCATCCGTGTGCGCGCTCGTTGAGCTTGAATGTAGTCGCGGGCGGTGAATTCGCGCGCCAGCGCCAGGTTGATGCGCACGTCCAGGCCGTGCTCGCTCCGGTGTTCGGCGTCGTAACGGGCCATCGCCTGGGTCATCTCTCCGGCGATGGTGATCACGTGCGCCACCCGCCCGATCTCCAGGTCGGGAATCGCAATCTCGCGCACCGTGGCTCCGTGGCTCTCGAGTTCTCCGAGCAACGCTTCGCAGGCCGAGACCACGTCGGCGCTGGCGTGGCGGAACCACGGCCAGTAGACTCCCAGGGTCAGGTCGCGCAAGTCCACGTCATCCCAGCCCGCCAGCGTGGGCGACGGTTGATGCAGCGAATGATGGTCGCGCGGGTCGGGGCCGGCGAGCACGCCAAAGGCCAGGGCGGCGTCGGTAGCGGTGGCCGCCAGCGGCCCCAGGTGGGCGACGCTCCAACACAGGGGCGCGGCCCCAAACTCGCTCACCCGTCCAAAGGTGGATTTTAGCCCCACCAGCCCGCAGAACGAGGAGGGGATGCGGATCGAGCCGCCGCCATCCGCACCAATGGCGACCGGGCAAAGTCCCGACGCCACCGCCGCTCCTGGGCCGCTCGAGCTGCCTCCGGTGTAGTGACCGGGGTTGTAGGGGTTGCGGGTCGTTCCGTGGTGGGGATTCAGCCCGGTCACTCCAATGCCGATCTCGTGCATGTTGGCCTTGCCGATCAGGAGCGCGCCCGCCGCCCGCATGCGGGCCACCACTGTGGAATCCTCCGCCGCCGGGGACCTGCCCAGGAAGGCGGTGCCGACGGTGGTGGGGTACGGCGCCATGTCCACTTCGTCCTTGACCGCTACCGGCACGCCGTCAAAAACGCTCAACGCTCGCCCCTCCTGGATGCGCTGCGTGGCCGCGGCGGCCTGCCTCAGCACGTCCTCGCGCTCGACGGCGATGATGGCGCGGAGGGGTGGATCACCGCTGTTGCTGGCTTCAATCGCTTCCAGCGCCTTGCGCGCCACCTCGTCTGGGGTGGTCTTGCCCTCCCGATAGGCCCTGGCATAGTCGTGCACGGTGGCAAAACGGAAGCCCGGTCCCGGCAGGCCGGGCGGGCCGGGCAGCTCGGCCGGCGGGACGCTCCCCGCCTCTGAAACTGGCGCACCCTCAAAGTGCATCGGATACAGGGTGGGCGGTTCGTCAATCTGTTGCTCCCGCAACCGGGTGATCCCGGCGTTGGCGAGCAAGGTGGGGGTCAGCAAACCCCGCAGCGGGCCTTCGAGCAGAGCCACGAACAAGCGCAGCGGCAGCCCCGCCAGGTATGGCAACTCGGTCGATTCGAGATCATACTCCACTTTTTGGGCCATTTGTCGCCTCCTTTGTCTGTTTCTTGCTCGCCTCGCGCTATCCCGTCACCCAGCCCCGGCTGCGCTCGACCGCCTTTTTCCACCCGGCGTACATCTCTTCCCGCCGAGCCTCGCTCCACTGCGGCTCGAAAACCCGATCCACGCTCCAATTGGCGCGCAGCTCGTCCAGGTCCGACCACAGGCCGGTCGCCAGCCCGGCGGCGTAGGCCGCGCCGAGGGCCGTCGTCTCGTGCACCACCGGGCGCACGACCTCCACGCCCAACACGTCGGCCTGCAACTGCATCAAAAAGTCGTTGACGGTCGCGCCGCCGTCCACCTTGAGCGCGGTCAGCTCGATGCCAGAGTCGGCCCGCATCGCCTCCAACACGTCTCGCGTCTGGTAGCAGATGGCCTCCAGCGTGGCGCGGACGACGTGGGCGCGGTTGACGTAGCGGGTGAGGCCGACGATGACGCCGCGCGCGTCCATGTCCCAGTAAGGAGCGAACAGGCCAGAAAAGGCCGGCACAAAATAGATACCGCCGGCGTCCTCCACGCTCTGGGCGATCTCTTCCGTTTCAGTGGCGTCCTGAATCAGCCCCAGGTTATCGCGCAGCCACTGCACCGCCGCGCCAGTGATGGCAATGGAGCCTTCCAGCGCGTAGGTCGCGCCAGCCGGCAGGCCGTAGGCCACGGTGGTCAGCAGGCCGCTCTGCGAGGGGACCGGTGCGGATCCGGTGTTGAGCAGCATGAAGCAGCCCGTGCCGTAAGTGTTCTTGGCCTCGCCGGGTGAGTAGCAGGTCTGGCCAAAGAGAGCCGCCTGCTGGTCGCCCAGGTCGCCGCAGACCGGCACCGCGCCACCCACAGGTCCGTCGAGCCGTGTGGTGCCGTAAAAATCGGGGTCGGACGAGGGGCGGATGGCGGGCAGCATCTGGCGTGGGATGGAGAGGATCTCGAGCAGTTCGTCGTCCCAGTCGAGCGTGCGCAGGTTCATCAACATGGTGCGGGACGCGTTGGTCACGTCGGTGACGTGGGCGCCTGTCAGGTTCCAGGTAACCCAGGCGTCCACGTTGCCAAAGATGGCCCTGCCCGCTTCCGCTTTTTCCCGCAGGCCGGGGATATGATCGAGCAACCACTTGAGCTTTGGCCCGGAAAAGTAGGTGGCGATGGGCAGGCCGGTCTTTTGGCGGAAGGTCGCTTCCAGACCGTCGCCGATGAGCTGCTGGCACGGCTCGCGGGTGCGCGTATCCTGCCACACGACGGCGTTGCAGAGCGGCTCGCCGGTGGCGGGGTCCCAGACGACCGTCGTCTCGCGCTGGTTGGTGACGCCGATGGAGGCGATCTCCTGCGGGCGGACACCGCTCTCGTTCAACGCCCCGGCGATGACGTTCCGCGTCCTGGCCCAGATCTCGGCCGCGTCGTGCTCGACCCAGCCGGGCCGGGGGTAAATTTGGGCGTGTTCTTCGTACTTGGAGGCGACCATCCGGCCCGCCCGGTCAAAGAGCATGAAGCGGGTGCCGGTGGTGCCCTGGTCTACTGCGGCGGCGTATTGTGGCATGGTGGTCCTTTCAGTGCATTGGCAAGTGGGCAAGTGAATGCGGTAATGGCATTTGCTCCTTGGTGTGTGCGGGTTGAATCTCTTACCATCCTCGGGGCTTTTGTCATCGCAGTTCCTCCAGTGCATGCCGGAGGAGGGCCAGGGTTTCGTCCGCGCCGACGGAGCCGGGACATCGGTCCAGCCAGTCCTGGAGATCGCGGAGGGCTTCTTCGACATCGTGGTGGTCGGTGGTGAGTTTCAGGGCCTGGGTGTAAGCCTGGCGCGACCGGGTAGCATCTTCCAGGGCCAGGTAAGCCAGGCCGAGTCCGTAGTAGGCACCGTTGTGGCGGGGCAGGGATTCCAGGAAGGCCCGGTATTCTGTGATAGCCGTCCCGTAGTCTTCCTCCAGGAAGGCCAGGTCGCCACGGCGCAGACGGAGGTAGGGATGGTGGGGTTGCAACTGGGCGGCGCGGTCGAGATCGGCGCGGGCGGCGGTGGCATTCTTAACCTTGATATATTCCCAGGCGCGGTTACGGTACCACATTGGATTTTCAGGCGCGAGTTGGATGGCGCGTCCATAGGCCTGCAAGGCTCGGTCGTGCTGTTTCAAGCGCTGGTGGAGGTAAGCGATGGCGCTCACGGCGCCGGCCTCGTTGCTGGGCAGTTCGAGGGCGCGGTAGCGATCGGCCGCCTCTTGATAGGAAGCCATAGCTGCCTCGTATTGCTCTTCTCCCATGAGCACGTCCCCCAGGGCCTGTATGCAGTTGGCCTCCCCCAACCGGGCACCAATCTCCCGATAGATGGGCAGCGCCTCCGCGTACCGCTCCCGCGCC
>CAYMWP010000092.1:0-19176 GCA_964393895.1 uncultured Anaerolineales bacterium | reverse complement strand
AAGCTGCAATGAGACCTCGGAGGTCTAAATAGCTACCAAGCTGAGCAGTTACGATTTTCTCAGCGTTCTCTGCGATCTCTGCGGTGAAAATGGCGCGATAGTACGGAGCCTCCTGGGCTAATTGCACAGGTGGCAAGTTTTAGTGTCCGGTTCTCGAAACAGATACACAAAAAGGCTGCCTGGTGGCAGCCTCGGTAAGTCTGGCTCGAATCCTGGGGAGCGCTTGAATAATGGTTTCAGTCTGGTCGCTGCCCGGCTATCCGCTCGTACAACTCTTTCGTCTCGATCGCTGGCTCACTATCCAGCTCTCGCTTCAGTATCTCCCGACAACGATGGTATTGAGCCAGGGCTTCTGAGCGCCGGCCGGCCTCGGCATAGCATTGCATGATGCGCCGGTGAACGTCTTCCCGTAGTTCGTCCACCCCTAGCGCCCGTTTGTACCAGCCGACCGCTTCCCCAGACTCTCCTCGTGACTCGTGACCCCGTCCCACACCGACCAACGCTTCGAGGTACATCTCGCGGAGCGCCTCCCTCCTGGGCACGCACCACACCCGCTCCACCTCGGGCAGCAAATCCCCTCGGTAGAGCGCCACTGCACGTCGCCACAGGTCTTCCGCCTGCCAGTCGTGGGGTGGCAGTAGTCGCGCCCGCCCAACCACTCCTTCGAACTCGTCAATGTCCAGCCAGTAGTCCACGTCGCCCAGCCGGTACTGTCCGTCCTCCACCACCACTATGTCGCTGCCGAGGGCCTGGCGAATCCGGTGGAGCGCGATGTGGAAACGATTGCTCATCTTTTTCGCGGACAACTCGGGCCAGAACGCCACTCCGATGGCGCCCCGCTCCAGGGGGCCGTGCAAGAGGATGTAATAGAATAACTCTTTGGCCGCCGATGTCTGCCACTCGGACGCAGAGAGTGTGTGCTCGTCACGGACAACCCGACCCTCCCCCAAGGCATAGATCTCCATGCGAGCCGCCGCGCCCTCTTCTGGTGCAGGCCTCGTTCGTTCTTCCCTGAAGGCGCTTTGCCGTTCTATCTTTTCGACTATAGACTGGCAGGCCGTCACTCCTGCGGCCATGCCCAGCCTCAGCAGCTCCGGAGCGCGTTGTCCCTCCACGACCGCAAACTGATCCGTGCCGATCTCTTCCGCCAGGCTCAACGCCTGGCGCAACTGGGCGATGGCCTGCGGCTCATCTCCGCCCAGCAAGTGGGCCTTGGCCAGCAGGAAGCGGGTCCGAGCCAGTTCTCTCCTGGCCCCCTGTTGCTCCAGGAACTGCACGGCCTCGCTGAGGAGGCGGATGCCGGTTTGGGGATCGCTGCTCTCGGCCAGTGTGATTCCCTCGGTGATAGGTAGCAGCCCCTGCTCCTCAAAGTCCAATCCCTTATCCCGGGCCAACTGGCGCGCCTGTTCCAGTAGATCGTAGGCCCGCGCGTGGTCTGCTTGCCAGCGGCACATGTCCGCCCGAGCCGCGAGAATGTAGGCAGCCAGGCCGGGCCGATTCTCCTGGGCGATCCGCCAGCCGGTGTCATATAAGGGCTCGGCGCGCTCGTAGAAGCCCACGTCGCGGTAGAGATCGGCCATCCCCACCGAGATGTAGGCCTGCCATCGCAGGTCGCCTCCACGTCGCGCCGCCGTCAGGCCCTCCTCGTACAGCCCCAGCGCTTGGCGATATTCCCCGCGCACATAGTTGATCCAGCCCATATTGTTGAGTATCCCGGCCAGCAGTGTCGGCGCTCCCAAGCGTCGCCCAAGCGCCAATGCCTCGCTCAGGCACGTGGCCGCTTCGTCGAAGCGCCCCTGGGCAGTGAGGGCGGATACCAGGTCTTGCAACAGGTTGACCACCATATAGGGGTCGTCAACCTGCCGGAATAACGTCAGCGCATCCTGTAGCTGGACGATGCTCTCGGAAAGGCGCCCCAGCCCAACATAGGCCATCCCAATGTGGCGCTGCGCGTTCGCTCGCTCTATTACCTCGTCCTGGCTCAGAGTGCCCAGCGCTGTCTGCGCCTCGGCTATCGCATCTTCGTAGCGACCTTCGAAGAGCGTCAGCATCGCGTGCTGGTTGTGTACCTTGGCTAGACCGGTCACATCCCCCTGAACAGCGAATCCGGCCTCGGCGTGGGCCAGCGCCCGGCGCGCCCCTCTGTAATCGTAGCGGTCGGTGAGCGCCCTGCTCTGATACAACGACAGTCGCGGGGCCTGTGCCCTGACCTCCTCGGGCAACGCCTCCGCCCATCCCAGGAGCGTCTCGACCCGCCCTCGCGTGAACCATTCCATCGCCACCCGTTCCATCGGCGTTATTGCATTGGCATAGCTCTCGGCGGCCAGATAGTGGTACACCGTTTCTTCGATGTCGTTGGTCTGTTCGAACTGCCGCGCGGCGCGCAGATGGAGTTCGGTGTAGCGAGATGGGTCGCGCTGGCGCAACTGCTCGTGCAGCAGGTCGCGGAACAGGTTGTGGTAGCGATAGGTCGCCGCTCCCCCCCTCCCAAAACGGGTGACAAAGAGATTGCGCCGTTCCACTTCCGCCAGCAGGGCGTGTGGCTCTTCGATCTGCATGATCTGGCGGCACAACCGGGGCGACATCTCGCGTAACACGGACGAGGTGCGCAAAAAGTGCTGAATATCGGGTGGTTGCCGATTCAGCGCCTCGCCGGCCAGAAAATCGTACGTCTCAGCGGTCGCCTTGCCCGCGTCGAGCAGTACCGCCTGGGCCTCCTCGCCCAGTAGATCGGCCAGCAACAGGATCCCCGTGATCCAGCCCTCCGAGTTGGCGACCAGCGCTTCCGCCTGGCTCGGCGATATTTCGATCTGCGATAGACACAGGAGCTCTCGTATTTCCTCGGCGTCAAAGCGCAAGTTCTGATCGGTCAGGCCGACGAGTTGGCGCTTGGCGACCAGGTACGTGACGGGAACGTCGGGCAGCACGCGACTGCCCATCATCAGGTGGCAGTTGGAGGGCAGTACTTGGAGCAGGTGGTGGACGAACGCGCGGACGTTGGAGATGGTATCCAGTGTTTCGTAGTTGTCCACCACGAGGACGAAGGGAGAGTCAATCTCTAGCATCTCGTTGACCAGCGCCCCCACGGCGCCGGTCAAGTCGTGGACTGGTTCTAGGGATAGGGAATCCAGGGCTGCTTGCAGGCGCCCGTCAAAGCCGGAGAATCGCTCACCGATGGCGCCCGCCAGGTAAGCGATGAATGTATTTAGGTCACGGTCGCGTTCGTCGGCGGTGTACCAGCACACCGGTACAGGGCTGTGCCGCGCAAAGTCCACCAGCGCCAATGTCTTGCCATAGCCGGCCGGGGCCGAGACAAGGGTCAGTTTGCACTCGAGCCCACGCGCCACAGCTTCGTATACCCGCGGCCGATGCAAGAGATTGGTCTGGCTGGGCGCCAAAAGTTTAGAACGGATTAGAGCAGATCCGATAGGCAAGATTCCCTCAAGGATATTGGTTCCTTGTTTGAAAGTTACTACTTTGACCTGGTTGACTGACAAATCTTTGAGGACGCAGATTAACGCCGACCGAATCTCCGTCGTAAAACAGGCGCTGCTGGGGCAGGAATCAGTCCGGCTACCAGTGACGTTTGAAATTATATCACGATGCCCTTACCCGGCAAAGCGGCGCGCGACCCTGGCAGCCGTATCACAAAAGAGCCGCCCTAGAGAATGTTCACCTGGACGATAGAATGGTATAATTGATGCAACAACCCAAAGTGGATCAGGGTTAATCTGCGTCCTAGCGAACGATCAAGGAGGATATGGTGAGCAAGGAAACAGCCGAACAAACCATACAAGCTCTGCGTGAACGTATCGCGCTGAAGCAAAAAGAACTCGACCTGACCCTGGCGATTGACCATATCCGCGACACCGCCACCGAGCCAGCGGCGATGCTGGCCGGCATCGCCAACACCCTCACCGACCACCTGCAGGCCGACCTCTGCCTGCTGTGCCTGTTGGACCGCGAGACGGGGGAAGTAGAGCTGAAAGCGATCAACGACCACAGCGAACAACTCGGCCTACTGGTGTCAGCCAGCGTACAGGAACTGGCCGCGCGGGCCGCCGAGGCCGACGACGTCATCCTATGGGAAGGGAGTCAATTGCTACCCGGGGCGGATCTGCCGGACGGTCTGCAATTGGCGGCTGTCCCTATCGTCATGGGAGAGGACGAACGATTAGGCGCGCTGCTGCTCGCCCGCTCTCATCCCCCCTTTGATCAGAATGAAGTTGAATTGCTCAAGACCGCCGAAAGCCAGATAGACTCGGCCGTGATCCAGGGATACGCCTACTACGACCTCCAACAACGGAACAAGGAACTGGAAACCATCTACCGGGTGGACCGCATCCGCGACCGGCACCTTCCCTTCGACGAGATGCTCGGCAGCGTGCTCCAGGAACTGCGCTCGGTCGTCCAGGCCGAGGCCGGGTTCGTCATGCTCTACAACCAGACCGGAAAGCGGCTCGAGTTACGAGCCACCACCCGCGACGACCTGTTCAGGGTGTCCCCCTACTACGAGGTGGTGGACCAGATAGCCAACGAGTCACTGCGGCGAGCAGAGATGGTCTGTCGCAACGACCTGGGTAACATACTGCGCTCAATGCTGTGCATTCCCCTCATCCTGAACAACGAGATTATCGGCGTCTTGGGCGTCGTCAATCGCTACGGGCCGCGCGGCTTCAGGGCCGACGATCGCCGCATGCTGAGCGCCATCGGCAGCCAGATGGACACCGCCATCTTTGAGAGCCTGGAGCGACGCCGGCTGCGTCAAGTGCTGGGGCGGTCGGTGGACCCGCGCGTGATGGAGCGTCTGTTAGCCAACCCCGACGTGGACTTTCTCAAAGGGGAGCGCTCGGTGCTCACCGTGCTCTACGCCGACTTGCGAGGCTCCACCAGCCTATCCGAGAGCACGGATCCCGAGTTGCTGGTAGAGTTCGTCAACGACTACCTGGCCCGGATGACCGACGTCATCCTATCGCACGAGGGCACCCTGGATAAATTCGTCGGCGACGAGGTTATGGCGCTGCTCGGCGCGCCCTTCCCCCAACCGGATCACGCCCTGCGCGCTACGCGCGTCGGCCTGGAGATGCAGGTGACGCACCAAGCCGTGATGGAAAACTGGCGCATGCGCGGCATCGAACCGGCTCCCATCGGAGTCGGCATCGCCACCGGCGAGATGATCGTCGGCGAGATGGGCTGTCCACAGCGCACCGACTATACCGTCATCGGACAGGCCGCTAACCTGGGATCGCGCATCTGCGACGTGGCCCAGGCCGGGCAGGTACTAGTCAGCCAGGCCACGTATGACCTGATCGAGAATCAAGTAGAAGCCACCCCCGTCACCTGTCTGCAACTAAAAGGTGTAGGTCGTCCCATCACCGCGTACCACGTCACCCGCATCCTCGAATAACGCATTACGCTTCACGACATGAGTATCGTCCTGATGCGCCTGCTCGAATCCGCCCCCAGCCGCTACGACGGGGGCATTCGCCTCCTGACCCTGGGCCAGGCAGAGCGCGCCTACGACCGCTTGACCGCCCACATTGAGCCTGGCTGGCGCGTGTTAGATTTAGGAACCGGCACCGGCGCACTGGCTCTGCGGGCGGCGGCGCGGGGGGCCGAGGTGGTCGCGCTGGACGTCAACCCGGCGATGCTGACGGTGGCCCGCCAGAAGGCAGAAATAGCCGGAATCGCAGGTCGCATCACCTGGCAGGAGATGGGCGTAGCAGAACTGGATGCCCTCCCCAACGGCAACTTTGACGCCATCTGCTCCGGCCTGTGCTTTTCCGAGCTGACCCCCGACGAGCGGCGCTACGCTCTACGCCAGGCCCGGCGTCTGCTGCGCCCCGCTGGGCTGCTCCTGCTGGCCGACAAAGTCCGCCCCAGGCAACCCTGGAAGCGGCTGCTCATCGCCGTGCTGCGAGCTCCCCTGGCCGCCGTCACCTGGCTGCTCACCCAGACCACCGCCCACGCCGTACCTGACCTGCCAGGTCTGGTCGAGGCGGCGGGGTTTGAGGTGCTGGAGCCACGAGTCGGGCTGCTCGGTTCCTGGGCCGAGGTAGTGGCGAGATGCCCAAAAAAGGAGTAACTTGTATACTGGACTACTCAGGCGCTAGACCTCGGGGGTCTGAATTGGTGTTAGGCTGAGGAGTTACAAAAAGGAAACGAAATGACACTACCCTACCCGCTCCTCTGGCTCCTCACCACCGCTTTCCGCTTCTTCCCCTGGCCCACCAAGCCCGGCCTGCAAGCTGTGGGGCAGCCGGGGACAGACTCGCCCGTGTTCCTCACTGGCAACTTTAGCCTCAGCGTGGCTCGATTGAAGCGCGCGCTGCGCGGGCTGGACGGATGGCTGCTGATAGCCAACAGCCGGGGCATCAACGTCTGGTGCGCGGCCGCCGGCGGTCACCTCACCACCCACGACGCCATCTCTGCCCTCAAGACCAGCGGTATCGCCGGGCGAGTCATCCACCGGCAGGTTATCCTGCCCCAACTGGCCGCCACTGGCATCGAGGCAGACCAGGTGCAGGAGCGCGCCGGCTGGAAGGTGATCTGGGGGCCGGTGGACGGGCGCGACCTGCCCGCCTTCCTGCGAGGTGAAGAGAACCCCAAAATGCGCCAGGTCAACTTTGACCCCCAGCAGCGGCTGGAGATGGCCGTGATGTGGGCCGCCCCCCTCTCCCTGCTGGCCCTGATCACGCTCATCTTTGGGCCGGGCGGACTGTTGCCCCTGGTTGCGCTGATCTGGGCGCTATCGCTGGCCGTCTACCTGGCCTTTCCCCTCTACGAACCACTGGTGGCGCGGAAAAGTCTGGCGGGGTTTGTGGCATTATTCGGAGGGCTCGCCCTGGCAGGAACAGCGCTGGTCGGAGCACTGGCGGGCCGCCTCACCCTCCCCTTCGTCCTGCGCTGGGGCGGGTTGGGGCTGGGGGTGGTGCTCCTCCTGGCCTTTGACCTGGCCGGGAGTACGCCGCTGTACAAAAGCTGGACTCACGCCGAACAGAGCCACCGGGTGACGTTGGAGCCAGAGCACTGCATCGCTTGCGGGCGCTGCGCTCAGGTCTGCCCGCGCGGAGTGTTCGCCGTGGCAGAGAGCGCCGCCCTGCCCCACGCCGACCGCTGCGAGCAGTGCGGGGCCTGCATCGTCCAATGCCCCACCGACGCCCTGCTCTTTGAGGCTCCCGGTGGCGAGAGAGTGCCGCCAGAGACCGTCCGCCGCTACAAGTTAAACCTGCTCGGAACGAGGAGACAGACGTAGCAAAACAAGCAATAACCGGTTACTGCCGCGCCTGCCGCCGCACGCGCAGCACGGTTATCAACAACAACAGCAGTGCCAGGGCCAGGCAAAACAGTGTGTAAATGATCCAGGGGGAAGGCAGCGGAATACTCGTGATCGGGGCCGCGGTGGTATTGTTCAAGTCGTACCAAAAATACAACAGGGCATCCTCCTGCTCGAGAAAGACCTCGGTCAGCACGGCCGCAGAGACGGGGCTCAGGCTGGCGAAAAAGATAACCAGGCACATCACGAGGATTTCCAAGACCCAGGATGGCTCGAAGGAACCATAGCCGTATATAATAGGATCTATCAGCGCCGCGGCCAGGATTAGCAACAGCACCGGCAGCCCGATGGTCACCAGCAACGACGTGGCATAGGTCAGCACGGTGGAGACGAGCGTGGTGCGGGCAAAGGCGGAAAAGCAGAGGCCGAGGGCGGCAAAGGCAAAAGTAGTCACCAGCAGGATTATCAACGCCAGCGCCAACTCTTCCGCCACGACGCCGCCCAGCACAAAAGCCAGACTCTCCAACGGCACCGCCGCCAGCACCAGCAGCAACATATAGGTCAACGCAGAGGCAAGCTTGCCGGAGACCAGCTTACGGGCGGGCAAGAGCGTGGCCCGCAACAGCTCGTAGGTCTTGCGCTCTCGCTCGCCGCTGATCGCCCCGGCGGTGAAAGCGGGCGTGATGAATGTGACCAGGAATATCTCGATGAGAACGACGCTGGCAAAGACGGTCTTGCCCAGATTAGCCATCTCCGACCCGCTGCCAGGGCCGCTGACGTTCACAGCGTAGGCATAATAGATGATTGAGGTGAAGCAACTCAAGAGCAACAAATAGACGGTCAGGACGACGAACGCTCGCGCGCCGCGCATGCGGCCCCGCAGCTCCTTGACCAGTAGCGGGTTGGATTCGCGGCGCAGCCAACGCCGCCGTTTGACCAGTGTAAACGCTTCTCCCATCATCAGCCTCCTAGGCCCGCTTCAGCCACCAGACAGCGCCCCACACCAGCAGCACCGCCCCGGCAATCTCGGCGAGCACGATCACCAGCGGGATCAATCCCAAGAATACCATCCCGTACTCCATCGATCCCCCCATCAGTTCCAGCGGATCGGTGAGGGTCAACATCATCAGCGCGGGGGTCAGGAGCGACGACGCCAACCACAAGGCCACCCGCGTCACGAGGATGGCGCCATAAGAGATAGCGACAGCCGCGCCTGACGTGCGAGATAGCGCCGAGACGAACAGACCCAGCGCCGCGTGGAACGCCAGGTCGCCCCACGGCTTGAGCCACTCCGAGAGGCCGGTCAGCAAAATCCATAGCCACGGCTGCTCCGTGCCCAGGCCGGCCAGCAGCAGGAGGGAGGAGTAACCACCGAACAGGTCAACGCCCACCATCCCGATCAACTGGAACGGAGCCAGCAGCAACAGCGCCAGGATGCCGGGCCACATCCGCGCCAGGCAGCCGCCCAGCTTGCCCAGCACGATGGCGCGCTCGCTCAACGTCGTCGTCCGCAACAAGTCGAGCGTGCCCAACTCTCGCTCGCGGGCAATCGTCGCAGAGGTGAGCGCGGGCGCGATCCACGGCAGGGCAAAGGAAAGCAGCGACGTAACCACACTTACCAGGCAAACAACCGGCGCGCCGGTGACCAGGGCCGCCAATCGAAGCCCAGATGGTTCCAGGAACCGCGCCGAGCCGGGGAGGTGCTCCAGCCCGACGCTCAAGGCCGCGATCACTCCGCAGCCCAGCGCACCCCCCCACACTATTGGGTAGATCAAGAAGAAACGCCGCCCCGGCCACCAGCGCGTGCGACGAATGCGGCGCAACTCTAGCCGGAGGATGGGGTGATCGAGTATGGACTGCCAACGGGCTCTCGCTCTGGCGAGCATCTCTCCCTCGCTCAAAGACGCTTCAGTCTCCAGATAAACGCCGCACGTCCTCGTCTACCATCAACTCGATCAGCTCCTCGAATTCCATTCGCGGCTGCCACCCCAACTCCACTTTAGCCCTCGAATAATCTCCCCGCGAAGCCGCGATCTCGGTGGGGCGCATAAAGCGCGCATCGGTCTCGACGTGCGCCCGCCAATCCAGTCCCACACGGGAAAATGCGACCTCGCACAAGTCCCGGACCGTGTAGGCCGTGTTTGTGGCAATGACGTAATCCCGCGGCTCATCCCGCTGGAGCATCAACCACATCGCCTCGACGTACTCTTTGGCGTACCCCCAGTCTCGCACAGCGTCGAGATTGCCCAGTTTCAGCTTGCCAGCGGCGACGAGCGGCTGCCCCGCCTCGTTCAGGGGCGGATTCTCGACACCCAGGTGGATGCAAGCCACCCCCATCGTGACCTTGCGGGTGACAAAATGGAGGCTTCTCCGCGGACTTTCGTGATTGAACAGAATGCCGCCGCAGGCGAACATATCGTAGGACTGACGGTACGTCCTGGTCATCAGATGGGCGTACAGTTTCGCCACACCGTAGGGATTGTTAGCCAGAAATGGCGTGCTCTCGTCAATCACTTCCTGCTGGACCCCGCCGTATATCTCTCGGCTCGTCGCCTGGTAGAAGCGGGCGTCCAGTTTCAGTTTTCTCAACGCCTCCAGGACTCTGACAGGTCCTACCGCCGTGATCTCGGCCGTCACGATGGGTTGCTGCCAGCTATCGGCCGGCACGGATTGAGCGGCCAGGTTGTACACTTCGGTCGGTCGGTACTTGGCGAGAATCCGCTCGATGCTGTCAGGATCAACTAGATCGCCATACTCGACAATCACCTTGCCGATGAGATGGTCAATGTTCTCGTAATGGTAATGGGTCGTCCTCCGCGCCAGACCCACCACCTCGTACCCTTTTTCCAGAAGGAACTCGGCCAAGTAGGAGCCGTCCTGTCCCGTGATGCCGGTAATGAATGCGATCTGTTTTCTAGTCATACTTTCTCCAATCCGAGGATGGAGAAACCAGGTTTTTCTGTAAGCGAAGGCGCTTCTGCTTCGCCCAAAGCGGCAAAACCTGGTTTCTGTGTCACGAAACAATCCCCTTGGTCAACCGCATGAACACGTCCTCCAGGTCACTGGTCTCTTCGCGGAACATTACCACCGAGAAGCCCGCGCTCACCAGTTGGGTCAGGAGCCGCGCCAGCGATTCGTCGCCACCGGCGAACGTGACCAGCAAGTCACCCTCGCCGTTATCCACCACCGGCTCGACCTGCACCACGTCCGGCCGATCCGCCAGCCAGGCCCGCGCTTCCTCGACCCGCTCCGTCAGCCCCACTCGCACGACCCGCCGCGCCCGGATCAAGCCCGCCGCAAGACCGGCGGTGCGCATCTCTGCCAGCGTGCCGGCCGCCACCAATTCCCCCGCCTCAATGATGCCAATGTGCGTGCAGACCTCGCCGATCTCGGAGAGGATGTGGGAGGAGACAAAGATGGTCTTGCCCATAGCCTGCAACTCGCGCAAAAGCTCGCGGATCTCGACCCGCGCCCGTGGATCCAGGCCAGAAGCCGGCTCGTCGAGGATCAGCACCTGGGGGTCGTGGGCCAGCGCGCGGGCCAGGCACAGCCGCTGCTTCATCCCCCGCGAGAGCGCGTCCACGTAATCGTCGCGCCGGTGGGCCAGGTCCACCAGCTCCAGCAGGTCGCCCACCAGCCGCTGGCGCGTCTCGGCGGGAATCTCGTAGCAAGCGGCAAAGAAATCCAGGTATTCCCAGACCTTCATATCGCCATAGACGCCAAAGAAATCGGGCATGTAGCCGATGGCCCGCCGCACGTCCCGCCGCTCCTCGAGCACCGAGTGCCCGGCGACCCAGGCCTCTCCGGCCGTCGGGCGCAGAAGCGTCGCCAGGATACGCATCGTCGTCGTCTTGCCCGCGCCGTTAGGCCCGACAAAGCCAAAGACCGTCCCTTCCTCGACCGTAAAGTCCAGTCCCTTGAGCGCCGCCAGTTTGCCGTACCGCTTGGTCAACCCTTGTACTCGTATAATCGCCGCCATTGTCATCGTCCCTCGATCGTGATCGTCAGATTTTCGACTTCGGCCGACCAGCCGGCCTCCGCCGTCAGCCGGAGGAGCACGCTGCCCGGCGCAAGGACGTAATCGCCAGGGTTGGAGATCAAGTGTCGTCCCCAGCCGGCGTCGAACTCGTCCCAGGTCTCGCTCTTCCAATTCCACAACGCGACGGCCGGGGGATGGGTTGCACTCCCGCCGCTGCTGCCATGCATCTCGAGCACCAACTCGTCAACCCGGCCCAGTTCCAGGCCCGGGAACGGGGTGAAACGAAACTCGACCTCCGCCCCGGAATCCAGATAGCAGCCGGCGGGCCGCACATCCACGTAGCCTGTAGTTCTCTCCACCCGGCGCGTGATGAGGTCCGGCCCAATAGTGAAACCGCCCTCCATCTCCAGTCTCGCCACCGGCAGTTCATAAACGTAGAACGCCATCTCAACTGTGGAGCAGGGGCGTCCCACTATCTCGACCGGCAGCGGGACATCATCCTCCGTCCAGCCCACCAGGTAGATCCCCTCCTCCAACGGATTAGGCTCCCCATAGGGGAAGAGCGCTTGCAGCAGCCTGTAGCGCCGGTACAGCGTCGCGTCATCCCAATAGTTCACCGAGCCTACGATGCGCTCCGGCATGTCGCTGCGATAAGAAGTGAGAGAGGCATAGAGCGCGTGAGAGACGGTGAACCTCTCGCCCGCTTCTAGGTCGCCCAATCTCTGCTCCTGCCATCCCACTATGAGGACGGCGTCCTCCAAGGGAATGTCCCCATTGCGCGCCGTCCCCTCAAGCCACAGCCCGCCCAGCGCGTCATCAACCAGCCGCAGTTCAGCCTCAATGTCCGGCGCGCTCGCGTATCCATCGGTGATGAAGGGCCGAATACCGCCCACGTCCACGCGCAGGCCGGTCACGGTCACGCCCCCCGCTTTCTCAAAGACGCGCAACGGGCGCTCCGATGGCCCGCCGCGATAGTCGCCGGGAATCGCGCGCGCGGCAGCCTCCGCCACCCACACGTCATAACTCGTGCGCCGCGGAGAGAAAATCCCCACCAACTGCGTCACGCGCCCCGCCTCCGCGCCCGGTGGAACGTACACCGCCGCCAGGCGGTGCACGATCGGCGCGCTGCCCCGAATCTGGAACCCGGTCAGGTAGGCGCACCCCGTAAAGCCCGCGATCAGCACTGGAATGGTCAGCCAGGCCAGCTCCCGCCGGTCCAGCTTGCGCAGGATGACGTAATTGACCGGCCCGATGAGTAAAGTGTAGAGGAGCATAAAGACCAGGATTTGCAGCGTGGAGGGCAGTTCCAGGCCGGGGACAGCGTTGATGGCTTCGTGGGCCCGGTATTCGTTGCGCATGGCGAGGCCGCGAGAGCCCACACTGCCCATACCGACTATGCTTTCCCACAAACGGACGTTATCGTCCCAGCGGGTGAACGGGTTCAGCCCGGCGTCGAAAGCCACATAGTCCACCGCGCCCGCCCCATGGTCGCGGCGGGCCAGCAGGATGAGGCCCCCCTGCTCAATGATGACCTCTCCATCTCGCAGGACAGCCTCGGCCACGGCGTAAGGACCGGCGGCGAGAGGAGCGCCCCCTGCTGAGCCGCCTACACGCTCGCCTAACGCCCGCAGACTGTCCACCGGGCGGACGCCGCCCACCGTGACCGGCAGCAGGCCGTCCACGCCCGCGACCGTGCGCGCCGCCCCGGCTCCGCCGCCCACGATCAGGTGCCCGCCGTGCGCCACCCACGTCTCTAATGCCTGTCGCCGCTCATCGTCGAGCACGGTCGTGTCCACGTCGTTCAGGATGAGCACGTCGAATCCCTCCCAACCCAGCGCGTCGGGCGGGAGCGTCTCCAGATCCAGGTGGGCGACCGCCGCCCTCTCGCCGGCCGGCGCGACGTCGCTTAAAAAGTTGAGCGCCGAGGGATCGCCGCTGGCGACGCCGTAGAGCCGGGATCGCTCGTCCAGCCACGAGACCGCAACCCGCTGCGACGCGAGCAACTCGTCTCCCGAGATCAATTGCGCCAGCAAATAAGGATAGGCGCCATCAGAGGGAACGCGCAAAAAGTATCCCTTGCGCGAGTGAGCCGGAAGCACGACCTGCCTGGCGTATACGTTGGGGCTGTCGGTGCTGGCGGCGACGTGCAGTTCCCCCTCGACGTCCGCGCCCTCGTTGGAGAGAACGACATAGACCGGGCACCAACCGCTATCGTGACAATAGCCATCGAATCCGGCAGTGACGGACATCGCCGGGCCGGCGTCTTGGGCAACGGCAGGCGCGCGTATCCAGGCAAGTGATGTCAAAAAGATGAATGTAATCCAGGCTATTCGCTTCACGCAGGTTCTCCTACTTGCAAACTGGCAACTATTATAGCATATCCCTCACCAGGCTCAACTGCGATTGTCGGACGCGCACCCAACGATTGCCCAACGCACGGAGGTAAGCGAAGCGACGAACAAGAGAAGGGAAAATGGCCGCCCGCGCCGCCGCCTGCACGACTAGCGCATACAAGAGAATACGAGATAGCCGACGACTCACTCTCTCTCCGGCGCCTGGGCAACGACCTCGGACAGCGCGGCCCCGGCGCCGACCAGGAACTGGAGGCGCGTGATGCGCTTGGAGCTTTGCTTTTTCATTGGCCTGTCTCCCGTGTGTGAAACTTTAAACGTGAGACGTGAGGCGCGAGGATCGCTCCCAGCGCAAAGAGGGGCAGGAGCAGCGCCGAACCACACAGTTTCCTGGAGGGGGCCGCTTCCTCCGCCGGCGCGGGAGTGGCCTCGACGACGGCGGTTGCGGCCGGGGGAGGCTCGACCGGGACGGCGGCCAGATCGCTGACCGTCACGTCGTCCAGCCACACCTCACCGACCGGCGGCCCCCCGAAGCCGACGCCGCCCCCCGGCAACGGGTCGGGGTCGGTGACGTCCAGTTGCAGCGCCCCGTCGAGATAGACCTGGATGCGCCCCCCTTCGCCGGCCATCTCGAAATCGAACCAGGTCTGGCGCGGGATCGCCGTTTCGTTGCTGCCCAACTCGGTCGCGGTCGCTTCCTCCCGGCTCAAAACCACGCCGGCTTCGTCCAGGCGGACGGCATACCGGCTCGCGTTCGGGCGCTCGCGGTAGGCTACCAGCAACGAGCCATCGTGGATGTTGACCCGGCAACTGAGGTACACGTCGCCCCATTCGCCGCCGGCGATGCGGGCGCGGCCCGGGCCGATGCCGCTGAGGACATAGTTGCCCCCGGGATCCTGCATGATGAACCAATCCGGCTCCAACGTCCAGCCGTCGGCCGAGTTATCCTGAAAGTCCTCGAAATGGAGCGTCGTTCCCCGCCGGCCCAGCAGCGCCGGCCCCGGCTCGCCAGTGATCGCAGGGGCCGCCGTCGCCGCCGGCGGCGGAGTGGGAGCCGATGCGGTCTCCGGCGGCTGAGTGGGAGGCGCAGCCGGAGCGCCTCCCTCCGCCCGAAAGACCTGGACGCGATGGTTCCACTCGTCCACCACGTAGACCAATCCCTGCCGGTCAATGGCGACGCCGTGCGGCAGGTTGAACTCGCCCTCGCCGCTCCCTTCGCTCCCCCACAGCGTGATAAAGGTCCCGTCGGCGGCAAACTTTTGGATGCGCTGGTTCCACTCGTCCACCACGTAGACGTCGCCGTTGGCGTCCACGGCGGCGCTGTAAGGGCGAGAGAATTGACCGGGCCCGCTGCCTTCGCTGCCCCACGCGCCGATAAAGGCCCCGTCGGGGGAGAGCTTTTGGATGCGCTGATTGTCCGCGTCGCAGACGTAGATGGCGCCGGCCGCGTCCACGGCGACGCCGGTGGCATAGTTGAACTGTCCTTCGCCGCTGCCGGCCGCGCCCCAGGCGGCGACGAACGCGCCCTCGCTGCTGAACTTTTGGATGCGGTGGTTAAAGCTGTCGGCGACGTAGACGTTTCCCGCCCCGTCCACAGCCAGGTTACGCGGCTCAATGAACTGACCGTTCCCCGACCCATAGCTCCCCCAGGCGGTTACGAAAACGCCCTCGGAGGTGAACTTTTGCACCCGGTTGTTGTTGCGGTCACCGACGTAGACGTTGCCCGCCCCGTCCACCGCGATGCCCTGCGGCACGTCGAATTGACCAGGGCCTGCGCCGTAGCCGCCCCACTTGCGGACGAACGTCCCAGTGGGGCCAAAGACCTGTACGCGGTGGTTGTCGCTATCGGCCACGTAGACGTTCCCGTCCGGGCCTATGGCGATGGCGCGCGGAAAGTTGAATTGGCCGTCGCCGCTCCCCTCACTGCCCCACTGGCGGACAAAGACGTAGCCCGCTTCCTGCGCCTGGACGATCCCCGGCGGAGCGACCAGCGGACGAGCGGCGCTCAACGACAAGAGCGCGATCAGAACCGCCAGTCTCAAGCTCTGAATGGTCTGTATTTGCATTTGTTTCGCCTCCCGTGTTTACGTTTTTTCGTAACAGCTTTGGCGGTGTTAGATTGGGCGGAGCACTACAGCGAATTTAGGAAAAAACGAATTGAGGCACATCGTTCAACCGCGTTTGTAGCCAGGATTGGCCTCGTGCGGCGGCAAGAATCCGCTCCTTTCCCAGCTCGTTGTAGTGCCGTTTGGAATCTAAAAGTTCTCCGGGCTCGGAACCCCGTATCGGAGGCGGCCCATGCAAGAGACAGCCACTCGTTTGCACGGTTTTCGCACCCAACCCGCCCCCGGAACGGGGGCTGAGAGCAGTGGGATTCTCTTGAGCCAAACATCGAATTTTCTCCGTGTCCTCTGTGGCTAGATGATCTTGTTCAGAAAAGTCCTCTCTTAACTGAACATATTGGCACCGATAACAAAAGTATACCCAGTATGAGCGAATTGAGCAAGGCGCGGATTTTCCATTTCGTCCCGTTTAGTGTACAATGTCCCCGTGCAACGAGACCGCCGCTATTGGATGCGCCTGACGAGGTTGATGATAGCAGCCCTCGCCCTCGGGCTGGTGGGGGGCGTGGCCGGATACGCGCTGTTGGGCAGCGCCGTTTATGCTCGCGCCCTCACCCATCCCGGATGTGGAAAGATGTGGGTCACACCGGCCGACGTGGGGATCGCAGGCGCGCAGGACGTGACCTATCCCAGCCACGACGGGCTGACTCTCCGCGCCTGGTACCTCCCCCCGCAGAACGGCGTGGTGATCGTCCTGTTGCCGGGCCTGGGCGGCGCGCGGGAGGGGATGCTGCGCGAAGGGGCCATCCTGGCCCGCCACGGCTATGGCCTGCTGGTGAGCGATCTGCGCTCCTGCTCCCACCCCGAGGGCCAGACCACTCTGGGCTACCTGGAAGCAAAGGACTTGATGGAAGCGGTGACCTGGGCGCTCGACCAGCCGGACGTGGCCCACGTGGGCGCGCTGGGCTACTCACTGGGCGGCGTGACCGTCACTCTGGGAGCGGCGCAGGACGAGCGCATCGAGGCGCTGATAGCCGAGGGCGGTTTTTACGACCTGGTGGCCGACGTCACCGACGAAGGAGGCGCCCCCTCGTGGTGGCAGGCCCTCACCTACCGGCTCATCCTATTTTTCTTCCGGCGCGAGACCGGCGTTGACCCCCACGCTGTCAGTCCCATCTCTGTGATAGACCGCATCAGCCCCCGGCCATTGCTGCTCATCTATGGCGAGTTGGAGGCGGCGGAGACTCACCCGCAGGAGCAACTGGCGCGGGCCGGCGAGCCAAAGGAATTGTGGATCGTACCCGGTTGCGACCACGGCGGCTATCTCGACGTTGCCCCACAGGAGTGGGAGCGGCGAGTGGTGGCTTTCTTCGAGGAGGCGTTCCCATGAGCATCATCTACCACCTGACCCCCGCCGATCACTGGCACAGCCTCGACCCGGCCGCGCCCTATCTCCCTGCTGCCTTTGAGAACGATGGTTTCATCCACTGCACGCGCGGCCTGGATTTGCTGCTCCAGGTCGCCAACACTTTCTACCGGGACGCGCCCGGCGAGTTCCTGTTGCTCGCCATCGCCGAAGAGCGGCTCTCGGTCGAGGTCAAGTACGAGGATGGTTTCCCCCACGTCTACGGCCCCTTGAACCGGGATGCCATCGTCGCCGTACACCGGATGGGCCGCCGCGCCGACGGAAGTTTCGAGGCGCCAGAGGAAAACAGGGTATGACTACCTGAGCCGTTGGGCGAAGGTCTCCCGACCGAGCCCAGCGCTGCGCTTGAGAAGCGGCAAGCATCACGCGAGGGAAACGAGATGACACCACCCACCGAGATCCTGGAACTGGTCGAACGCTTCGGGCGCAATCTGGAGCTCTACAAGCGCACCGATTACAAAGAGACCCGCGCGCGGGTCGAGTTCATTGACCCCTTCTTTGAGGCGCTCGGCTGGGACGTGCGCAACGTGCGGGGCTACGCCGAGCAGTACAAGGACGTGGTGCACGAGGCGGCCCTCAAGATCGGCGGGACGACCCAGGCCCCCGACTATTCCTTCCGCATCGGCGGCGCGCGCAAGTTCTTTTTGGAGGCGAAAAAGCCCAGCGTGTGGATCAAGGGCGAGATCGGCCCGGCCTACCAACTGCGCCGCTACGCCTGGAGTTCCAAGCTGCCCCTCTCCATCCTGACCGACTTTGAAGAGTTCGCCGTCTACGATTGCCGCCAGCGCCCCAAGCCGAACGACAAGGCCAGCGTGGGCCGCGTGATGTATTTCACCTTCGACCAGTACCCCGACCGCTTTGACGAGATCCACGACGTGTTTGCCAGGGAAGCGGTGCTCAAAGGCTCCTTTGACCGCTACGTGCGGGAGACCAAAGGCAAACGCGGCACCGGCGAGGTGGACGCCGAGTTCCTCAAAGAGATCGAGGGCTGGCGCGACGCGCTGGCCCGCAACATCGCCCTGCGCAATCCCGGCATCACCGTCCACGAGCTGAACTTTGGCGTGCAGCGCACCATTGACCGCATCATCTTTTTGCGCATCTGCGAGGATCGGGCCGCCGAGGAGTACGGGCGACTGCTGGCGCTGACCAACGGCTCCGACGTTTACGCCCGGCTACACGATCTCTACCGCCAGGCGGACGAAAAGTACAACTCTGGCCTGTTCGACTTTCGGGCCGACAGGCTGACCAAATCGCTCAAGATTGACGACAAGACGCTCAAGCCCATCCTGGCCGGGCTGTACTATCCCCAATCCCCCTACGAGTTCTCGGTGCTGCCCGCCGACATACTGGGGCAGGTGTACGAGCAATTCCTGGGCAAGGTCATCCGTTTGACCCCCGCCGGACGGGCCAGGGTGGAGGAAAAGCCAGAGGTCAAAAAGGCGGGCGGCGTCTACTACACGCCCACCTACGTGGTGGATTACATCGTGCGGCAGACGGTGGGCAAGCTGGTGGATGGCAAGACGCCTCGCCAGATCGCGGGGGCGCGGGGACGCGCGCCCCTACGCATCCTCGACCCCGCCTGCGGCTCCGGCTCCTTCCTGCTGGGGGCGTACCAATACCTGCTCGACTATCACCGCCGCTGGTACGAGGAGCACGACCCCGAAAAGCACGCCAGGGGCAAGCAGCCCGCGCTCTACCAGGCCGGGGAGGGCAACTGGCGGCTGACCACGGCCGAAAAGAAGCGCATCCTGCTCAACCACATCTACGGCGTGGACATTGACCGCCAGGCGGTGGAGGTGACCAAGCTCAGCCTGCTGCTCAAGGTGTTGGAGGGGGAGACGGGCGAGACGCTGGGCCAGCAACTCTCGCTCTGGCGCGAGCGGGCGCTGCCCGACCTGGGGGAGAACGTCAAGTGCGGCAACTCGCTCATCGGGCCGGACTATTTCGCGGCCCAGTTGATGCCCGACGAGGAGGAGATGCGGCGGGTCAACCCGTTCGATTGGGAGGCCGAGTTCCCGCACGTCTTCAGACTCAGACCTCCGAGGTCTCAGAAGACCTCGGAGGTCTCTGGCGGGTTTGAT
>CAYMWP010000091.1:0-19304 GCA_964393895.1 uncultured Anaerolineales bacterium | reverse complement strand
ATGTAGTGTCTTATTTCGGAATGGCAAATGTCCATTTCCCGCTGAACCAGTACACGAAATGTAGGCTGAGCAGGCAGAGATTCACAGAGAATACAACAAAAATATCTTTTTCTCCGCGTTTCTCTGTGAAATGCTCTGTGAATCTCTGTGTCACAAGCCCAGGCTGAGCAGTTACTCACGCTTGACGTTTCACGCTTGACGTTGGGAGCAGTTCGTGTTCCATGGCATAGCGCACTAACTCGACCCGGCCGCGTACGCCTAGTTTGTCCATTATGTTGGCTCGATGGCTTTCGACAGTGCGCACGCTGATGCTCAAAATGTCAGCGGTTTGGCGGTTGGTGTGCCCTTGGGCGATGAGGCCCAGGACTTGTACCTCGCGGGAAGTCAGCGGCTCGACGAGATCGTCATTGGTAGAGGGGCTGAGTGATGTGTCTTTCGATAGCAAGGCGCGCGTCATGGCCGGGTGGATGTAGAGGTCGCCGCGCCAGACGGCGTGGATGGCGTTGATGAGCTCGGATTTGATGGCCCGCTTGGTGATGTATCCTGAAGCCCCGGCCTGAATGGCCTTCTGCAACAGTTGTTCGTCCTCGTGTATGGTGAGAATGAGTATGCGCGCGTCGGGCACAACCTTCCCCAGTTTTCTGGTGACTTTGATGCCCCCTGGCCCTGGCATACTGACGTCCAGCAGCACTATGTCGGGGCGCAGTTCACCAGCCAGACGCAAGGCTTCCGAGCCGTCGGTCGCCTCGCCGACGACCTGCAGGTCCGATTCGGCATCGAGCAAGGCGCGCAGACCGGCCCGCAGCACGCCGTGGTCATCGGCGATCAGAATACGGATAGAATCGTTTGGCTTGTGCATTACGGATTACGCATTACGCCCGGTATCTCCACCAGCACAGTCGTGCCTGTGCTGGCACTGCTTTCTATGGTCAGGGTCCCGTTCAGCATCTCGGCCCTCTCTCGCATGCCAAGCAGGCCCAGACGGTTGCCCTTCGTCGCGCTTGCCGGGTCAAAGCCGACGCCGTCGTCCTCGACGATGGTCACGATTTGGTCGCCGCGCAGCTCCAAGAGCACGTCTACGCGGGTGGCCCGAGCGTGTCGCAGCACGTTGGTCAGGGCCTCCTGTACGATGCGGTAGAGGGCCGTCTCGATTGCCGAAGGCAACCGTTTCTCCTCGAGCTCCACTGCCTCGAACTGCGCTGTTATGCCGTGCTGGTGGCTAAATAGTTCGACATAGTGCTCCAGCGCTGGCACCAGTCCCAGGTGGTCGAGGCTGGCCGGCCGTAGGTTCATTGAGAGTCGGTGCAGGTTTTCAAGAGTCCTATCTACCAGGCCTTCCAACTCGTTGGCCCGGGTGATCACTGCCACCGGATCGTCTGCTTTTTCTTCCAATATACTCAAGCCCAGCAGCAGAGAAGAGAGAGCCTGGCCGGTTTCGTCGTGGAGTTCGCGCGCCACACGGCCGCGCTCTTCCTCTTGCACCTCTACCAACCGGCGGGAGAGAGCCTGAAGTTGCTCCCGCGCGGTGCGCACTTTCTCGAACAGCCGAGCGTTCTCAATGGCCGTGACTACCGGCACCGCCAGCAAACTTAGCAGGCGCAGATCCTCTTGGTTGAAGGCACCTTCTCTCTTGTTGACCGCTTCCAAGACGCCGGTGATTTGGTCTTGGCTGTGCAAGGGCACACACACGATTGAACGGGTGGTAAAAAGACCCTCTCTGTCGAAATTCCTGCTCACACGTGGGTCTTGGGATGCATCCGGCACCAGTGCCGCTTCATTGTGTTGAGCTACCCAGCCCGCGACGCCCTGTCCCAGCGCCAACCTCTGCCCCAGCACCAGGTGCGCGCCCGAACCCGAGGCGGCCGCAAACCATAGATCATCGTTGGTTTCATCGTAGAGCAGCACCGAGGTCGCTTCCACGTCCAGTAGCCGGATGCTATGATCGGCGATGAGCGTCAGCGTCTCTTGCAGCTCCAGGGTGGAGTTGATGGTCTTGTTGATCTCGTTCAGGGCCGTCAATTGGATGTTGCGTTGTGCGATCCTTTCTTCCTTCTGCTTGCGCTCGGTGATGTCCTCTCCCGAACTCAGGGTGCCAGTGATTTTGCCCGTCTCGTCTCTCAAGGCTGTGTTGTGCCACGCGATGAGTCTTTCTTCCCCTGATCTAGTCAGGATCGAGTTTTCGTAATATTCGACCGGCTCGATCTCTCCTGCCATCAGTTTATCAAAGACTCCTTTCGTCTCTTTTCTGTTCTGTTCCGGTAGGCAGGCGTCGAACCAATTTTCGCCCAGTAATTCCTCCTCTCGGTACCCCAGGGTTTTGCACCCTCTGCGGTTTATGAGGGTGATCCCTCCCTGATTGTCCAAGACCACGATTATGGCGCCGGCGATGTCCAGATATTCTTTCACCCGGTCTCGTTCCTGGCGCAGCGCCAGTTCTGCTCTCTTGCGCTCGGCGATTTCCTGCTGTGCCTGCTCGTGTAACCGCGCGTTCTCAATCGCCGTTGCTCCCTGGGCCGCCAGAGTGGAGAGAAGTTTCAGGTCGCTTTCGTCAAAACCGTCCAACTCGGCGCTCTCAATGTTCAGCACCCCGATCACGCGCCCTGTGACCTTTAGCGGTACGGCCAATTCCGACTGGGTTGACGCTCTCACCGCCACGCACCTGGGATCATCTCTCACTTTAGGCACGTAGAGCGGTTCCCCGCCGTGCACTACCGCTACGGCGATGCCCTTATCGTCGCTCAAGGACAGCCTCAACGGCGCTTCCTGCTCTGGGCCGTACGCTGCGTATCGGTGCACTTCATTTCTTGCCTCGTCAACCAACCAGACGCCGCAACTTTCGAACTCTAACACTCCTGCGGTGGTACTTAGTACTGCCTGGACCGCTTGCTCCACGTTCTGTGCCAGGGCCATCTTGCAACTAAGGTTGTAGATGGAGGCCAATTTAGCTTCCAGGTGTTGCTTCTCCGTGGCCCGTTTGACCGCGGACCTGACGGCGCTGATTGAAAAAGGCTTGGTGAGATAGTCGTAGGCTCCCAGGCGCAGCGCCTCGATAGCGGTCTCTAGTGAGCTATGAGCGGTGAGTATGATGACTTCCAAACCGGTTTGCTGCTCGCGGATGCGCTTGAGGGTCTCTATGCCGCCGGGGCCGGGCAACATTAGATCGAGAAGTACAATGTTGAATTGCCCTTTTTTGATCTGATCTAGGGCCTGAAGGCCGTCGTGGGCGTGCGTGGTTTCATACCCAAGAGTAGAGAGGGTTTGGGATAACAGGTTACACATCTCTCGGTCGTCATCCACTATCAGGATTTTGCTTGGCTTGGGCATCGCTCTGTCTTCTCGAGGGGGATGGCTGTGTATGTTAGGATAGTCCTGTTTTTCAGCAGAGCCCTATATTAGTTTAGCACACTGCTTTTTGATCCAGGTTACGATTGTGTTACAGATAGGTTGTGGGCTTTTAGGGGCAAATTTGGTTGGCGGCTATTCGATTCCCTGCGTGACCAGCCAATCGCGGGTCGTCTCCGCCGTCTGGCGGTAACTGCGCTCCATCTCAAGTTGTGCCCCTCGTACTCTCTCCATCGTTCGGAAAACCTGGTACGTCATATCCCACCCACTTGTGTACGTGCGACTTGCGCGCCTACTCCTCGTACACCTTCCAGTATTGTTCCTCGTCCTTCCAGGTGGTGCGGAACTCGTCCGGCACGTTGCCCACGGTGGCCTCGCACTCGGCGGTGACGGTGCCATCGGGCAGGCGGATCTCGCCGGCCACCCGCGCGCCCATGCCGCTCATTCGCTCCACCCAGCCGACGGCCGTCAGCGGGGTCTCGGTGGGGGTCGGGCGGCGGTAACGGATGGTGAGGCGTAGCGTGGCCATCAGGTTATCGTCGGAGCGGCCCAGCATCACGGCCCGGCCGGAGGTCTCGTCCAGGATGGCGGCGACGATGCCGCCGTGGACGACGCCCGGATAGCCCTGGTACTCGTCAGGCACACTGAACTCGACCCGCACCTGCTCGGCTTGGTGGTCCTCGTAAAAGGTCAACTTTAGTCCGACCGGATTCTGCCGTCCACATAGAAAGCACATTCGAGAGTTGGGTTGTTGGCGCATTGTCTGCTCCACACTAGCCACTTGCCGCTCGCACAGTTGCAAACTCACAGCTCGTACAACTCCCCGTACTTGTCACGGAGATAGCGGATGTATGGCTCGATGCTCAGCGGGCCGGCGGTGACACGCTCGACCAGTTCGGACGGTGTGTATTTGCGCCCGTGTTGGTAGATGTTCTCTTTGAGCCAGTTGTGCAGCGTGTCGAATCTACCCGCCTCGATCTCGCTGCTGATCTCGGGGTGGGCCTGTGTGGCCTGCTCGAAGAACTGTGCACTCAAGATGTTGCCCAGTGTGTACCCCTGGAACGCCCCGCCGATACGGCCGCCGTACCAGTGTATGTCTTGCAGCACGCCGTCCCGGTCGTCAGGCGGGACTATGCCCAGGTCGGCCTCAAAGCGCTCGCGCCAGGCCTCGGGCAGATCGCGCACGGCCAGGTTGCCTTCGAGCAGGTTCAGCTCAAAGTCAAAGCGTAGCATGATGTGGAGGTTGTAAGTGACCTCGTCGGCCTCGGTGCGGATCAGTGAACGCTCGACCTTGTTGATGGCGCGGTAGAACGTCTCTAGCTCCACGTTCCCCAGTTGGCCGGGGAAGATTTCCTGCAAGCGGGGGTAGAAAAAGCGCCAAAAGCCCCGGCTGCGCCCGACGACGTTCTCCCACAAGCGGGATTGGCTCTCGTGGACGCCCGAGGACGTCCCGCCGGCCAGGGGCGTGCCCTCCAGGTTCGTGTGTACGCCCTGCTCGTACATTCCGTGGCCGGCTTCGTGCAGCGTGCCGAACAGCGCTTCTCCCAGGTCGTTCTCCTTGACGCGGGTCGTGATGCGCACGTCGCCGATGGAGAACTCGGTCGTGAACGGGTGGGGAGCCTTATCCTGGCGTCCGCGCTCGAAATCGTAGCCAAAGCGTTTGGCGACCTCCAGCCCAAACGCCCACTGCTGCGCCTCCGGGAAGGTCTGGTGCAGGCACTCGTCGTCCGCCGCCGGCTGGGCCGTGATCGCTTGCACGATGGGCACCAGTTGCTCCCGCAGCTCTGCAAAGGTGGCGCGCACGGTCGCGGCCTTCATGCCATAGTCGGCGTAATCAATCAACGGGTCGGCGATGTGCTCGTAACCGGGGAAAAAGTTCGCCAGTCGCCGGCTCAGGTCGAGCGTCTTTTCGAGATAGGGCTGCACTTTGCCAAAGTCGTTCGCCGGGCGGGCCTCCGTCCAGACTTGGAACGAGGCAGATCTGTGGTCGGAGAACTCGGCCACGAACGCTGGCGGGACCTTTATCGCCCGTTCGTAATCGCGCCGCGTGACGCGGATGAGGCTGGCCTCGTCAGAGTCGTAGGGCATGCTCTCCTCGTAGGGGCGCAGGTCGTCCAGCAGCTTGCCTGTGGCGGCAGCGATGAACTTTTCGTGCGCCAACTGCTCCAGCGTGGCGACCTGCCGCGCGCGCGCCGGCGCGCCGCCGGATGGCATATATGTGTTTTGATCCCAATCCAGCAATGCGGCGGCGGATTCCAGGTCGTTGATCTCGATGAGGCGGTTCTCTAGTTCTTTCAGCTTGGTTTCCATATCTTTTTCTCCTGATCGTGGTGTGGATATAGTTTCACTCTTGGGCGCCGTTGCTCTGGAGAGGTCGCCAGAGCCGCTCCAAGCGTCGGCAGGCAACCGAAGGTTGCACGCTGTCCGGTGCTAGCGGAACAGCACAGGTAGGACACGGTGATCCAACGACACCCTAATCTTCGCTCCCATAGTTGGCGGTGAGTGGTTGGGTCACGATGGGTTGATTGTATCACGTTTGGGGATGGGGGGCAAACGAGGCGTGAAACTGCACTACGAGCAACCGCACGGCCTGCGGAGGAGCCGTGCGGCTGTTTATTCTGATCGGTCTGGACTAGCTGGGTAGGTTGGCTTTAGTAGCGGCCGCGGTCTCTACCGCCCCACGAGTCTCGACTTTTTCGCTCTCTCTTGGGGCGCGCCTCTGCCACTTTGAGGTCTCGCTCGTCCACGGTCTTGCCGTTGAGTTCAGCGATGGCGCGTTGAGCGGCGCTTTCATCCGTCATCTCAATGAAGGCAAAGCCTCTGGAGCGGCCCGTCATACGGTCTGTGACGAGGCTCACGGACGCGACCTCTCCTATCTCTCCGAAGAGGTCAGATAGGGTGGTTTCGGTGGTCTGATAACTCAGATTCCCGACGTATAATCGCTTGGTCATATTTTCTCCTCCTGCTGTGGCGTATAGTCGCTATACGGCCTGTACATCGTCGGCTTGCAATCCCTTGGGGCCCTGCTTGACGGAGAACTCGACTCGCTGGCCCTCCTGTAGCGTGCGAAACCCTCCTCCCGTGATGGCCGAGTAGTGTACGAACACGTCGTCTCCTCCATCACGCTGGATGAAGCCATAGCCCTTGGCATCGCTGAACCACTTTACGGTTCCGGTCTCTCTTTCGTTCACTTTCTATACTCCCTTATGAAATCTTGTGCTCTTTTTGACAAAGTGGTCTTTGGAAATGAAAAAGCCGCCCAGCCTCCGCAAGCCTGGACGGTCATTTTGTACAGTCAAAGCCTACTTTGCCCTACAGTGTCGTTAGTTTACCATTCTTGTGCAGAAAAGTCAAATTGATCGGCCAATCACCGCAGAGACGCGGAGGGCGCATGTGTGGGTAAAACGACAATGTTAGATTGGGCGAAACACTACAGCGAATTTAGAAAAAAACAAAGTAACCGTTCACCCGGTAGGGAACACAACCCGTCTCAACGCTGGTTGGACATCGGCAGGGCCAAAACTGGCCCTCGGCCAGACGGCTACCCAGCCGGAGCGGGTGCCTGGGGTGCCAGAGAGAACCTCGGATGAGGAAATACACGATGGGCTGTTTGTCTATCGGGTATTTCCTCATCCGTGGTCATCTCCCCCCTGAACGGATACAAAACGAATTGGGGCATATCGTTCAACCGCGTTTGTAGCCAGGATTGGCCTCGTGCGGCGGCGAATAATTCGTTACTTTCCCAATTCGTTGTAGTGTCGTTTGGAACCCAAAATTGTCAAAGTAATCACCAGGAAATTGACTGGACAGTGGGTGTAGTCGGTGATAAAATAGCGGGGCTATGACAGATTCAGCGTCCCTTTCCGCTCGTTACGTTCACGTTACCGGTGTCGTCCAGGGAGTGGGATTCCGCCCCTTCGTCTACAACCTGGCTACTGGACTGGGGCTTGCCGGGTGGGTGCTGAACAGCTCTGCTGGCGTGGAGATCGAGGCCATCGGCCCAATCGGAGCACTTGATGAATTCGTCGAGCGGCTGCAATTGGAAGCGCCTCCTCTATCCCGTATCGAACAGGTCGTTATTGCCGACAGCCAGAACTCGGAACTCGGAACTCGGAACTCGCAATTCATCATCCGTCACTCGGAGGCTCGCCCTGGCGAGTTTCAACCCATCTCGCCCGATATCTGCACTTGCGACGATTGCCTGCGGGAGCTTTACGACCCCGACGACCGGCGCTATCGCTACCCTTTCATCAATTGCACCAACTGTGGCCCTCGTTTCACCATCATCCAGGACATCCCCTACGACCGGCCCAAGACGACGATGGCTCCTTTCGAGATGTGCCCCGCCTGCCGGGCGGAGTACGATGATCCGACCAATCGCCGTTTCCACGCCCAGCCCAATGCCTGCCCGGTCTGTGGCCCGCAAGTGTGGTTGCAGGTCGGTAAGCAGGCGAGCCTGCGCGGCGGAGAGGCGATTCAGGCTGTGCGGGAGATGCTAGTCGAGGGGGACGTGGTTGCCATCAAGGGGCTGGGTGGGTTCCACCTGGCCTGCGACGCGACGAACGACGAGGTGGTGGCCCGGCTGCGTGAGCGGAAGGGGCGGGTGGACAAGCCTTTTGCGCTGATGGCTTTCGATCTGGAGGCGGTCGAGCGATTTTGTTGTGTCAACGAGGATGAGCGGGGGCTTCTCGTCGCTCGTGAGCGGCCGATCATCCTGCTGCGCGAGCGAACGGGAAGCCCCATCTCTTCTCTGGTGGCTCCTGGCAACCGTTACCTGGGCGTTATGTTACCCTACACCCCGCTCCATTACTTGCTGCTGGATCACGCCGACGATTTCCCGGTCGCGTTGGTGATGACCTCCGGCAACGTCTCCGAGGAGCCTATCGCCACCGGCAACGATGAGGCGCTGGCGCGACTGGGCGACCTGGCGGATGGTTTTCTCCTCCACGACCGGGACATCCACGCCCGCTGCGACGATAGCGTCACGCGGCTCTTTGCCGGATCGGAGCTGCCGGTGCGCCGCTCGCGGGGTTACGCCCCCTATCCCGTTCACCTCCCTTTACCCGTGCGGCAGGTTCTGGCGGTGGGGGGAGAACTGAAAAACACTTTTTGCCTCACCCGCGACCGGTACGCTTTCCTCAGTCAGCACATCGGCGATATGGAGAATTACGAGACTTTGCGCTCTTTCGAGCAGATGGTGGAGCAACTGCAACGCACCTTTCGCGTTGAGCCGGAAATAGTGGCCCACGATATGCACCCCGCCTACCTCTCGACCAGGTGGGCGAAATCCCAAATCTCCAATCTCAAATCTCCAATCTCTCCCGTCCAGCACCATCACGCTCACATTGCTTCTTGTATGGCGGAGAATGGATTGACCGGCGAGCGGCCCGTCATCGGCGTCTCTTTCGACGGCACGGGCTATGGTAGCGACGGGGCTATCTGGGGCGGCGAGTTCTTGATTGCCGATTACGTCTCTTTCCGCCGGGCGGCCCACCTCGAGTACGTGCCCTTGCCCGGTGGCGACGCGGCCATCCGCCGACCGTATCGCGTCGCGCTGGCCCACCTGTGGGCGGCGGGCGTCCCGTGGGAGGAAGACTTGCCTCCGGTGAAGACGGCCTCCCCGGCCGAGCGCAGGATTCTGGCCCGGCAGTTGGAACGCGAATTGAACACCATCCCCACCTCCAGCGTTGGCCGCCTCTTCGACGCCGTCTCCGCTTTGGCCGGCGTGCGGCAGGAGGTCAACTACGAAGCTCAAGCGGCCATCGAGTTGGAGAACCTGACCCTGCCCGACGAGACCGCCGCCTACCCGTTCCAACTTGCTTCTTGCGCATCACGCAATACGCGTTCCGTTTTACGCATTGACCCTGCACCCTGCCTCCGCTCCGTCGTCGCCGACGTGCGGGCGGGGGTGACCGCCGGGGTGATTGCTGCCAGATTTCACAACGGGCTGGCGCACGTGATCCGCGACGTCTGCTTGCGGTTGCGGGATGAGACCGGGCTGGACGAGGCCGCTCTCTCTGGCGGCGTCTTTCAGAACGTGACGTTGCTGGAGAGGAGCGAACCGCTCTTGCGGGAGGCCGGCTTTACCGTCTACACCCACCACCTGGTGCCGCCCAACGATGGGGGAATCTCGCTGGGGCAGGCGGTGGTGGCGGGCGTGAGTGGAGGGAGTCTGGATGCGTAGACGACTCTGCTTGACACTGCTGGTCGTTCTGTTGGCGGCGACGTTATTGCCAGCATCCCCTGCGTGCGCCACAGAACTCGATCAGAGCGGCGTGATCCACGTGGTGGGGTGGGGCGAGACGCTGTTCAGCATCGCCCGGCGGTACGGCGTCTCTGTGGACGGTATCTGCGCGGCCAACGGCATTACCGACCCCACCCGCATCTATGCCGGTCAGCGATTGACCATTCCAACTGCCAGCGCGCCGGCCGCGCCTGCGGGTACGGGAGGCGCGCACGTCGTCCAGCCGGGTGAGAACCTGTTCCGCATCGCGCTGCGCTACGGCGTCACTGTGCAGGCGCTGGTCGAACTGAACGGTATCTACAACCCCGGTCACGTCGCCGCCGGTCAGCGCTTGGTCATCCCCGGCAGCGCGACGACTCCCTCGCCGGCCTACCAACCCCAACACGCTTCCACCATTCATACCGTGCGACCGGGCGAGACGCTTTCGGCCATCGCACAACGGTATGGCGTGAGCCTGTGGACGTTGGCGCAGACCAACGACATTGCCAATCCGGCGTTGATCTTGCCCGGCCAGACACTCGTCGTCCCCCAGGCCGGCAGTTTGGTTTCTGCCCCGGCTCCAGCTCCCACCGGCGGCGGCAAGCGCATCCTGATAGATCTTTCTGAGCAGCAGCTCTACGCTTACCAGGGGAACGCACTGGTCTATTCCTTCGTCGTCTCGACCGGCAAGCCCGGCGCGGGCACGCGCGCGGGCACATTCCGTGTGCTGGATAAAATCCCCAATGCTTACGCCTCTACCTGGGGCCTGCAAATGCCCCACTGGCTGGGTATCTATTGGGCCGGCGGGTTGGAGAACGGCATCCACGCCCTGCCCATCATGGCGAACGGGCAACGGCTGTGGGCGGGATACCTGGGTGCGCCCGTCTCTTTCGGCTGCGTCATTCTGGGCGTGGAACAGGCCCGCTTGCTCTACCAGTGGGCCGAGATTGGCACGCCGGTGATCATACAATATTGAACTGTGTGGGTGGTGATGCCGCCGTCGTTTGCGTCGAGGGATGGCGGCCATAGTGCCCGCGGGCCTTTTGGGTCCGTCTGGGCGTCGAGGAGGAGTGACATGTCGGAGAGTGTCTACAAGGTCATCGAGTTGGTCGGGACCAGCACCGAGTCCTGGGAGAAGGCTGCTGCGGCCGCTGTGGATACGGCCGCCAAGTCCTTACAGGATCTGCGCGTCGCCGAGGTTGTCGAGTTGGACTTGCAACTTGAGGATGGCAAAGTGCGCGCCTATCGCGCCAAGGTCAAAGTATCCTTCAAGTACAAGACCGACGATTGATCCGGCTTCTGCACAGGTGGCCTGATTGCGGTCTCACATCTGAATAGAGCTTGCTCGAGCGCCCCGGTTGGACGTGCAGCAGCGCGCCAGAACGGGATGGGTGCTGTGCGTCAGAAATTCGCCGGCCCAGGGAAAAGTTCGAGTTCACCAGCGAGACGTTTCAGACTATTGAGCGACTCACGCCCGTCGCCTGGGCGGTGGAGGGCTTTGAACCTCGTCGTCCGCGGTCTGGGGTTGGAGTTGGTGTTTCTACCGGCGTCCGTTCTGTTGGCAGCGTGGCGTTTCCGGTTCTAGTAGTTGGCGTCAATACACGCGAGCGTATCACGCTGGAGACAGACGGCCCACCGCCGACACTCAGAACCTGTCAAAAACAGGTTGCTCAAGTGCGTTTTTAGCGCACTTGTGTATCACAAGCCTTCAATCCACTTGTCCACGGCGTCGTAATGAGAATTGCTGTTGAAAAACCTGGTTTTTTCAGTAGAGTCACCTATTGTATCCAAAAGGGAGGTATAGAAATGACAGATGTGTCAGCCAAAGATGTCTTGAAAACAGCAAAGGAAAAGGAGGTCAAGTTCGTCCACCTTCAGTTCACCGACGTGGTGGGCGTGGTCAAAGGGATCACTATCCCCGGTGACCAACTGGAGGCGGCCTTTGACAAAGGAGTCTGGTTCGATGGCTCCTCTGTTCAGGGGTTTGCCCGCATTGCCGAGAGCGATATGTACCTTGTGCCCGACCCTTCCACTTTTAGGATCATCCCCTGGGAGAGCGAGGAGGGAGCAGCGACGGCTCGCGTTATATGTGACGTCCACACCCCCACTGGCGAGCCTTTCCCGGGAGATCCGCGCCGGGTGCTGAAACGGGCCATAGCAAAAGCAGAGGAAATGGGGTTCGACTATAACACCGGCCCTGAGCTAGAGTTCTTTCTCTTACGCCTGAATGGGGATGGCAGCCCGGCCCTGACGCCTCACGATAAGGGGGGGTACTTTGACTATTCCACCGACGAGGCCATCACCATCCGCAAGGAAATGGTCGCCGCGCTGCAGGCCCTGGGTATCGTGGTCGAGGCCAGCCACCACGAAGTCGCCACCGGTCAGCACGAGATTGACTTTCAGTATGCCGATGCCCTGACAGCGGCCGACAATTCGATTACCTTCAAATACGTGCTCAAAGCTGTCGCCAAGCGGCACGACCTGCATGCCACTTTTATGCCCAAGCCCATCGTCGGTATCAACGGGTCGGGCATGCACGTCCATCAGAGCTTTTACGACGATGCTGGGAGGAACGTCTTTGCCGACACGGAAGACGAGTTTGGACTCTCTACCCTGGCCAAGCAATACATCGCCGGTCAGTTACACCACGCGCGGGCGATTTGTGCCGTAATCGCTCCTTTGGTGAACTCGTACAAGCGATTGGTCCCCGGCTACGAGGCTCCTGTGTACATCAGTTGGGCGCGCATCAACCGTTCGGCTCTCATCCGCGTGCCCAAGGTGACCGATACCCAGGCGACGCGGCTAGAGTTGCGCTGCCCAGACCCCAGTTGCAACCCCTATCTGGCTTTTGCCGTCATGCTCTGCGCCGGGCTGGACGGTATCGAAAAGGGGATGATGCCGCCCGATGCCCTGGAAGAGAACCTGTACGATCTGGACGAGGCGCGGCGGCGAGCACGGAACGTAGAGATGCTGCCCGGTTCGCTGAAGGAGGCTCTGGATTGCCTGGCGGAGGATAAGGTGATCCAAGATGCTTTAGGCGCGCACGTTTACGAGCGGTTTGTCAGGGCCAAGATACAGGAGTGGGACGAGTACCGTATCACAGTCAGCCCCTGGGAAATCGAGCGCTATTTGGCGACTTATTAAAAGCGCGGCGGGCTGTCGTTGGAGAACAGCGCCCTTGCTCCCGATACGAGGAGAAAGGGTGCTGTTCGCGTAAACGCTTGCGGAATCCTTGAAATTGGGACGCTTTTGTGTTATCATTGCAGCATCAAAGTCTCAAAAGGATATGTGAAACAATGTACCCTGATAGCGAGATCCTTTTTCCGCCCCGTTGCATCACCCAGTTACGCGAGCTGCGCGAATCCGAGTGGGAAGAATTGGTCGCCCACGTCGCCTCGCTCCCCGATGGTCACGAGGACGTGTTGGCTTTCTCATTGATGATGATCAGACTGGGGAGTTGCCTCACTTGTGACCTGGATAGCTATCGTGCTTCGTTGGGCTGCTGCACTTGCGCTTGCCGTTCTGCATCTGGCTTTAAGGGTTCTGATAGGGAACTGGTGAGTGAATTTGAGAAAAGCCGCGAGGAAGTGCGGGCCTATTTGAGGTCGGACAAAATTCCTGGGCCTATAGCGGCGCTGGTCGTGGAGGCGGACTGAATTGCGGCGCGATGCGTAAGCCGATTCTCGCCCTGGTCGTCACTTCACTGCTGGCCCTATTCTCTTGCCGATCTCCTTTCTTCTATTACACCGGCGAGGAGGAGTTGCTGCCCCAGGCGCGCGGGATGGGGCAATTGGCAGCCGACTATCTCCGTCCCCAACCGCGCGTGGCCCCCGACGCACTGGTAGCCCACGCTGGCGTCAACCCCTTTGGTATCAACGTCTTCCTGGAGCAGGAGGTGGAACCGGAGAAGCGTGAGCGCGCATTGCAAATGATCGCCGACGCCGGCTTCCACTGGCTGCGCCAAGAGTTCCCCTGGGAGGATATCGAGATCCACGGCAAGGGCGATTTTGAGGACCGGCGGCACGAACCTCATCGCTCCGCCTGGGAAAAGTACGATAACATCGTGAATCTGGCCGAGCAGTACGGGCTGGAAATCGTCCCGCGCTTGAGCAACCCTCCCGCCTGGAGCCGCGCCGCAGGCGACGCTGCCGGCGCCTATGCTCCTCCCGATGACCTGGCCGACTGGGGCGATTACGTCGCTGCCGTTGTTTCTCGCTACCGGGGCCGGGTGCGCTATTACCAACTGTGGAACGAGCCCAACATCTACCCTGAATGGGGGGAGCATCCGGTTGATCCAGAGGGGTACACGCGGCTCTTATGCGAAGGCTACCGGCGCGCCAAGGAGGCCGACCCCAGCGCCGCCATCGTCAGCGGTGCTCTGGCTCCCACCGTCTCGCTTCACCCTGGGCCTGGGCCGGCGTTGGGCCTGAACGAGTTTGTCTTTCTCCAACGCATGTACGACGCCGGCGCTGGCGACTGTTTCGATGTCATGGCCGTCAACGATTACATGCTCTGGTCTGGCCCCACCGACCACCGCTTGCGGCCTCTCAACATCAGCTTTTCCCGCCCGGTCTATGTCCGCGAGATAATGGTCGCCAATGGTGACGCGCACAAGCCGGTGTGGATCAGCGAGATGAACTCGAACGCCGTGCCGGACGACCCGACGGGCATTGGAGGATGGGGTGGGTACGGCCAAGTGACCCCGGAGCAGCAGGCGCGCTACGCGGTGTTGGCCTACCAGCGGGCGATGGAAGAGTGGCCCTGGGTGGGCGTGGTCAACTTTTGGTTCTTTAAGCGGGCCTCTGACGCCGAGCGTGATCAGGCCATGTACTACTTTCGCATGGTCGAGCCGGATTTCACTCCCATGCCGGTCTACGAGGCGCTGCGCGAGTATACGGCCAACCTCGTTCCGGCGCTCTACCCTGGCACACACCAGGAGGATCATTGGGCGTTGGAGTACGAGGGTGGGTGGGAGACGGTACGAGCCAGCGAGTCGGCGAGTCGGCGAGAATTGGCGGCGATGCTGGGCGCCTACCAGCAGGCGACGGTGACTGGTGCGAGGGTGAGCCTCGCGTATGAGGGCGCCTCCCTGACGCTGGTGCCCGGCCCCGGTGCGGGCGAGATCGAAGTGAGCGTGGACGGCGTCGCCGCTAAGCGCATCTCACTCGGCGGGCAACCGGTGCGCCTGGTACGCGGCTGGCAACAGAGACGCCACGAGGTCACGTTGACCGCCGTCTCGGGCGAGGTTGGGGTGGACGCGCTCGTCGTTAGCTCTCCCTGGCGACCACCTATCTGGCTCGTCTTGGGTATAGTTTGCCCAAGCCTCGTTGCACTCTGGCTCTCGATTATCCGGCGATGAGACGACCCGCCTCCCGCTCCCTACTCCTCATCACCCTGCTTCTCGCTTTCTTTCTCCGCTTCTACCGCCTCGACGCTCAATCGTTCTGGAACGACGAGGGCAACTCGGCCCGCATTGCCGAACGATCACTCGACCTGATCTTGGAAGGGGCCGCGGGCGACATTCACCCGCCCGGTTACTATCTGCTGCTCCACTACTGGCGGGCGCTGTTTGGTCAGAGCGAGTTCGCGCTGCGCTCCCTCTCCGTCGCGGCGGGTGTGGCGACCGTTGCCTTTACCTACCTGCTGGGCCGTCGTCTCTTCGGTGAGTCCGTTGGCCTGATGGCCGCTTTCCTGGGAGCGCTTGCGCCCCTGGCCGTCTACTACTCGCAGGAGGCGCGCATGTACGCGCTCCTGGCCGCCCTCTCCGCTGCATCTAGCCTCTTTGCCATCCACGCTTTACGTTTGACGCTTGACGCTTCACGTCTCCTGTCTCTTGCACCCTACGTCCTCATCAGTGTCGCCGGGCTCTACACTCACTATGCCTTTCCCTTCGTCCTGCTCGCCCACAATGCCATCTTTGGCTTGTGGTGGCTGGCTGTAGCGCGCCGCTCCGAGGGTCGCTGGCGCTGGCTGGCGTTGTGGGCCGGGACACAGGCTGCGATCGCCGCTCTCTACCTGCCGTGGCTGCCCATTGCACTGGGAAGCGTCACCGGCTGGTCGCCGGCCGGACAGGAGTATGAATTGGGAAGCGCGCTCTTGGACGTACTGCGCGTGCTCACCGTCGGCATCACACTTCCGGTTGGAGAGGCAACGGCCACCCTCGTCGTGACGGGGGCGCTGTTGCTCGTGGGGCTGTGGCCACAGGGGACGGACCGCCTGAGCCGGTTCGGCGTCACCGCCGTCGCTCTCTACCTGCTGCTCCCCGTCACCTTTATTTTTACCTTTGACCTCTACAAGCCCGCCTGGCTCAAATTTCTGATAGTTGTCCTTCCATCATTCCACATCCTCCTCGCCCACGGCATCGAAAACCTGGCCCACATCTCACGTTTGGCTTTTGACGTTTCACGTTTCACGTTTTACGCTCTCCTCACTCTTGCCCTCACAGCCCTCACGTCCCCCTCTCTCCACAACCTCTACTTTGACCCCACGTATTTCCGCGACGATTACCGCCATCTCGCTTCTGACATTGCGGCCATCTCGTGCCCTCACGACGCCATCATCCTGAATGCTCCCAACCAGTGGGAGGTCTTTACCTACTACTATCCCGACCGCGACGTCTATCCGGCCCCTTACCATCCTGACCCAAGCGCGACCGACGAGTTTCTCGCCCCGCTCGTCGAACAGTACCGGCGGCTCTTTTTGCTCTACTGGGGCGACGCCGAATCTGACCCCCAACGGCTCATCGAGACCTGGCTGGCGAACAATGCCTACAAGACCGGCGATCGCTGGTATGGGCGCGTGCGTCTGGCGACCTACGGGGTGGCCCCGCTGCCGGAGGAACCTGTCGTCGCGCTGGACGCCCGCTTCGGCGAAGCGATTGGGCTGAATGGGTATGCGTTAGCGCGCGACCGGCTCGCTCCCGGCGACACGTTACCCGTGACGCTGTTTTGGGAGGCCCAGGCCGCCATCGCCGAACGGTACAAAGTCACCGTCCAACTGCTCGACGACGCGGGACGGCTGGTCACCCAGCGCGACACCGAGCCTGGTGATGACCTGTGGCTCACCGACACCTGGCAGCCGGGCCAGTTCGTGACCGACAGGTACGGCCTATCTCTCCCGCCTGACTTGCCGCCCGGTCGTTACGTCCTCGTCGTTGGTCTGTATCACCTTGTCAGCGGCGAACGGTTGCCCGTGCTCCTGGGTGACAAGCCGGTGGGCGATCACGTCTCCCTGGGTAACGTGGAGGTTGAGCAATAGAAAACCCGAAGGGTCTCCACGCTTGTCCTGTTTTCATCCTCGTGGTACACTCAGCCACGTTTGACGAGTGGGAGGGAATGACACAATGAATACTTACGACGTCACCATCATCGGTGCGGGACCGGGCGGCTACGTGGCCGCCATCCGCGCCGCCCAACTGGGACTAAAGGTCGCCCTGGTCGAGAAAGAGCGCCTGGGAGGCGTGTGCCTCAACTGGGGCTGCATTCCGACCAAGTCGCTCCTGCGCAACGCCGAGGTCATCTCTTTGCTAGGGCGTGGTAAGGAGTTTGGTTTTACCGTCGCGGGGTTCGAGGCCGATTTTGGCGCGGCAGTGGCCCGCAGCCGCAAAGTATCCGAACGATTGGTCAAGGGCGTCGGGGCGCTGATGCGCAAGAACAAGGTCGCGGTGATCGAGGGGAGCGCCGTGCTGAGGTCGCCCGGCGTGGTCGAGGTGAAGCTAAACGAGGGCGGCGCGCGCACGGTGGAGACGCGCAACATCATCGTCGCTACCGGCGGGCGGGCGCGCGCTATCCCCGGCATCGAGGTGGACGGCGAGCGGGTGCTGACCTATCGAGAGGCCATCGTGCTGCGCGACCTGCCCGCTTCCGCCGTCATCGTTGGGGCCGGGCCGATTGGGATGGAGTTCGCCCACATCTGGGCCGCCTACGGTGCTCGGATCACCATCGTCGAGATGCTGCCGCGCGCGCTGCCGCTGGAGGACGAGGAGGTCAGCCAGGAGGTGGAGCGCGCCTTCAAACGACGCAAGGTCCAACTCTTGACATCTACTCGCGTCCAGAGGATCGAGACGACCGGCGATGGGGTGCGGGTGAGCGTGACCAACGGCGAGGGGGAGCAAACGCTGGAGGCCGAGCGGGCGCTCATCGCCATCGGGGTGCGGCCCAACAGCGAGGGGTTGGGGCTGAAAGAGATTGGCGTGCGGCTAGAGCGGGGCAGCGTCGTGGTGGACGATGGAATGTGCACCGACGTGGCCCGCACCGGCGGCAGCGTCTATGCTGTCGGTGACGTGACGGGGAAACTTGCGCTGGCCCACGTCGCCTCGGCCCAGGGTATTGTGGCGGCGGAGACCATCGCCGGAGTGGAGACCGTCAAATTGGACTATGAGGCTATGCCGCGTTGCACCTATTGTCACCCGCAGGTAGCCAGCTTTGGCCTCACCGAGGCGCAGGCGGTCGAACGTGGGTACGAGGTGAGAGTCGGCAAGTTCCCCTTCCGGGCTAACGGCAAGGCGCTGGGTTGGGGCGATTACGATGGCTTTGTCAAGATCGTGGCCGCAGCAAGCAGCGGTGAGATGTTGGGAGGCCATCTGGTCGGGCCGGAGGTGACCGAGTTGCTGCCAGAGCTGGTGCTGGCCCGCGATTGGGAACTGACGCCGGAAGAGATTGCGCGCACGGTGCACGCCCACCCCACGTTGAGCGAGGCGCTGATGGAGGCTGCGCACGGGGTGTTTGGGAAGGCGATACACTTTTGATCTCACTGGCCGATTATCACGTTCATACCCGTTTTTCCTGCGACAGCGAGAGCGAAATGGCGGCCTCCTGCGAGGCGGCCATTTCTCGCGAACTGAGCGAGATCGCTTTCACCGACCACGCCGACTTTGGCCCCGTTGATCCCCCCGGTCACTTTCGCCCGGTTGAGTACCTGGCCGAGATCGAACGCTGCCGCGCCCGCTATGGCCATCGGCTGACCATCCGCGCCGGCGTGGAAATGGGCGAGCCGCACATCTTTGTCCAGGAGACAGAAGAGACGCTGGCAGCGGGCGAGTTCGACTTTGTCCTCGGCTCGGCTCACTACGCAGAGGGGCTGCAAGCTGCTTGGGAGCAAGAGTATTTTGAACAACCGCTGCGCCAGGCTTACGAGGCTTACTTCCGGCAGGTGGTGCGCCTGGCCGCAGAAGGGGATTTCGACGTGCTGGCCCACCTGGACCTGATCAAGCGGGACGCGCTCAAGTTCGGCCACCCCTACGATGGCGCGGAACCATACGCCGACATGATCCGCGCCGCCTTGCGCTCCGTCGTCGAGCGGGGCAAGGGGATTGAGATTAATACGTCGGCCTTGTACCGGGGACAGCCGGAGCCTTGTCCCTCGCTGCCGATATTGCGCTGGTACCGCGAGTTGGGCGGTGAGATTCTCACCTTTGGCTCCGACGCTCATACTCCCACCGCCGTCGGCGCGTGCTTCGACGTGGCGCTAGAGATGGCGCGGACGGCGGGGTTCGCGCGGCTGGCAACGTTCGAGGGACGGCGGGTGGTGTGGGTGCCGATTTAGATTGCCAAGCGGTCAGTTTGAGGTAAAATTGAGATGAGGGCGCGATCGTGAATACGCGCGCCCGCTTTTTATGGTCGAGATTAGCGTCCCAAACTCTTACGGCGTCATTAGTTTTACGAGAAACAGCGAGGACGGGGGCTGGGTTTTTGCAGACTCAGTAGATCCAAATTCTCATAATCGAGGCACGGCAGGCGCG
>CAYMWP010000090.1:0-19431 GCA_964393895.1 uncultured Anaerolineales bacterium | reverse complement strand
GAAACACACCCAGATGGCATTTGGTCTCTCATCGTATTCGATTGATCCCTCGAACCTCTCGCAAGCTCAGAGTTTGCACCGGTTCGGACGCTACTGGTAGTTGCGCACTACCAGCGGCAGGTAGACGCGCCGCGCGCGCTCGTCTGCGCCGATGTCGGGGAGGAGGCCGATGGGACGGGGCTGATCATCAAAGTCAGTGGCTACGCCGGTCGTTGTCCCAGCGTCAATGGCTGGCGAGCCGGCGAGCAGGTGGAAGGTGGCGTCCAGCAGGGGATCGTCCAGTACCGCGTTCGCGCCAGTGAAGGGGTCGGAGGCGTTCCGGAAGAGATTGTGGGTGGCCGAGACGGTGCTGCCGGCGGGTGCGGTGTTGGTGATACCCACGCTGTGGTCGGTGAAGATATTGTTTACCAGGGTGGCCGTGACGTATGGCGCGACCCGCACCGCCTCATCCCCACCGGCGTTGCCGACCAGGGTGTTGTGGACCAGCGTGATGCTGACGGGGTAAGAGTCCATGCCTGCCAACGCCAGTCCCGCTCCTGCACTGGCCTGATTGCCGACCAGGATGTTGTTTTCCAGCCTGGCATGCGTGACCTGGACGAGCACGCCCCCGCCGCTGCTGCTCTGGTTGTAGGCGATAAAGTTCCGCGCGACGAAAGGCGTGGCGCCCCCACAACATTCCAGGTCAATGCCTCCACCCGAGATGGACGCCACGTTGCTGATTATCTCGTTGCCAGTGATGGAGACGTCGGCATCGTTGATGATGCGCAGACCTCCAGCCCAGGTAGCGGTATTGCTCACGATCTTGTTACCGACTATCTGGGCAGATCCACGGTTGACAAAGATCGCCCCCCCGTCGCCAGCGGCGTAGTTGTGGATGATCTGGTTGTTGCGGATGATGGAGAAAGTGCTTTCGGCATAGATCCCTCCCCCGGAGGAGTCGCTGTGACCTCTGGTGATGACAAAGCCATCCAGGGCGGGGGCGAGGTTGGGCTCGATGTACACCACCCGCCGCTGATCCTCGCCGTCCAGGGTGGTGGGGTAAGCCAGGGGGTCGCGCACCACGGGGCCGCTCCCCGCCCCATCCCACCCGCCGTAGAGGGTGATGCTCTTGGTAACGGTGATGACCGCTCCACCTGTGCCGGTGTAGACACCTGGAGCGACGTAGATCGCGTCGCCGTCGGTGGCCTGATCCAGGGCCGTTTGCAGCGCGCAGGAAGCTAGCTGGGTACAGGCTGTGCCGCTGCCGCTCGGCTTGACGAACAACGTGGCGCTGGCGGCCCGTGCCCTCTGGAGGCCCGCCAACAGGACCAACACCAGGCCCATTCCTACGGCCAGTGTTGCGCAGAACTGCCGGGTTCTACCGTTCATCTCTCCCTCCTTCACATCTACCTGCCCGCTCAGTACTCCGGACGGAATTGAATCGGCCGGGCCGCCGGGCCTGACAACATTTCGAGGTGATCATCGGGATCTCAAGTTCGTGGCAATCCAACCCCATTCACGGCTGGGGCGGCGGGCCGGCATCGGCTGGGATTGGCGCGCCATCGGGAATGCTACGCAAAGCCTCGCAACTGACAAAGTGGACGTCGCGCCAGTCATAGCCGCGGTCGTCAAAGACCTCGATAGTCTCGATCCAGCGTTTTTCGCCCCCATCGAGGAGGTAGACAATGTTAAATTCTCTGTGCTCTCCGTGTCTCCGTAGTGAAATTCCTGGTTTTTTCAGGGGAGTCAGACATGGCCCCGAATTATGTGCTCGAGCCCCCGCACCGCCGTAAGCAGGTGGCGCTAGATGGCTTTCTGCACCGTAAAGGGTAATCCAGTACCGGCTCCTCTATGGCTGAGGACCAGCCCCCGGTGCGGCTTCCACGCATCCACGTCTGACTGTCTCGGAATCGCGGCTACATTTTCGTCATTGAGGGTGAACAGAGTTCATGGTTATCGCTCGAGCTTGGTCTGTCCCAGCCCCATCGTCGTGCGCCGACCCACGCCAGCGAATGGGGCAAAGGCGGCCAGGAGTCCGATGCGCCGCCGCCAGGCCGCATCTGGGCAGCGAATGGCGAAGCGGCACACGCCCACAAAGCCGCCCACACGCCCCCGACGCCCGCCACCGAACTCGACCAGTTCCGTGCACAGCCGGTAGCGGCTGGCGACGACGCAGTCACGGACAAAGTCCCCCAGTTCTTTGGGAATGGTCTGGGGCGCAAAGGTGTTCCACGAGGAGAGCAGCCCGCCAAAGACGAGTTCTGGCAAAGGGAAAGGCAGATCGTAGGATGTATCGTCGAAGGGGCTTTCTGGCGGGGGGCTGCGCCGGAAGGTGGTGGGGGTGAGGAAGCGCAGGGTTACGTGACCGGGGGGCGGAGATTGCTCGATCCTGGTGATGAGTGTTTCGTAAGGCAGGTTGGCTGCCTGCGGGTGCACAGCGGCGGTGGAAGCAATCTCGCACACGCGGAAGGGCACGCCGGTCAGATGTATGGTTGCGTTGTCCCAGCGCGGAACGAAGGTGGCGAGCAGACGAGAGGACAGGTTGGGCTCGACGCTGGTGATGCGCAGGCGGCAGGTCTGGCCGGTGGAGAGACGCAGGCTACCGCCACGGGGATGAGACAACGGACACCACAGCGGGGAGGCGGTGAAGGGCCTGAGTTCATCGGGAGCGTGTAGGCTCTTTGCCAGGTGTGGATCGGTCTGGCGCACTTGGTCGAGGAACCAGGCGTGGGCCGCCCGCCCGAGGAAAGCGGGCACGCTGGCGGCGACGGTTGGCTCGAGGGTTAGGACGAGAGCAGTGAGCATGCTTCCCCGTGCGGTTACTCCGCAAATTCCCGCGATGGCACAATGGAGATATCTTTGACTTTTTCCAAATCCAAGAGGTCCCGGTCGCTGCTGACGACGATGCTGGCTCCTCCGCAGACGGCAGCCTCCAAAAACTTGTCGTCGGCGGGATCACGCGCAATGCTCATACGGATATCTGGTTCTACCCAATGCGCTCGTTCTCGAATGAAGGCGAGCAACTCGTTCACCGCGTCTCACCGCCAGATCTCTTAATTCCTGAACCACCATTTCCCGCATATCTGTCTCTATGGCCGTGTGCATTTTCTCCTCCGTAATGCTTGGCAAAGTTAATCCTCTACACGGAGATTAGAGACCCTAGACCTCCGAGGTCTTGGCCAACTTTTTGAAACACACCCAGATTATATCATCATTGTGCCACAGGGCAATAAGCAGGGCAGGATCGCCTCGGCGCAGCAAAGAAACCAGGTTTTTCTGTAAGCGAAGGCGCTTCTGCTTCGCCCAAAGCGACAAAAACCTGGTTTCTCACCAGCCAGCCCCCGATTTATTGATTCTCTACCGTACAAAACGCATAGATTTCCAGGCAACACTACAACGAATGGGGAAAGGAACGAATTTTGTCCGTCGCCCGTGGTTGTAGGAACCAGTTTCTTTGCCGACCAGGCCAGGGGCTAGGGGCGGTGGTCAACGTCGGTGCGACCGGCGGCCGATTCCTGTTCCCAGTAGCGGATGAGGCCGTGCAGTGCGCGGGCCGCCTCACCCTGTAGCTCTGCCGGTTGTTTCCGTTCGGCGTCATCCAGGTAACTCAGCCGGTGCGAGAGATGGATGTAATACTCCACCTCGTTGAGCGAGCCGCGAGCCTGGTAGAGGAAGTGGAGCAAATCGCGCACCGTTCGGCGGCCATATCCCTCGGCGATGTTGGCCGCCGCCGACACAGCAGCTCTCCGCACCTGCTGTGTGAGCCCAAATCGCTCCTCCCGCGGGAAGCGAACCGTCGCCCGGTACACGGCCACCGCCAGGTCGTCGCACCGCTGCCACGCTTTGTTGCTCCGATAGTCCACTCATCACCTCCTCGCTCCTCGCCCCTAGCCCCTCGCCCCTAGTCCCTAGTCCCTATCCCGTGCCTTCACAGGCTTTGTTTCTTCTGCGACAGGCCGAGGAGTGTGATTGTTGCTCCTCGATCCGCAGGGTTTCAGTGCCTTCACAGGCTTTGTTTCTTCTGCGACCGGAGTCGCCCAGTTGCGCCTGGCTTGGTCCGCGTGGTTTCAGTGCCTTCACAGGCTTTGTTTCTTCTGCGACATACTATCAGTGTAAGCTGCTAACGATGCCGATCTCACAGTCCCAGCGGTCCACAGGGGCGTCAGTGTTTTCAGGGTAATCTCCATACTCTCAACCTCCTTTGCGCTAATCGCTCACTCACCTGGCAGAATTTGCCGAGGTTGTTCCAATACAAAAACGCCAGCTGTGGAGGCATTCTCCAGCGCGCTGGCGTTTGTGGTTGCGTTATGGAATTGATATGGGAGGCGGCTCATGTTGTTGCCTCGTTGCGTGAGTGCTAGGGTTTGGTCATCGTCTCCGTGGGCCGACAGAAAAGGAAGGGGCGTGTACTTGCAGTGAGAGGTCTGAGGCGACAGAATGCGATTGCCAGGGTTTGTCCAATACCTTGGCTACTGTCTCGGGCTTGGAGTCACGAACCTCTTTAGTTGTTGATACAGTCATTCCCGTTTTGAAGCCACACCGCCGTAAAACAGACAGTGCTAGCTAGTTTTTTCCTAGCATCGGCTCTTTTAGGCCGATGCACCCAAGCTAGAATTGAGGTGGTGCTTCAAACGCTGGAACAGGAAGGTTTGACTATGAGCGTCCAGTAGAGTGTGTGCGCGTAGCGATAAGCAATTCTACCACAGATCGTGCTATCTTTCTGTAGGGAAAGCTTGACAGTTGATGTAGGAGAAGCTTGACAAGTAAACGTGGGACGTTGGGCGGTGACAGGCGAGCTTGTGACGAGCGTCCGGTAGGGGCAGTATACTGCCCTTTTTTGTTCTGTGCAAGTTTGGTTTTGCAGAGGATTACGCAAAAGTCCCGTGAGCTGACTCCAAAATGCGGGGGGATCCAATGTAGCTATCCAGATATTCGGTGTCAAAAAGCCAATCCAATTTTTCGACCCCACTGGCGGATTAGGGCAATTGCGTTTAGACCTCCGAGGTTTACAAAATATCGCCTTTCCCAGGATTCTCTGGCGATACGAAACACGTTCTCGAGACAAATACGCGACCTAAACCTCAGAGGTCTGGATAAAGGCGATTGCCCCATGGCGGATCGAGCCGACAAGCCGCACCGCCGTAGAACAGGCGGCTCGCGTCATTGCGAGGCGCCAAAGCCGCGAGCAGAGTGCGGCGGGCGGCGAAGCAATCCCCGCCGCACGTACAGAGTAGCGCGCCTTTGCGGTGAGAAGATGTCATCAATACACCTGGCCCAGCAACAAAACGGAGGGCGCCCTACAACAAACCGGGCGCCCTCCACTGGTCGGGGCGCCGGGATTTGAACCCGGGGCCTCTACAACCCCATTGTAGCGCGCTAGCCAAACTGCGCCACGCCCCGAACAATCGAGATTATAACAGAATGTACGCAGCTTGGCAAATTGGATTATCGCCCCTCACGGCTGCTCTACCCGCAAATTGTCAAAATGAACCTCCACGTCCGGCTCGAAGAACGCCCCAGCGTAGAGGGCGACGTCGCCCCGGGCATAGTCCGCGTCGTCAACCTGAACTAGCTGCACGCCGTTGACGAGGAAGGTCAGCGCCGCGCCCTGGCAGATGACTTCCAGGAGGTTGGTCGCGGCTCCCGTCTGGATGGCGTCGGAGAGCTTCCAGTCGCCGCTCAGCATTTCCCACTTTTCGCCATCGTACTTGCTGACCATGTAGTAGCCGTCGCCGCTGATGGAAAAGCGATAAAAGTGATCGGTGTCCTCCATACGCGCCAGCACGCCATACTCGTTGTCGTCGGGGCCGGCGATTTGGGAGGCCTCGACAGTGAGGCGAAAATCGGAAAACTCACGGCCGGTAGATGCCCAGGCCAGTTGGTTGGGCGCAGCGATGTAGATGCGCATCACCCCGTCCCGCGCCTCTACTTGAGCCGTAGCGTCAGACTCGGCCTGCCAATCGCCGGGTCCGGAGAAATCGTCGCTCCAGGGCAAATCCGCTTTGGGCATAGAGACGTGAGGCCCTCGGCGGCCATAGAATAGTTTTAGCCCTCCTCCGATCAGCGCCAGAAGGGCGACCAATATAAACGCCATCGCAACGAGGGGGCGTTTTTTGCTCGTTTTCGACATCACTGCCCTCCTGTCTCGCTCCTACGATTCGCTGCTCTGGTCGGTAGCGACAAAGTTATCGAATTGGACACGAGCATTGCCGCCCGCACCGCTTCCGGCCCCGATTCCGACGTCGCCCCGGTTGTGAGCATCGTCGGTGACGGTCTCTAGCAACTCGCCGTTGACGTACAGGCTCAACTCGTTCCCCTGGCAGACCGCCCGCACGTCGTTGGCCTGCTCGCCCGTCTTGATGAGGGGAGAATAAAGCATGCCACTGCCGCCGGCGGAGAGTGTTTCCAAAGCGCCGCCATCCACGCGCCTAAAGATGGCATAGTAGCCGTCGCCGCTGATGGCAAAGTAATAAAAGTTTTCCAGGTCGGTGTGGCGGCAGAGTACACCAAAGTGACCGTCCTGGGGATCAGAGGTCAGATACGCTTCCACTTCGACGCTCACGTCATCGAACTGCTGACCGGGATAAGCCCAGGCGAACCAGTTTGACCCGTACAGCTCGATAAAATACTCGCCTTCTCCATAACCGCGCCTGAACTCGTCACGCTCGTCTGCGCCCCAGCCGCCGTCCACAGCTTCAAAGTCATCCTGAAAAGGTGGACGTCCGCCATCCTGGGTACAGCCACAGGCCAACGACAAGATAAGCACGATCAGGCAACTCTTGATAAACCAGCGTTCTCTTTTCATCTTTCCTCCCACCTGCAAGAGGCTCGGCGTCTCCAAGCAAGGGAATTATAGCACGGGTGCAGGATTTACCCAAGGGTCGTTTTTGCCCATCTTTGACGAGTATGCTATAATCAAGTGCGTGACACTCGGCTGATCCCACACCAGGTCTTTGCAGACTCGCACCTCTCAATAACCCAGTTTGTCAAGGAGTGTATACGATGGCAAAGCAAATCAGCAAAGAGACCAGTTCCAAGTCCCGAGAGCTAGAAGAACAAGGGCTGCGGGCTTATCGGGCGTGGGACATGAGTCGAGCCGTTCAATGCCTCCAAGAGGCTGTCCTCGGCGCCCAGGACGAGCCGGACCTTTTGCTTCACCTGGCGCGGGCTTTGGCTCGCAGCGGCGATTTCGATCAGGCCCTCCGGGCATTGGCCGACTTTATGCGCCTGGAGCCAGAGTCGCCCCTGGCCGAGCGCTTCGAGCAACTCTTTGCCAGCGGGATGGACGAGGTGGAACAATTACTCACCGAGAGAACGACGGCGGCCGGGCTACCCATCGAGATAATTGGCGCTGCCATGCAGATGTGGCTGGAATACCGCATCACTCTCGGACGTGATCCACTCATCGTGCGCAAACCGGAGGCCTGGGCGGCGGCGCTGGATTACACCGTGCGGAAGGTGAATCTATACCCGGTTAAACGAGAGGAGGTTGCCTCTCTCTACGGCATCAGTGGCAAGGCCTTGAGGGAGCGGCACAGTGACCTGGTAGACGCGCTCGACGTGATGCCGTGTGACTATCGCTATTTCACGGGCAAGGAGAATCCGTTGGACAAGCTGGTCGAAGCGGCGGAACTGTTGGATAAATTGGAGGCAGGCTTCCGGGAACCGTAGCGCGAGGTAAGATTGGGTGATGTAATCGGGATGGTTCAATTACGGGCTGAAATAGGTTGACACTTTTGTATCTGCTTCACACTACCGCCCGGCGATAAAGTCGCCGGGCTACGAAGCAGCGGGGGATCAATCCCCCTTTCCGCGAAAAATAGCCCTTTTCTTGCTGCATTGCAGGGTAAGCCCGATTTCATCGGGCGCTGCTCTGTAGCACGGGCACTTTATGCCCGTGCGGGCCGCACGAGAAAGTGTCAACACAATTGTGAACCATCCCAAAAACTAGGCACGAATTTACGGCGGTCTGTACTTGGAGAAACCAGGTTTTTGCCAAAAACCTGGTTTCTGATGTGCGGGGCCGGACCGAAGGGCGCTGCGGGTGTTGCGCGGGGGCGTGTTCAACAATCAAACGAGGAACCTCCGCTGCGCCATCCACGACAGGAACAACCCGAACAACCGCAACAACAATGTGGGGTTTCGGATAGTCGTGGCGTCCTACGACTTTCACGCAGGCCGGAAATGTCCGGTGGGGTAAGCAACCCCTTGGGCTGCCACCGTCTCTTCTCAAAAAGTTGGGGGAAAAGTAGGGCGGAATGCCATTCCGCCTTACATTACCCCGGTTTATTGAGATGATACCTGCCACCCTACCGGGCCGAGACAGAGAAAGACGGCGCGGCCCGATCCTGGCCGCGCTCCCGGCGTAGAGCGGCGGCCGAAGGGGCTCGTCCTGAGCCTGCCGAAGGGCCGCCCCCCGGGAGCGGCCCCTGGGTTCGTCCCTGGATCATCCCCGGTTGGGCCTACAGGATCAATTGCCCAGTCCCCGGGGACGAGGGCTAGAGCGAAAAGGATATGCCTTATGAAGACGCCATGCTCGACTCTTCCAACATCTGTCGGTCTCATCGTGATTCTGCTGATCGCCGGGTGCGCGGGAGGCACTCCGGTCGCTATTTCCACTCCCATCCCTACCTGTGTCTACACTCCTACACATCCGCCCTCTCTCACGCCATCCCCGGCAGCGAGCCCTGTGCCCCCTGCGACGCCAACCCCATCTCCGACTCCCACACCCCCACACCCCTATACTCCCACTCCCACTCTCACTCCCTTCCCCCCCACCATCGCCAGCCCGCTCGGCCCATGGGAGCCACTGCCCGTCGTCGGTCTGCCCGGCCCCTGGGTGAACGACGTCGCCTTTGCCACACCTACCACCGCCTTTATCGTCGCCGCTGACGACGTCTACCGCTCCGAAGACGGCGGCCTGACCTGGACGCTCTCCCTCAGCATCTACCGGGGGATGCGCAGCCTGGCCGTCTCCCCCGCGTACGCCGCCGACCGGACCCTCTTTGCCGTGGATGGGCGCAGCCTCGTCTTTCGCTCCACCGACGACGGCGAGACGTGGGAGGAGCTAACTCAAATCGCTCCCGTCGGCGGGGCCTCCGACGCCGACGTCTACCTCTCCATCTCGCCCGCCTACCCTGCCGACCCCACCCTGTGGGCCGTCGTCGAGGGAGGCGTCGCCTACCGCTCCACCGACGGCGGGCTGACCTGGGAGCAGTTCGACCCCGGTTTCGAGTTGGACCGGATGGCGCGGCTAGTGCCCAATCCGAACTACCCGGACGATCCGGCGTTAGAGCTGGTGGACCCGATCGCTGTCGAGGGCGTGAACCTGCCGGAGGATCTCTCGTCCCATCCGCTGGCCCTGGCCGAGTCCGGCGGAACGCTGCTCCTGGGCACGACGCGCGGGCTGCACCGTTCCACCGATGGCGGCGCGACCTGGGTCGAGGCCAACTCTGGCCTGCCCGCCTCGCCTGTGGGGACGGTGGCCTTTGCCCCCGATGGCACCATCTATTCCAGCGTCGGCGGCGACCCCCGGCTCTTCCGGCTGACGCTGTACGGCGCGCACTGGGAGCCGTTGGGCCGGCTGCCGGAGGATGCTCTCGGCATGTTCTCGGTGTACGGACTGAGCGTCGGCGGCGAGGGCGACGCCCCGCCCGTGCTGGTCGTCACCACCTACGATAGCTTCCTCCTCTCCCGTGATGGCGGCCTGACCTGGGAGAGGATGGCGGGCAAAGGACTGCCACCGGTCAGCTTTCGCCGCCTGGCCCCACTGTTCTCGACGGACTTTGCCGCCAGCGGGGTGGCCCACCTGGCCTACAGCGGCGACGTGTACCGCACCGAGGACGGCGGCGACACCTGGGTCAAGATGGAAGGTGCGGTGGGCGTGAAAAAGCTGATAGAGAGTCCCGACGGCCGATTGATTCCGCTGGCTGCGGGCAGTGTCTACGAATTGGACCCAGGGTCAGGAGCTGAGTGGGTACGCCGCCCGGTTGATTTCGGTTTTGGCAGTGAGCCAATCATTGCCCGCTTCGTCACCGGCCTGCTGGCGGTGGCAGTGATGGATGGCGACGTTTATCTCTCGGAGGACGGAGGGCGGGGCTGGGCGTGCGTCGGGCGGGGCGAGCTGGAATCGGCCTACGGCTACGTGATCTCCCCCCGCTTTGACGCCGACCGCGCCATCTACGCCCGGGGCGCGGCGGGGGTCTACGTCTCCACCGACGCGGGCCGGACGTGGGTCGAGGCGGGCGAGGGACTGCCCCCCTGCGAGTTCTACGGCGGCCCGGAGTGCGACGTAACGTTGCTGGAGGCCGTGCCCACCGAGGACGGCTACACTCTCTACGCAGTGGTGCGCCACGACTTTCACACCCGTATCTGGGCCGCGCGGGCAGTGATGGATGACGCATGACGTTTGACTCGATACCATGTCCTTCCTGACCCCTCTCGCTCTCGCCTTCGCCGCCCTGAGCATCCCCATCATCCTGCTCTACATGCTCAAGCTGCGGCGGCGGGACGTGCTCGTCTCCAGCACGCTGCTCTGGCGGCGGCTGCTACGCGATAGAGAGGCAAACGCGCCCTGGCAGAGGCTGCGGCGCAATGTGCTCTTACTGCTGCAACTGCTCATCTTGGCCCTGCTGACCCTGGCCCTGGCGCGTCCCTTCTTTTCCACCCCCGCCATAGTCAGCGGCAACGTCGTCATTCTGCTGGACGGGTCCGCCAGTATGCAGGCCAGCGACGTCGCCCCCACTCGCTTTGACGTGGCCCGCCGTGCCGCGCGCGAGATCGTCGCGGGCCTGGGCGCGGGCGACGCGGCGACCATCATCGTCGCCGGGCCGCAGCCCGAGGTGCTGGCCTCGGCCACGGGCGACCGGGCGCTCCTGCGCCGTGCCCTGGATGGGGCCGCTCCCAGCGATGGCCCCGCTGATTGGGAGGCCGCTTTCGCCCTCTCCGCGGCGGGGCTGGCCGGTGCGGCTGATACTCAAGTGGTCATCATCTCCGACGGCGCGCTGCCGGAGGCGCTGCCCCCGCTACCGGGCGAGGCGCGCTTCGTGGGAGTGGGCGGGAGTGACGACAACATCGCCATCACTGCGCTGGCGACGCGGGCGGGGGAGACCGGGCCGCAGGCATTTATCCGCGTGACCAACTATTCCGACAGCGACGCCGAGCCGTTGATCGAGTTCTCTGCCGACACCGCCGGAACAGCGGGCGCGCTCTTTGACGCTCGCCGCCTGCTCATTCCGGCCCACGATAGCGCCAGCCTGACCCTCACCGATCTGCCCTACGACCTGCATCTCTTACAGGCCCACCTGGCGGTCGAGGATGCGCTCCCTCTCGACGACGTCGCTTGGGCCGTGCACGCGCCTCCTGCCTCCGGACGGGTGCTGCTCGTCTCTGAGGGCAATCTGTTCCTGGAGCGGGCGCTGGGGACACTGCCGTCCGTCGAGTTGGTGCGGCTGCCTCCCCATCAGCCTGTGCCCGACGAGGATTACGCGCTCTACGTGTACGACCGAGTGGTCACCGGCACGCTCCCCTCTGGCAACATGTGGCTCGTCGGGCCGACGGCTTCCGTGGGCAGCGATTTTCCTAAAGCGAGGGGCGCGTTCACCACTACGGCTATCACCTACGTCGCCGCCGCCGATCCCCTGCTGCGCTACGTAGACCTGAGCGACGTTCACATCCTCCAGGCGCGTAGGGTCGAGCCGCCGCCCGGGGCGCGGGTGCTGGTCGAGGCCGAGGGCGGCCCGCTGCTCTTTGTCGTCGAGAGGCCGGAGGGGCGGCTGGCGGTGCTCACCTTTGACCTGCGCGACTCTGACCTGCCACTGCAAGTCGCCTTCCCCATCCTTACGGCCAACTTGATGGATTGGTTAATGCCGCGCGGTGGTGCGGCGCTCCCGACCGTCGTTCATCCCGGTGATCCAGTGACGATCCAACCTGACCCAGAGGCGGTGGAAATACGCATCACTGCGCCGGACAGCACCCGTCACTCCCTCGCAGTCGGCGAGAAGCTTCCCGTCTTTGCCGCCACTGACCAACTGGGCGTCTATCTGGTGGAGCAATTCGACCAGTCTGATGCCCCTCTGCAATCCGCCATTCTGACCGTCAATCTGTTCGACGAGGCCGAATCGAACATCGCGCCGCGCGAGACTGTGCAGGTGGGACAGACGGAGGTGAGCGCCGCCGCGCGTGAGGAGGAAGGCCGCCGCGAGTTCTGGCCCTGGCTGACTGGTGCGGCGTTGGGTGTGCTCGTCGTCGAGTGGTGGGTGCATCAGCGAGGGCCGTTTGTGGGCTAGTTCGTTGGCCCAGTTGCCACGTGTATCACTGAGTGTAGAATTCGTAAGCGTTCAGGCATACCTATTTTGGAGAACCACGAAGGGCACGAAGGACACCAAGAAAGTGATTTGGGTGTGTTTCATTTCAGTAGAGACCCTAGACCTCGGAGGTCTCTGTCGAGCTTGTGCTCGCCCAAAACCGCCGATTCGGGCAGTTTTTGAGCCTGAAAACACATCTCATTAGACCTCCGAGGTCTTGCCCAACTCAAATGGCTTTCAAACGACCACTGTTCTTGTTGCTGCTGGCAATACTGTCCTACTTGGTTTATCTAGGACGTCCCGTGAGCCGCTACGGGCGCGGGCGGGCGTGGGCCGCGCTCGTCTTGCGCTGCCTGCTCGTGACGCTCGTCGTGCTCAGCCTGGCCGGAGCGCAATCCATCCACGGCGGCGACGAACTGGCCGTCGTCTTTCTGCTGGACGTCTCTGACAGCGTTTCGAAAGCGGAGCAGGAGCGGGCGCTGGCCTTGGTCGAGGAAGCGCTGGCTTCGATGGGGCCGGACGACCGGGCGGCGCTGGTGCTCTTTGGAGCCGACGCGCTGGTCGAGCGGCCGATGATGGGGGCAGGTGAGATGGGCCGGGTAGCCTCCATACCTCGCACCCACCAGACCGACCTGGAGGGGGCGATCAGGCTGGGAATGGCCCTTTTCCCCTCAGGCTCCGCCCGACGGATGGTGATCCTCTCTGACGGGCGTCCCACGCTGGGCCAGGCCGAGCAGGCGGCGCGCCTGGCCCGGGCGCAAGGGGTTCAGGTGGACGTGGCCCCGCTCGGCGCTCCGCTGCCGGCCGAAGCCTGGCTCTCCGAACTCGTCGCCCCCGACCGCCTACACCAGGGAGAGGAATTCACCCTCTCCGTCACCGCCCGCGCCACGAGTGACGAGGAGGCCACACTGACCATCCTGGCTGGGGATAGGGTCGTGACCCAAGAACAGGTGCGCCTTAACCCCGGCCTCAACACCTTTGCCGTCCCTATCACGGCCGTCGAGCCTGGCTTTACTTCCTTCCGCGCCTACCTCACTCCCGCCGCCGATGCCTACGTGCAGAACAATGCGCTCTCCGCCTTTACGATGGTCGAGGGGCCGCCGCGCGTTCTGATCGTTGCTGCCGACGCTGCCGAAAGCGAACCTCTCCGCGCTGCACTGGAGGCCGCAGGTCTGGTAGTGGAGGAGAGCACGCCCGGCGCGATGCCCTCCGACCAGGCCTCGCTGGCCGAGTACGGAGCCGTCGTGCTGGTGGATACGCCCGCCCAGAGCATCTCTCCTCGCGCGATGGAGGCCTTGCAATCCTACGTGCGCGACTTGGGCGGCGGCTTGGTCGCCGTCGGCGGACCTCACGCCTACGGGGTGGGCGGCTGGTACGATACACCCCTGGAGGAAACTCTGCCGGTCGAGATGACCATCCACGACCAGGAGCGCTTCCCGCCCATGTCCATCGTCGTCGTGATAGATAAATCCGGCAGTATGAGCGTGGAGGAGGGCGGCGTGCCCAAGATCCGCCTGGCCGGGGAGGCGGCCGCCCGTGTCGCCGAGTTGATCAACGACCTGGACGAGATCACCGTCATCGCCTTTGACGACCGCCCGGTGGACGTCATCGGCCCCCTGCCCGGCAGCCAGCGGGACGAGGTGATAGATCAGGTGATTCGACTCCAGGCCGGCGGCGGTGGTATTTACGTTCGAGAGAGCTTGCAGGATGCGCTGGGCTACCTGGCCGATTCCGACCGCATCGTGCGCCACGTCATCCTCCTGGCCGACGGCTCCGACGCCGAACATCAGGACGGGGTGCGGGAACTGGTCGAGCAGGAGATGGTGGGCCAAAATATCACCCTCAGCACCGTCGCCATCGGGGCCGGGCCAGACCTGCGCTTTCTGGAAGAGATCGCCAGGTTGGGCGGCGGGCGCTACCACTTTACCGACCAGGCCGCCAATCTGCCCGTCATCTTTGCCGAAGAGACCCAACTGGCGATGCGTTCCTACATCGTCGAGGAACCATTCCACCCCCGCCAGACTTCCATCAGCCCGATCCTCACCGGCATCGAGAGCGTGCCGCAACTGGCCGGTTACGTCGCCGCCACGCCCAAGCCGGCCGCGCGAGTGATCCTCGCCACCCACCAGGACGATCCTCTGCTGGCGGCCTGGCAGTACGGGCTGGGTCGCGCCGTGGCCTGGACCTCTGACGCGACCGGGCGCTGGGCGCAGCAGTGGGTGGCGTGGGATGGATTCGGCCGTTTCTGGGCCCAGGCGGTGCGTTGGACCATCGTGGAGCGGGCCGACGCACCGGTAGAGATGGCGGTGACGCTGGAGGGGGAGGAGGCGCGCATCACGGTGGACGCGGTGGGCGAGGACGGCGCTTTCGTCAACGGGTTGGAGGCGAGCGTGAGCCTGGTGGGGCCGGAGGGCGAGCCGCTGCTGGTGGCGCTTTCGCAGACCGCGCCGGGTCGCTACGAGGGGACGTTCGCGCCTCAAGCGGAGGGGGCCTACCTAATGCGGCTCACGGGGACGCTTGCGGGCGAGGAGGTGGCGGCGCTGACCAGCGGCTGGGTGATGGGCTACTCGCCCGAATACGCCACCCTGGAGGGAGACCCAGTCTACCTGGAACACCTGGCCGAACTGGGGGGCGGGGCGGTGCTGGAGGGGCCGGTCGAAACGTTCGCCCACACACTGCGGGGTGAAGGCGCCGCCCGCGACCTGTGGCCCTACCTGCTGGCGCTGGCGACGCTGCTGCTACCTTTCGACGTGGGTGTGCGGCGCTTGGCGTTGGGCCGGCGCGATTGGGCGCGAGCGTGGGCCTGGGCGGTGGAACGGCTGCCGCGCCGCCGGCCGCGCCCCGCTGCCGAGGCTCCCTCGCCGGTGGGCCGACTGTTCGAGGCCAAGTCACGCGCCGAGGAGCGCCGGCCAATGGAGCAGGTCTCGGTACCTGCTAAAACCGAACCCGCTCCCCAGCCGGCGGAGCGACCGCCGGCGCCTGTCACCCCATCACCACCCGCCGCCGAGGGCGAGACGTTGGCCGGACGATTGCTAGAGAGGAAACGGGAGCGCGCAGAGTAGGCGCAGCCCCCACGGCGTGAGCTCTAACCGAAGAGAAACCGGGTTTTCTGTGAGCAAGGCGGCGGCGTAACTACGCGGGCTCATCTGGGGAGCAGCAGGCTCAAAATAAACCCGCCGGCGTCATTGCGAGTACATTCGCCGAGCTCGGTGTAAACTCCGCGAAGCAATCTCCCATCGTAACTGCTCAGCTTGGTAGCTATTTAGACCTCCGAGGTCTCATTGCAGCTTAGTGAAACCTTGTGGGGCTACTCCAGTGCTGCCAACCGCTCCACCAGCTTGGTCCGCTCGGCCTGCAAATCGGCCAGCTTGTCCCGCTCCCGCTGGACGACGTGTGCGGGCGCTTTCTGGGCGAACTCTCCCGCCAGGAGGCCCTCGCTGCGGGCGATGCGTCCTTCGATTTCGCTCAACCCCTTTGACAATCGCTCCCGCTCGGCGTCCAGATCCACCAGCGCGGCCAGGGGCAGGTAGCAGACAGTCTCTCCCACCACGATGGTCGCCGCTTGCTCCGACGGCTCCAACGCGGCCTGGATGGTCAGTTGATCCGGGTCGAGTTTCGCCAGCGAGCATAATAAGGCGCGTTGCTCGTCCAGCCACCCGGCCCCGTCGCCGGTGGCGATGAGGGCCGGGATGCGTTTGCCGGGGGTCACGTCGTACTCGGCCCGCCGGTTGCGGATGGATCGGACCAGTTCCATCAGCAGTTCCATCTGGCCCTCGGCCTCGTCGTCAAAAAGGGCGGCGTCCGGCTCTGGCCAGCGGGCCAACATCAGCGTTTCCCCCTCCCGCGCGGCGTTGGGCAACGCTTGCCAGATCGCTTCTGTGACAAAGGGCATGAAGGGGTGTAACAGTCGCAACGCCGTCTCCAGCACGTGAAGCAAAACGGCGCGCGGGACGTCCTTGTCCGCTGCGTCGCTGTAGAGACGTACCTTGCTGGCCTCGATGTACCAGTCACAATACTCGTTCCACAAAAAGTCATTGATCTGCCGGCCGGCCTCGCCGTACTGGTAATTCTCAAAGAGGCGCTCCACGCTCTGGGTCAGGTGGGTTAGGCGCGAGAGAATCCAGCGGTCAACCAGCAAGTTCCCAAGTCCTATGTCTGACGTCGGACGTTGGACGTTAGACGCGGGACAGTTGGAGAGCACAAAGCGGGCCGCCTGCCAGATCTTGTTGGTAAAGTTGCGTGCTCCTTCCAGGCGGCGCAGGTCGAGGCTCATGTCCAGACCCGGCGTGGAACTGGTCAGTTGGGTATAGCGGAGCGCATCGCTGCCGTACTTTTCGATGATGTTCAGCGGATCGTACTCGTCAATGTTCTCCATTGATTTGCTGACTTTTTTGCCCTCTTCGTTGCGCACCAGGCCGTGCAGGTAGACGGTGGCGTATGGGGTCTGGCCGGTCATCTCAATGCCCAGCATCATCTCCCGCGCCACCCAGAAGAACAGGATCTCGTAGGCCGTCTCGCGCATGTCGGTGGGATAGTAGCGGCGGTAGTCGGGCGCGCACGCTTCGGGCCAGCCGAGGGTGGAAAAGGGCCACAGGCCGGAGGAGAACCAGGTGTCCAGCACGTCCTCGTCCTGGTGGATGTTTGCGCTGCCGCAGTGGGCGCACGCGCTCGGGTCGATTACCTCGCTGGTTTGCTCGCCGCAGTCGTCGCAGTACCAGACGGGGATGCGGTGCCCCCACCACAGTTGGCGCGAGATGCACCAGGGGCGGATGTTCTCCATCCAGTGGAAAAAGCGCTGCTCCTCCCGCTCCGGGATGATGGTCGTGCGACCGTCGCGCACCGCCTCCATCGCGGCCTCGGCCAGCGGCTCGACGTTGACGAACCACTGGGTAGAGATGCGGGGTTCGATGTCGGTGTGGCAACGCTCGCAGGTGCCCACGGCGTGGAAGTAAGGCTCGATCTTGACGAGCAGCCCTTCTTTCTCGAAATCGGCCACGACGTTCTCGCGGCACTCGAAGCGGTCTTGCCCGGCGTAAGGGCCGGCCAATTCGTTCATCTGGGCCGTGTCCGTCATCACGTTGGGGGCCTCCAGGCCGTGGCGCAGCCCGACCTCGTTGTCGGTGGGATCGTGGGCCGGGGTGACCTTGACCGCGCCGGTGCCGAACTCGGGGTCAACCACCTCGTCGGCGATGATGGGGATAAGGCGGTCCAGAGCTGGCAGGACGGCGGTTCTGCCAATGAGGCGTTGCCAGCGGGGGTCGTCGGGATTGACGGCCACGCCAGTATCGCCCAGGATGGTCTCTGGGCGGGTGGTCGCCATCTCAATGAACTCGGTGGCGCCCGTGGCCCATTCGCCGCTGCCCCATTCTCCCTGAGGGCCGTCCCAATCGTCGTTGAGAATGGGATAGCGGACGTGCCAGAGATGGCTGGCGCGTTCCTCGGGGATCACCTCCAGGTCAGAGATGGCGGATTCACAGCGCGGGCACCAGTTGACCAGGTAAGCGCCTCGGTAGATGAGGCCCTTTTTGTAGAGGCGCACGAAGGCGGTGCGCACGGCGTGGCTCAGGTCATCGTCCAGGGTAAAGCGCTCCCGCGTCCAATCGCACGAGACGCCCAGTCGCTTGGTTTGGTCCGTGATGCGGCGGTGGTAAATCTCCTTCCACTCCCAGACGCGCTCCACGAACTTCTCACGGCCCAGGTCGTGGCGGGTGAGGCCCTCCTTGGCCAGTTCGCGCTCGACGACGTTTTGGGTGGCGATGCCGGCGTGATCGGAGCCAGGCAGGAAGAGGGTCTGGCGGCCCTTCATGCGGTAATAGCGGGTCATCAGATCCTCGACGGCGGCGACCATGGCGTGGCCCAGGTGGAGCGCGCCGGTGACGTTGGGCGGCGGCAGAGTGATACACCAGCGCGGGCCGTCCTCGGAGGCTAACCCCAGCTCGACCTGCTTTTCGGGGCGAAAGTATCCCTGCTCCTCCCACCACTGGTAGAGACGCTTTTCGTGTTCTTGCGGGTTGTAGGTTTTGGACAGTTTGTCGCTCATTGTCTACTCCTCTAGTTCGTTTGGGTTCACTGCTGTCAAACCTTCTGCTACGGCGGCCTGGCAGAGCACCGCGTCGGCAGAGACGAAAGTGATAGGCGGGAGCCGGTTTTCCCTCACGAGCCGATCAAGGCTCAGGGCGGTCGCCAGTTGCACGGCATCGTAGGCACGCAGAGGATGGCGCTGGACAAGTTGAGCAGCCAAATTAACGATGGTTTCTCCAACCCCCCAAAGTTGGTAGCGTTGCCGCCCCTCGCGCAGGAAGCGGGAGATGACACCAGCATACAATCCAGACGAAATGTTCTTGGCTCGCCGGTGCCTGGCAAAAGCAGAGATCACCTCTGCAACACTCAGAATCGAAGCTACAACTTTGTGCTCCCAGTTCAGATCCGTCCGCCGATCAATAATCGAACGCACCCATAGAGTACCTGACTCAACCAGGTAGTATTTGACCAGTGCGCTGCTGTCAAAGTAAAACTGACTCATCGGCGTTTTCCTCGGTCAGCAATAATATCCTCCGAGATCGGTGGTAACCCACACAGTGCCTCACTAATTTCTTCGACAGTCATATCAGGGGCGTTATCAATGTACTCATCCCATGCCGGCCCCAGTTCAACCAGCATGCCGCTTTCGCGGAGCACACGCTGCGTACGCTCGCGCTCGGTTTCGTGGGTCGCTTTGGCCTCCAGGGATTGCCACAGTTTTTCGATAATGGTCTGGTTCAGGGAACGCTTTTCGCTCTGGGCCTTGCGCTGCAGTGCCTTATGTAGTGATTCGGGCAGTCTGACCGTTAACTTGACCACTCCCATTTCGCTCATCCTCCACATTTGCTATGCCACTATAGTGGCATTTTCATTCTATACTGCTTTGTTCCGTCCGTCAAGCCGCCTCGCTCCATGCAAAAACCCCCTTCGTCCAAGGACGAAAGGGGCAACCTTCCGTGGTACCACCCTGGTTCAGCGGCACGCGGCCGCTGCACTCTGCTGCCCTCCGACAAGGGCGCTCGCGGTAACGGGCGAACCCGGAGAGACTTGTCCGGCGGTTGTGGGCCGGTTCGGCCTCTCGACTCCCAGGCGACGTTCGGCGGGGGGCGCTGCGAGGGCTTGCAGC
>CAYMWP010000089.1:0-19440 GCA_964393895.1 uncultured Anaerolineales bacterium | reverse complement strand
CGTCCTACGAATATCTGCACAGCCACGAGTTGACCTCATCCCGATCCCCACGTTTACTCATCATCCCGCAAAACGGGCAGAAACAGATACTGGATAGTTGGCTGGAAGAAAGCATAGATCCAGCACAGACGCGCGTCACCACCTACGCTATGGAAGAACGCGAGTACAAAGAAATGACGACGGCAACTGTTCTCACCTTTGCCGCGCTCGAATGTATGATCGCCGCCGTGGCTGCCGTGGCCCTGGCTACGTTGAACCACATCTTTTTCACCCAACGCCAGGAGGAATTCGGCATCCTGAACGCCGTTGGCCGCAGCCGACCGTGGCTCGTCTGGCGCACGATGAAGGAGACGGGCAGCGTGGTCGGCGTGGCCTGGGTCGTCGGCGCGACGCTGTGCGGGGTTGGCCTGCTCGGTATGCAGAACCTCGTCTATGGTCCGCGCGGCCTGACCCTGGACTTTTTCAGCCTCGCGCCCTGGCTACTCACACTTCCCATCCCGTTAGCCGTCGCTCTGGCCAGCGTGGGCACCATCGCCTGGATGCTGTCCCGGCTCGACCCGGTGACCGTCATTGAGGGAAGATAATGATGAGCCGCCAAACTTGCCCTGAGCGAAACCGAAGGATTGGGTTATGGCTGGCCTTGGGGGCGCTGATGCTGTCCCTGACGGCGTGCGACAAAGGCACAAACGTCTCCCCTACGCCCACTCACATATCAGGCTCTGACCTGGCGACCCAATCGCTCCCCAGCAGCATCACCGCCAACGGCGTGCTATTGCCGGCCCGGCAGGTTAGGTTGAGCTTTGGCGTGGGCGGGAACGTCGCATCGGTCGCGGGCGCGGTCGGCGAGCGTGTGCAGGCCGGGCAGACGTTGGCCGCGCTCGACGCCGCCGAATTGCAGCGCGGGGTGGCCCAGGTGGAATTGGAGCTGGAGACCGCCCAGGCCTACCTGGCCCAGTTGCAGGCCCAGGCCACGCCCGTCCCGGAACGGGTGCTGGCGGCGACGGCGACCATCACCAGCGCCCAGGCCGCGCTGACCCAGGCCCGCGGCCAGGCGGGGCAGCGCGGCAATCAGGACGTCATTGACCGCTGGGAGTTGGAGCAGGCTGCGGATGCGCTGGAGGATGCGCAGAACGAATATCAGAAGGTGCTCGACGATCCCCGGACGACGACTTGGGCCCCGTCCTCGCCTCAGGCGTGCGCTTTGGATGATGCCCAGGAGCACTATGACATCGTGCTGGCCCAGTACGAGATGCGCGCCGCCGACCACGGTTACGCCGTCGCCGTCGCCGACGCCAAGGCGCAACTGGCTCAGGCGCAGTTGACGCTGTACGAAGCGCAGCACTCCATCACGCCGGAAGCGCTCACGCTGGCGCAACTGGACGTGGAGCGGGCGCAACTGGCGTTGGAGGCAGCGCAAGCTGATCTGGCGCGTGCGATCCTGCTGGCCCCCTTCGACGGCATCGTCTCTGACGCGCCGCTCGGCGTGGGTGAGTGGGCCGCGCCCGGCGCGACGGTCGTCGAGCTGCTCGACCTGTCCCGCTGGCGCGTCGAGACCAGGAACGTGGGCGAGTTGGAGATCGGTCGCGTGCGGGTGGGGCAGGATGTGCTGGTGCGAGTGAACGCCTTCCGCGATGAGACGCTGCACGGGCAAGTGACCACCATCTCGCCGGTCGCGGTGGTGCAGCAGGGCGACACCACCTACACGTTGACGATCGAGTTGCAACCCACCGACCTCCACCTGCGGCCAGGGATGACGGCGCAGGTGGAGATCCTGGTCGAGTGACCGTGCGCCGGATTCAGGCCTCAAGGGTTTACGTCGCTGGACTCGCAACCCTTGGCGGCGCTTCCCTCATCGAGCGGAGTCGCCGCGTGCCCTCAGCTCGGCAGGCAGAAGGGCCGCATAGACTGCGTCCGCCACAGGCGTGGGCACTCCCAGCTCGCGCCCCTTGCGGCCGACCACGCCGATCATTGAATCCAGCTCGGAGCGGCGGCCCGCTTCCACGTCCCGCTGCATAGAAGGCTTGATGTTGGGCGCGGCTCCATCCACGATGACCAACGCCTGTTCGACCACGTCTGCATCGAGCGCCACTCCTTCGGCCAGCGCCACTGCCTCCACCTCCTGCATGAGACCCACCAGCAGAGCGCGTGTCTCATGCACGTCTCGATAGTCGCCGATCTCTAATCGTGTGAGCGACCCCACCCCGCTGATGGCGGCGATAAAGACGAATTTGGTCCACAGAGTCTTGAGGATGTCGTCGGCAATCTCCACCGTGGCACCCGTGCCCTCGAACGCTCCGACGATGGCCTGCACGCGCGGCGTGATGCGTCCGTCGAGCTCGCCCAACACGATGCGCCGAAACTGGGAGAGCTGCCGGATCACGCCCGGCTCCTCGATGGCGGACGATATCCAGGTCACACCGCCTATCACGCGCTCCACGCCGACGATCGTCCCAATGCGCCCGGCGGCGTCTATGCCGTTCTGCAAGCTCATAACCGTAGTACGCGGCCCCACCATTGGCTCAATGGCGCGGGCGGCCTGCTCGGTATCCGGCGTCTTGACGCAAATCATTACCAAGTCCATCGGTCCGAGCTCGGCCGGCGTATCGGTAGCCTGGAGAGGCGCGACGGCAAAGTCACCGTGGACGCTCTTCACCTGCAACCCGTTCCTGCGCAGGGCCGCCAGGTGTGCGCCCCGCGCGACAAAGGTCACATCGTGGCCGGCGCGGGCCAACAGCCCACCGTAGTAACCGCCTATTCCTCCACTCCCCATCACTGTAATTTTCATAACGCTTCCTCACTCACGCACCCAATGGCCCGATTCTGCTCCACCAGATCGGCCCGCTCGACGATGGATACCGCTCCCAGACCCTAAGGGTTTCAGAAAACCCTTAGGGTCTAATTATAGGTAGTGTCCCTGGACAATTGAGATAATTCTTGGCATACTGTCAGCCATCTCACCATACATAATGGAGGTGGAAGATGAAACTGACAGCATGCCTGATCATATTGTCGCTGATTTCGGCATATTGGTCAACTGGTACTGACAACTCAAGAGCGGTCACGGTATCAGAAGGCCAGGCGGATTGTTCCAGTCCAATCGTACCTGAACAACCCTTCGATACACTGATAACAACACTGCAGAGAGACCATCCACCGATCCCACTGTGGTGGGACGGGGATATGGAGATGGCAGATGCGCACCGCCGCCACCGCGTTTGCATCGTGGGCGTTGCAGTAGCGCAGGATGCCATCCTGCCCTACTCACGTCAACTCGCGCCCGCCGGTGATGTTGTACGCCTGCCCGGTGATAAAGCTGGCCTCGTCCGACGCCAGGAAGGCGACCAGTTGGGCCACGTCCTGCGGCGTCGCCAGGCGGCCCAGTGGTATCCGCGCCACGGCCGCCGTCACGACCTCGTCGTAGGGCTGGCCGGTGACCAGCGATTCGAGTTGTAGCCCCCATTGTTTCATCGCCGTGTCCACGTCGCCGGGCAACACCGCGTTGACGGTGACGCCGAACTCGGCCACCTCCTGCGCCAGCGAGCGGGTGAGCGCGACGACGGCCGCTTTGCTGGCGGCGTAGGCTGAGACGTAGGGTTTGGGCTTCTCCGCCGCGATCGAGGACACGTTGACGATGCGCCCGCCCCGCCCCCCCGCGAGCATCAGCGGCAGCGCGAGCTGGCAGCAGAGAAAGGTGCCGGTCGCGTTGATCTCTAGCGTCCTGCGCCAGGCCTTCTCCGCCATCTGGATGACGGGCGCGGGGCCAATGGCCGCCCCGGCGTTGTTGACCAGGATGTCCAACCGGCCAAAGGTTTCCTTCGCCTGCTTCATCATCGCCCGGACCGATGCGGCGTCGGTCACGTCCACACGGACGGGCAAGGCTTTGATCTCGCCGGCAATGGCCTCCAACTCCTCCCACTGCCCGCTCCCGGCGTGGGGTAGATCAGAGGGCGGCGCGCAGATGTCGCCGATCACCACGCGCGCGCCAGCCTGCGCCAGCCGCCGAGCGACCGCCGCGCCGATGCCTCCCTCGCGCCCCGCGCCCGTGACGATGGCGACCTTGTCGTTCAAATCGTACATGCTCAATCCTCCGCCTTGTAGACCATCGAGCTGAACTCGAGCAACCCCGGCGGCGCAAAGTTGACCTCCGGGTTTACCATCACCTGGATCAGGGCCGGTTTGCCAGATTCGACGGCCCGTTCCAGGGCAGGGCGGAGTTGGTCCAGTTTCTTTACCATCTCGCCGTGGCAGCCGAACGCTTCGGCCACCAGGTCATAGCGCGTGTCGGGCGAGAGCTCCGTCTCCACCATACCGCCGGCTTGCGCCACGACCTGGGCGAACACCTGCGACGGCCGCTCCATCCCCCAGCCCTGGTCGCAGATGACCACCACGATGACGGGCAGGTCGTAACGGCGGGCGGTCTCTAGCTCCTGGATGTTGAATCCGATGGCCCCGTCGCCAGAGATAAGGTAGACCGGACGGTCTGGCGCGGCCAATTTGGCCCCGATGGCGTAGGGCAACCCCGTTCCCAGGTGGCCGAACTTGGCGGTGTAGAGATAGGAGCGCGGGGCCAGGATGGGGTTGAAACTAGCGCACCACAGGCTGGTGTTGCCCCCGTCCTGGACGGTGATGGCGTCGCGTGGAAAGAAGTCGCGCACCACTTGCACCGCCCGGCCTGGATTGACCAGTCCCCCTCCCTCTTGCAGCGCCTGCTCGAGCTGCGCCTGCCGCGTTTGGGAGAGCGCCCTATATCGCTCAAAGCCGGCGTGCTCCTCCCGTTGCCGGACGCGCCCCTGCACCGCCGCCAGCAGAGCTTCCAGCACGGCCCGCGCGTCGCCCAGCACTCCCAAGTCAACGGGGCGATTCAGGCCGATTGACGCTGGGTCCGCGTCCACGTGAATGACCCGCTGCTGGGCGGGGTCGCCCCAGAAGGGAGCGCGGCCCCAGCCATCCAGCTCGCCCATGCGCCCGCCCACCACCAGCACCACGTCCGCCTCGGATCGGGCGGCCTGCAACGCAGGATCCAAGGGGTGAAAGTAGCGGGGGTGATCTTCGGGGACGACGCCCCGCGCGGCCAGGCTGGTGGAGATGCCCGCCGCCAGATGATCGGCCAGGGCGACGAACTGGTCCCACGCAGCGGCCCAGGATACTCCCACGCCGGCGTGGAGGAACGGCCTCTCTGCCCCCGCCAGCATCTCGGCCGCCTGCGCGACGAGCGCCGGGTCGCCCGGCCCGGGCTTGCCCGGACGGTACTGCGCCGCCGACCAGACGCCCGCCGTCTCCGGGTCGCCGGTGGAGCGCATCACGTCCTCTGGGATCTCCAGGTAGACGGGGCCGGGACGTCCGCTGGTCGCCTCGCGGTAGGCGCGGCGGATCAGCTCTGGCAAGCGACGGAACTCGCGCACCCCCGCGCTCCACTTGGTCACCGGGCGGTACAGCCCCAAGAGATCCACGTTCTGGAACGCGCCGCCTCGATTGGGATAGATGATGTTGCGCCGCCGCTGGCCGCTGAGGGCGATCACGGGACTGCCCTCGGCGTAGGCGGTGACGATGCCAGAGACCATGTTGGCCGCGCCAGGCCCAATGCCGCCGATGACGACGGCCGGCTCGCCCCGGATTCTGGCCCAGGCCTCGGCCATATGCGCCGCTGCCGCCTCGTGGCGCGAGTTGATGAAGCGGATGTCGTACTCGTTCAGCTTGGCCAGGAAGGGGTTAAAGCTCCCGTCCAGGATGCCGAACATGACGCTGACCCCTTCTTCTTTCAGACATTTGAGCAATAGCTCGCCGCCGGTGATTTCGGTCATTTGGTTTCGCCTCCTCGTGTGATTTGGGAGATAGGGAGTAGGAAGTAAGGGGTAGGGTCTCCCATTTCGTGCTCCCTTCCCTACTCCCTACTTCTTCCTATTCCAAGATACGAAAGTACTAATTGTCGCCGCGAAAAGTGGCCCAGAGTGATGAATTCGATCAGCATCGGGCCGCCGAGCAGCGCGCGGATGATTTCTCTCACGCTTCGCCCCTGCCGGTGGAGCGATAGCACCCGCTCGCCCAGTTCTTCCAGGTAGGCGATCTTGGCCGCCAGTTCCGTGGCTGGATCGTGGCGCACGCGGGCACTGCCGGGGAAGAGCGTGGTCGCTGGCAGTGCGGCGATCAGCTTGAGCGAGGAGATGGTCTCCCATACGTCCTGCCCGGCGCGCATGGCGCGATCTAGCCCGCCCACGAACAGGTCACCGGTGAAGAGCCAGCCCCGCTCCGGCTCGTACAGGCAGATGTGGTCGGCGCTGTGGCCGGGGGTGTAGACCACCCGGAAGCGGAAGCGGTCGGTCTCGATCACCTCGCCGTCGGAGAGGGACTGCGCTTGCGAAGGCTCGGGCCAACCCCACATGACGCGCCGGTAGGGGTGCAGCGGCTGCCGGCCGCGCGGGTCGGCCAGGACGGGCAGGGCCAGCGGGTGGGCACGGATCTGTAGTCCAGGGCGCTTACGTTGCAGAGGGCCGTTGCCGCCGATGTGGTCCTCGTGGGTGTGGGTGTTGACGATGTGGGTCAGGGGAGTCTCTACCAGCGCTTCCGCCAGTTCCGGCGCGCTAAAGGTGCAGCCGGTATCCACCAGCAGGCCGTCCACCTGGTAGGCGGTGGTCCAATAGCGCCCCCGCCCGGCGAGCGTGCGGGCCAGATCGAAGCGGGTGACGTCGGCGAAGGTTGTGGTTTTGAGCACGGGTTCTTTTATCCAAAGATGAACAGATCCCCAATAGATTGCCGCAAATAGTTGCGTCTGATCGCCTCACCGAAAACGCGGGCCACAGAAAGCGTGCGCAGTTTGGGGTCCCTTTTCTCTGGCGGCAAAGCGACCGTGTCCGTCGTCACGATCTCGGTGACATGGGGGATGGCGGCCAGTTTTTCGAGACCGCCTCTCACAAAAACCCCGTGAGTGCAAGCCACCCAAATCTCTTTGATACCCTGTTCGATCAGGACCTTGCTCAGTTCTATGATGGAGCCGCCAGTGGCGATCTCGTCGTCATAGATCAGGGCCCGCTCGCGCCCGCGCACCTGTTCACCAACTATGCCACTGAAACGCACTTCTGTGTCAGAGACCCGCTCCTTATCGCCCGCCGCGATGGGCAGACCCAACTCCCTGGCAAAGCGGGCCGCCGACTTGGCGTGCCCCATATCTACTGCCACCACGATCGTGTTCGAAAGGTCGCGCTGTTGGAAGTGATGTCTGAAAACAGGCCGACTGCTGAGCGGATCGGCGGGCACACTGAAGAAACCGTGTGCCTGCGGCGAGTGGAGCATCATGGTCATCACGTGCGTGGCCCCGGCCGTCTCCAACAGGTCGGCGACCAGGCGGGCGGTGATAGAGATGCGGGGCGCATCTTTTTTGTCGGAGCGGGCGAAGGAAAAGTAGGGAATGATAGCGTGCACCTCCCTGGCCGACGCCGACCGGGCGATATCCAGCATCATGAGCAGTTCCATCAGGTGGTCATTCACGGGGGGGGAGAGTGATTGGACGATGAACACCGTGCGCGAGCGCACGCTGGCGCCGAGTTGGATGTACATGTTGTCGTTGCTGAAGCGGGCGATCAAGGTCTCGTCGAGCGGCACGCTCAGGTATTGGGCAATGTCGGCGGCCAACTGGGGGTGGGAGCTGCCGCTGAAGAAGCGGACTTCGCCTGGATCAATTGCTTCTGTACTCATTCTCTTTCTCCGTTTGATGGCGGTTAGTCTATCCGCTGGTCAGCAATTCTAGCTTAGTGCAGACTGCCGTAAATTCGTGCCGAGTTTTTCACACTCACACCGGCCTAAAGAGCCGGTGTTAGGGCACTTTTCGGCCAATTTGTGGGCCTAGCGCCGCCTCTTCTATGGCTGAGAATCAGCCCGCGGTGCGGGCCGGCAAAGCGGAACGAATTTATGCATCGCTGCACTTGGGTGCATCGGCCTAAAAGAGCCGATGCTAGGAAAAAACTAGCCAGCACCGTCTGTTTTACGGCGGTGCGGCTTCAAAACGGGAATTGCTATTCCGCTGGCTGACTCGCGGGCCTTGCTCTCATTGACGAACCACAACAGCGCCAGTCCAACCAGCAGGAACACCCCGATCGAGAGGATCGCCAGCCGCTGCCCGGATTGCTCCGCCAGCGCCACCGCCTGCCCCTGCGCCTGGTACCACAGCGCCGCCTCGGCCGCCACCCAGCCGTAGACCGCCGGCCCAATGAACGACGACGTGCGGCCGGCCACGGCAAAGAAACCGTAGAACTCGGCGCTCTGCCCTGGCGGGCTGAACATGGCCACCATTGTCCGGCTGACCGACTGGACGCCCGCCATTGCAAACCCGGCCACCGCGCCGATGATGAAAAAGCCGGTTTGCGTCTGGTTAAAGCGCAGCCAGATCACCACGCCGATCATCATCAGGATAGAGATCACCAGCGACCGCTTGCCTCCGATGCGATCCACCAGCAGACCAAAGGCATAAGCCCCGACGACGTTGGTTATCTGGACGACGATGACAAAGACGATCAACATCTCCTGATCCATACCGAACAGCACCGCGCCGATGATGGCGGCAAAGTCCAGCGCCATGATCACGCCGTCGTTATAGATCAGGAAGGCGGCCATGTACTTGACGAATTCCTTGAACCGCCCGGCTTTCCGGATCGTATCCCGCAACTGGGTGAAGGCGGCGCTCAAATAGTTCTCACCGGGCGGCAGGGGGCGCGATTCGGCCCGTTCGGTCAGCCAGAGGAAAATGGGCACCGCCGAGAGCGCCCAAAAGAGGGCCGTGATCACCAGCGACAGGCGCACGATGAACGTGTCGTCGGCAAAGGTGTCGCCAAAGAACATGATCAGCGGCAGGATCAAGAGCAGGCAGATGACCCCGCCCGCTGTGCCGATGGCCCAGCCGTAGCCAGAGACGCGCCCCATCTCCTCGTGCGTAGCGATCTCGGGCAGCAGCGCGTTGTAGAAAACCTGGGCGCCGCGATACCCGATCTCGGCCAGGATGAAGCATCCCATACCGATCAGCAGGTTGCCGGGTGTGGCAAAAAAGAGGCTCGCTGTGAACAGGACGGACGCGGCTGTGTAGACGAAAAGGAATAGCTTTTTGGCCCCGGAAAAGTCGGCGATGGCCCCCAGCACGGGCGAGGTGACGGCCACGACCAGCATGGCGATGCCCACGGCCAGTCCCCACAGCCGCGAGCCTTCCGCCCCGCCGACCACCTTGCCCTGAAAGTAGGCGGAATAGACCGCCAGCAGGACGACGGCGGCGTAGGCCGAGTTGCCAAAGTCATACAGGTACCAGGCCCAGCGCTCGCGCCGGGTGGTGATTGGTTGGGATGTTACGGTTGTCATTTGGTCTCCTCCTTTTTGGTTGTCTGCTACCGAACACCTTTGATCACGAATGCGACGAATGAACAAATGGCACGAATTTGACTGAAGATGACAAGACATTCGTGAAATTCGTCAATTCGTGCGATTCGTGATTAAGAGTGCTCTCGGTGAAAAAACGTCCGGTAGTGAGTTTGGATGGTATCTTGCCTATGTCTCCAATAGATCAAACGCCACTTTGATCGAACGACGAGTTTGTTTATCTAGAGCCGTGATGAACGCCTCCTGATAGTCCTCCAACAGAAAGCGGTGAGTGAGCAGCTTGTCGCAACTCAGTGTTCCCGTCTGCATCCAGCGCATCGCCAGCTCAAAGGTGGAGAGAGTTTCCCCTTCCCACGTCACCACGTCGTGGCCCACCGCGCCGATAAGATCTACTTCCTGGTACCAGACCGGCGTCACGTCCAGCCGCATACGGTGCAGATTGACGCCTACCAGCACGACCGTGCCCCCGGCTCGCGCCCAGCGTAGGGCGTTGTTCAGCGTGCTCTCTACGCCGACCACGTCAAAGATCAGGTCAAAGCCGCCCAATAGCATCCGGTTACCGGCCCGTCCCTCGTACAACCTCGCCCCGGTCAGACGGGCCGTCGCGGCAAAGCCGTCGTCACTCGCCAGAAAGACGTGCTGCGCGCCGTACTCCAGGGCCAGGTCGGCCTGCCAGGGGAACTGGGCGACGGCTGTGATCTCACAGGCGGGCTGCAGGGCGCGGATAGATTGTATCAGCAAAAAGCCAATCGCGCCACATCCCAGCACCAGCACCCGCTCCCCCGCCTGCGCCGGGCGGCGGTGAGCGGCGTGGATGGCGACCGCCGCCGGTTCGGCAAAGATCGCCTGCTCGTCGCTCAAGTCGTCCGGGACGGGCAGGAGCGTGCTGGCCGGGGTGATGAAACTATCGCCAAAGCCGCCGCCGATGGGGTGGTGCTCCCTCGGCTCGGAGGCGAGCTGGCACAGCACCCGGTGCCCGCGTGCGCAGGCTGGGCAAAGCTCCGCGCGGCCCCGCGCCCGGCAGTCGTCGGCCCGCCCCCAGCGCACCACCCGATCCCCGACCTCAAAACCCTCGACCGCCGCGCCGACCTCCACCACCCGGCCCACCATCTCGTGCCCCAGGTAGATGCGTTGGTGGGAGGGCAAGGCGACCGGCGCTACGTCCAGGCCGGCGTCCACAAAGAGCTGGTGCAGGTCGCTGCCGCAGATGCCGCACAGCCGGTTGCGCACGCGCACCCAGTCGGGGGCGGGCAGCGGCGGATCGGGCAGGTCGAGCAGGCGGAGGGAAGAGGTGGGCGCAAAGTAGGCGGCCTTGGAGATGCGCCCCATCAGCCGCGTGAGCAGTATTCTGGGGATAGAGACGTCCAGGGTCATTGTTTTCATAGTGATCGGTGCCTATTTCTTGTTCCAGAAGCGAGTTGTTCGAGTTTTGTCAGTGAGCCGGGCATCACGACACGAACTGTACGTCGGCCAGTCTCTTGGCAGCCTTTTGAGCAATTGTGTCTATACCAACTCCCGCAGTCGCTCCCACGCCGCTTCCTCTAGGTCGGCGATTGCCAGCATCGGGACCGTCGTCTCTGCCAGCACGGCGACTGGATCTGCGGCCTCCCATCCCCGCTTAAAGATCTCGGCCACCTCCTGCCATCGCTCCCCAATGTGCTGGAACGTTTCGGCGCTTTCCTCAAGACGTGCGTCTCCCATGATTTCGGCGGCCTCGAGCAGGAAGCGGCCGAACATGTAGCGAAAGATGCCGCCGCCGCTGCCTCCCCCGGCGTCAATGAAAATGTAGGTGTTGAACAAGGTAAAGCGCAGCGCCTCCTCGTCCATCTGCTCGGGCCACTTGAGCGCGCGCTTGGCCGCTTTGCGGATGCCCTTGACGCCAAAGTTGCTGATCGGCGGCTCCAACATCCCCGCCGCTTGCTCGACGATGGCCGCGCGCACCTCGGCCGCCGTGGGCGGCCGCTTTCCGCCGAAATCGAACGTGTACCACAGCCGCTTGGGCGGGAAGGGCTTGTAGGTGGAGCCACGCGCCTTTTCCAGGATCTCCATCGAGACTGGGTGCAGTTCCGCGTCCCGGTCGGCGATGAGCGCCTGGCGCGCCTCCCCGTCGTACCCGCAGACCACCACGACGTGCCCGCCAAAGTGATACTCTTCGCCGCCAAAGTCAAAGTAGGGCAAAAAGCCCATGTCACAATGGATCATCACCGGCCGGCCCGCGTCGAGCATCTCTGAGAGCGTCCGCTCGGCCTTGCGGGCGCTGGTGGTGGTGTGCGCTTCGATCTTGACGCCGGTGCGCGCGCCCGCCAGCGGCTCGAACTCGCCGCGCGCGTTGGCTCGCCCACCGATGAAGGGCGGCGCGCCTTTCTGCTGCCAGTAGATGAACCCGACCCCGCCGCCCAGACCGAGCAGCATCTCCTCGCTGACGTCGTGGTCATTGTAGAGATAGATGTGGCGCATCGAGCCGGTGACGCAATGATGCGTTTCCAGCGATTCGAACCCTTCCAGTGGTTTGAGTGCCATCCTTCGCCTCCCTATGCCTTCCTGATAGGCTGGCGCAGCACGGTTCTGAGCTTTTCCGGCGCGACCTTGCGCGGATCGCCCAGGTAGATCTCGTGATGTTTGCCTGCCCTTCGTATCCGTTTCTGTGGCAGATTATGCCACAAACTGCATATCGGCCAGCGTTTCCTCGGCCTCTTTGGCGATTTCGTTGATCTTTTGTGGCGCACCTTCCGGCAGGGGCTCCGGCCGGTGCGTGGCGAGAATCTCGAGAGCTTTCTGAGTCACGATTTGCTCATAACTCTGACCGCCTTTGTCCATCCACGCCTTGGGCGTATCGCGGTTTGCGAACCTGGGCTGCCAAAGCTCCTGCCGGAAGTGATCGGCCGTGTGCCTCTGGGTCAAAAAGCTGCCGGCCGGCCCCACCTCCCGGATCACGTCGAGGGCCATCATCTCGCGGCTGGCGTCAAAGCCGCGCAGGACGCGCTTGACGTAGCTGATGATCTCGTCGCACATCACAATCGCGGCAGGGTTGCCGAGCAACCCCTGGCCTAGGTAGCCGACGTCGTGGATCAGGTTGGCCCCGTCCAACGCGGCCAGCAGTATCCCGAAAGCGTGTTCCATAGCGGCCTGCGCGTCGAGGCAGTGGGCGTCGCTGCCGGTGGTTGACCAGATGGGAATTCCATAGTAGTGAAAGATATCGGCAAAGGCCGAGTTGGTCAATCGAAACTCGGGCGCGCCATACGAGAACACGCCGGTCTTCATATCCAAGGGGACCATACCAAAGCCAGAGATGATGGGCGCTCCCTTGCTCTTGACCTGGTGCAGGACGATGCCGCTCAGAGCCTCGGCGTTGGCCTGCACGATGCCGCCGGCCAGCGTCACCGGGGCGCTGGCTCCGAGCATATCGCCGGGGGTGTAGCAGATGGGGATTCCCTTCTCCGCGCAGAAGTAGAGCTTGCTCACCGCTCCGCGCGAGTGGGTGAGCGGGGCCGTCGGTTCGGAGTAGTGGATCAGGAAAGGTCGTTCGCGCAGACTAGCGTTTCCACCGGCCACGACCGCCGCCATCTCGGCGATGACGGCCAGATCCTCCCTGCCGGCCGCGGTGAAAAAGATCGGTTTGACCGAGTGCTCTAGCATCGCCCTGGCGCACTCGACGTACATCGAGTTGGCCGGCGCGTCGCCCGGCAGAGCGAAGGAGGCGATAAAATCAACCTCCTCGCAATAGTCGGCCACCGTGGCTGCATTGACCACGTCTTGCAAGCGTGAAGGTCGGGTCTCGCCCGTCTCCAAATCAACTGTGCTGATCAGATCCGTTCCCAGCCCAAAGTGGACGTTGCGTCCCTCCAACCGCATGGCCTCCTCCCCTCTCCGGTCGTATATGGTGATGCGGGAAGGGGCGCTGTGGATACATTCTTCGACCAGCCAGTTGGGGAACCGGACGATGTTCTCATCTTTGACCCGGCATCCAGCCTCCCTCAGAAGCTGAACCGCTTCCTCGTGAGACACTCGAACGCCAACCGTCTCTAGTATCTCCAGGCTCGCCCGGTGAATCTCTTGGATCTGATCCTCGGTCAGAAGCCCATAACGGGGTACGCATTGTGGCTTGAATCCGCTGTTCATGACACTCCTGTGATTCGAGATACGTTGATCTGAGACTTGTTGATTGGCGCACGGCGCGGGAGGGCGCTTGTATGGAACGATGTTCTGAGTTTAGTGATGTTTGCACGATTTGTCAAGCGCGGGCAGGGCCTTCGCGTCGGCTTGCGCGTGGAGAGAAAGCAAGTTATACTGGTTATGAGTACCGACGGCGGCCTTGGCCTCCCGGCCGAGATCGTTGGGTGAGGTCTCTGACCAAAGCCCGCCCCCGGGACGGGTGCTGGGAGCGATGGAGGAAAGAAACCAGGTTTTTGTGTAACCTACGATTGCCGTAAGCGGAGCGACAAAAACCTGGTTTCCCACCAGCCAGCCTTCGATTCATCAAGAGGATACGAAGAGCGCCTATTTCAGGAGCGAGCAGGATGGACGAGATTAAGATACTGATCGTAGCGGACGACGTGAGCGTCGCCAGGGACGTGCAGCGTATACTGGAAGAGCTGGGATACTCTGTCCCGGCCATCCTCCGTTCCGGTCAGGAGGCGCTCGAAAAGGTCGCCGCGGCGCGGCCTGACCTGGCGCTGATGGATGTCCAGTTGAAGGGGGAGATGGATGGCGTGGAGACGGCCAGACAGATGCGCGACCGTTTCGATGTTCCGGTGGTCTATCTCACCGCCTGCGCCGACGACGAGATACTGGAACGGGCCAAGTCCACCGCGCCCTTTGGTTATATCGTCAAACCTTTCGAGGAGCGGGAGCTGCGCTCCACCGTGGAGACGGCGCTCTACAGACACCAGGCAGAGCGGCGGTTACGGGAGAACGAGGAGCAGTGTCGCGCGTTGGTCGAGCAATCGTTGCAGGGCATCCTCATCGTTCAGGATTTTCGCATCCGCTTTGCCAACGCCGCCTTTGCCCAGATCTCTGGCTACACCGTCGAGGAACTGATGGCCCTCTCACCGGAGCAGGTGAGGGCGTTGGTGCACGCCGAGGACCGCGAGTTCGTCTGGAACCGTTTTCTAGCTCGCCTGGAGGGGAAACAGGCGTCTCCCCGCTACGACTACCGTGGTGTCCGGAAGGATGGGACAGTGCGCTGGCTAGAGATGTTCGCCAGCCGCATCGAGTACCGGGGAGCGCCGGCCGTACAGTCGGCCTTTGTAGACGTCACCGAGCGCAAGCGGATGGAGCAAGAGCTGCGCCGGGAGTGCGACCTGGCCCAGGCCCTGGAGGAGGCGACCGCCGCCCTCACCGCCACACTCGACCCCGACCAGGTGCTGGACCGCATCCTGGAACAGGTCAGCCGCGTCGTTCCCAGCGACGCCGCCAACGTCATGCTCATTGAGGGCGACCAGGTGCGCATCGTCCGCTGGCGTGGATACGGGCGTTTTGGAGCGGAGGAGTTTGTCTCCACGGTCACTTTCAATCTCGACGAGGTGCGCAGTCTGCAGCACATGCTCGCCGCCGTAGAGCCGGTGGTCATTCCAGACACGACCTCTTATCCCGGCTGGCTAGATGCGCCGGAGCTGGCGTGGCTGCGCTCCTACGCCGGCGCGCCCATCGTCGTGCGCGGTGACATAGTCGGTTTTCTCAGCGTGGATAGCGCCACCCCTGACTTTTTCTCCCAGGCCGACGCCGAGGCCCTGCGCGCCTTTGCCGGTCACGCCGCCGCTGCCCTAGAGAACGCCCAGTTGCACAGAGCCATCGGGCAGGAACTGGCCGAGCGCCGGCGGGCGGAGCAAGCGCTGCAGCGCCGTAGCCGGGAGTTGGCCCTGCTGCACCGCGCCGACCAGGCCTTTAGCTCCACGCTCGACCTGGATCAGGTACTCGTCACCGTGCTGGAGGAGGTGCGTCGCCTGCTGGGCGCGGCCGCTTGTTCCGTCTGGTTGCTCGATCCGGCCACGGACGAATTGGTCTGCTGGCAGGTCACCGACCCGGGAGGGGAGACGGTGCGCGGCTGGCGGCTGGCGCCGGGGACGGGGGTGGCCGGCTGGGTGGCTGCCCAAGGCGAAAGCCTGATCGTGCCGGACACACGGGCCGACGGTCGTTACTTTGCGGGCGTGGACGAGGCAACTGGATTGGAGCTGCGTTCTATCCTCGCCGTCCCGCTGAGCTTTAAAGGAAGTGTGATCGGCGTGATCGAGGTGGTGGACACGGCGACAGAGCGCTTCACGCCGGTAGATCTGGCGTTGATGGAGCGGCTGGCTGCCTCTGCGGTCATCGCCATCGAGAACGCGCGCCTGTTCGGGGAGGCGCAGCGGGAGATCGCGGAGCGCAAGCGGGTGGAGGAAGAGCTGGCCGCACTCCAGGCCACGGCACTCGACGTCACCGCCCATCATGATCTGCCCACATTGCTAGAGACCATCGTCGAGCGGGCGGCCCAATTGCTGGGCGCTCCGGGCGGCGGGATGTACCTGTGCGACCCCGAGCGCAGGGAAGCGCGCTGCGTGGTCAGCTACAACACCCCCGCCGACTATACCGGGACGGTGCTCGAGTACGGCGAGGGGGCGGCCGGCGCCGTGGCCGAGACGGGAGAACCGCTGATCATTGACGACTATCGCACCTGGCCCGGCCGGGCTGCAGACTACGAGGAGGAGCGGCCTTTCACTGCCGTGCTCAGCGCGCCGATGATCTGGCGGGGCCAGGTGACCGGCGTGCTCCACGTGCTGCACGGCGTGGAGAGCCGCCGCTTTTCGGAGGCGGACCTGGAATTGCTGACCCTGTTTGCCAACCACGCCGCCATCGCCGTGGAGAACGCCCGGCTGTACGAGGATATCCACCGGCGCGTGGCCCAGTTGGAGGCCCTGCGCCAGGTGGAGCTAGATATCGCGGCCCAACTGGACCTGGATGCGCTGCTTCATTCCATCGCTTCGCAGGCGGTCGAGTTGCTGGATGGGGTGGGAGGCGGCCTCTACCTCTACCGCCCGGAGCAGGACGCGCTAGAGTTCGCCACCACCGTTGGCCGGGAGCCGGTGCCCCTGGGCAGCATCCTCCAGCGCGGCGAGGGCCTTTCCGGCCGGGTCTGGGAGACCGGGGAGCCGCTGATCGTGAAGGACTATCAAACCTGGGAGGGGCGGGCGTCCCAGTATAAGGGACTCCCCGTCGCCGCCGTGGTGGGCGCGCCCGTTTACTGGGGAGACGATTTCCTGGGGGTGCTGACCGTCGAGGGAGAAGCCTCGCGTATCTTCTTGCCTGCCGACGCCGAGCTACTGAGCCTGCTCGCCACCCAGGCCGCCATTGCCATCCGCAATGCCCGGCTGTACGAAGAGACCCAGCGGCGAGCGTTGGAGCAGGAGGCGTTGAGGGGGGCGGCCCTGGCCATGACCACCGTCCTGGAGCGGGACACGGTGATTGAGCACATCCTGGTGCAGTTGCAGCACGTGGTGCCCTACGACACCGCCTCGGTCCAGTTGCTCGATGGAGAACGGATGGAGATCGTGGGAGGACACGGCTTCCCCAACTTGTCCGAGATCGTGGGCCTTTCCTTCACTGTGGGTGAGGATAATCCCAACAGCGAGGTGGTGCGCCGCAGGGCCTCTTTCATCGTGGAGGATGGGCCGGCCGTGTACGAAGAGTTCCGCCACGAGCCCCACGCCCCGGCCAGCATCCGCTCCTGGTTAGGGGTACCGATGCTGGTGGGGGAGCGGTTGATCGGCATGATCGCTCTCGACAAGACCGTACCGGGATTCTACACCCAGGAGCACGTCCTGCTGGCCGAGGCCTTTGCCGCCCAGGCCGCGGTCGCCATCGAGAACGCCCGGTTGTACGAGGCGGCCCAGCGAGAGATCGCCGAGCGCAAGCGGGCCGAGGAGGGGCAACGCCAGGCCCTGGCGGCCAGGGAAAAAGCTCTGGCTGAGGCGTTGCAGGCGACGCGCGCCCTGCGGGAGAGCGAGGAGAGATTCCGGCAGATGGCGGAAAACACCCGCGACGTCTTTTGGATGAGGGACCTCGAGAGCGGCGAGTTGATATACGTCTCCCCTATCTACGAACAATTATGGGGCCAGTCGATCGAGGATGCTTATACCGAGCCTGAGGCCTGGATGAGGAACGTCTATCCGGAGGACCGCCAGCGTGTGGCCGCGGCCTTTGAGAAGCAGATGCGAGGGCAGCCCACCGAAAACGAGTACCGGATCGTGTGGCCGGATGGCTCCATACGCTGGGTAAGGGACCGCGTCTTTCCGATCCAGGACGATGATGGCGAAACTTATCGCATGGTCGGCGTCGTGGAGGATTTTACCGAGCGCTGGCAAGCAGAGGAGGGCCAACGCAAGGCGTTGGCTGGGGCGTTGCAGGCTACGCGCGCCCTGCGGGAGAGCGAAAGAGATCTGAGACAGGCTCAACAGGTTGCCCATCTTGGGAGCTGGGCTTTGGATCTCGAAACCAACGAGTTTACTGTGTCCGAGGAGATGATTCGGATCTACAAATACGAGGACAGTTATGCGGGCTCCATCACTATGGAGGAATTCGCCCAGCATGTCTATGCAGACGATAGGGAGCGCGTGATTTCCGTTCTCAACGATGCTATCGCGGGCGCGGCGCCGTACGATATGGAGTTTCGGATCGTGCGTACCGATGGCCAAGTCCGGGTCCTGCACGCTCAAGGCGGGCTGGACAGGGATGAATCGGGCAGGCCCGTCAGGCTGGTCGGGACGGGTTTAGACATCACCGAGCGCAAGCGGATAGAGGAGCAACTGCGGCGGCAGGAGCAGTTGGCCGCCGTGGGTCAACTGGCCGCCGGCATCGCCCACGACTTTCGCAATCTGCTGACCACCATCATCCTCTACGCTCAGATGGGCTTGCGCCAGCCCAATCTGGCGCCGGGTCTGGTGCGGAAACTGGAGACTATTGTCTCCGAATCGCACAAGGCGGCCGACTTGGTGCAGCAGATCCTCGATTTCAGCAGCCGCGCCATGATCGAACGCCGGCCGCTGGACCTGGCCTCCTTCACCGGGGAGGTGCTCGACGTGCTGCGGCGCACCATCCCGGAGAACGTCCACCTGGCGCTGGAGGTGGAGCCGGGAGAGCCCGCTGGCCCGTTCACGGTGGAGGCCGACCCTGGCCGGGTGCAGCAGGTGTTGACCAACCTGGCGCTCAACGCCCGCGACGCTATGCCGGGGGGCGGAGAGTTGCGCTTCACACTATCCAGAGTGGAGAGCAAGCCTGGAGAGGCGCCGCCGGTGGCGGATATGAGGCCCGGCGTGTGGGTCTGCCTGGCCGTCTCGGACACAGGAACGGGAATGACGGACGAGGTGCGCGCCCATCTGTTCGAGCCGTTCTTTACCACCAAGGAGGTGGGGAAAGGGACAGGGCTGGGACTGGCCCAGGTGTACGGCATCGTCCGCCAGCACGGAGGCTACATCGGTGTGGAGACGGAACTGGGAAAGGGAACCACCTTCCGCATCTATCTACCGGTCTCTGCGGTGAAAAAAGAGGGCGCGGAGGTACGAGCCTCGACCATGCCACAGGGTCAGGGGGAAACGCTGTTGCTGGTGGAGGACAACGAACTGTTGCTCAGGGCGGGCCGGGATCTGCTGGAATCGCTGGGCTACCGGGTGCTGACGGCAACGGACGGACGCGAGGCGTTGGCGGCGTACGAGGAGCGAGGCGAGGTGGATTTGGTGATCACCGACGTGGTGATGCCAGAGATGGGGGGCAAACCGTTGGTGCGGGAACTGAGGAGGATGAATCCCCACCTAAAGGCGCTGGCTATCACCGGCTACGCGGCAGATGAAGTCGGGGAAGATCTGAGGGCGGCCGGCTTTCTGGATGTGATCCACAAGCCCTTTGAGATAAAAGCTCTGGCGCACGTGATCCGCCGGGCGTTGGATGAGGAGCGGCCCGCACGGGCATAAAGTGCCCGTGCTACAGCAAGAAAGCGGCTGTTTTTCGCACTTGGCGATGGTAAATGTTCGTAGTAAGGCACGGAATGAAATGGAGTGCCGTCTCGGACGCCACTCCGCGATGCTTCGTGGCTAACTACGAACAAAAGCTCTGGCGCAC
>CAYMWP010000088.1:0-19558 GCA_964393895.1 uncultured Anaerolineales bacterium | reverse complement strand
GTGGGACGCTGTCCCATAAAACCATTGAAAAACCTGGTTTTTTCAGTGGGGTCATCTTTTCTTTTTTCCGAAAAACCTGGTTTCTCACCTGGTGAGACAGTATCTAGGTTTCACGAACGTCAACGATTTCGACTACCAGAGGTTTGACTACCTCCACCAATTGTTCCTTGTTCATATCGGTGACCTTGAGATGGCACCCCCAATTGGAAGGATCCTCGCCCAGAAAAACGTTGAGGGCCATAATGTTTCCACCCTGTTCCGTAATCGCTGAGGCGATCTGGGCCAGCGAACCCTTGATGTAAGGAGCCAGCACCGTCAGTCGCACACCCTTCTCCCGCGCGCCCAGGATCTCGAGGAAGACCTTGAACAGATCGGACTCGGTGATAATTCCCACCACCATCGGAGGTTTCCCATCCCCGCCGTCACGCATCACCGGCAGGCCGCCGATCTTGTTATCGGCCATGATGCGGGCTGCTTCCTCCAGAGGACAGTCCTCATTGACAGTGATCACCTCTTTCGTCATCACCTCTTCTACTTCCACCTGGGATAGCAGGTAGGTGACTTCCCAGATGTTCAAGGACGTGACCGACGACGGTGCAGCGTGAAGAAGGTCAGAGCGGGTGACAACGCCAACCAACTTGCCCTTTTTGTCCACCACCGGGAAGCGACGTACTTTTTCCCGTCGCATCCATTCCAGGGCTTCTGCGATTGGGACGGTGGGTTTGATGATGATGGGATTGGGCGTCATTCTTTTGCCAACTAACATTGTATCCTCCTTAATTTATTCTCGTCAATCCTAACCTGGACAAGCCAGAACCAAAAATTGACACACAGACCACAGAGGCTTTGCGGACAGAGATCCACCGAGGTTTTCTCTGTGAAGCTGCTAAAATTCTTGCTCAACGTGCAAGGATCAAACCAACAAGGCAAGCGTTCAGGTAGGACCATTTCTCTTACCGCAGAGTCAGATGCAAATGCTTCTCGTAGGAATAAAAAACGAGAAACCTCGGCGTTCTCTGCGTGCTCTGCGGTGAAAATCATACGTACACCTGAACGATTACCCAACAAGATACGACATTGACTCAGTTAGGACGAGTGCTTCTCCACAAAGGTCTGCAATTGGCGCACCGTCGTCTCATCCAATGGCGGGTCCTCGTGCTCCTCCAGCAGCTCTTGCCAACGCTGGCGAGCGCGGGCGACCGCACTCTGTTGGCCGCCAGCCATCCACGCCTCCAGCCCACTCCGGTCGCAGACATCGGGTTGCCAAAATTCGGTGCGGCAGCGTTTGACCGTGTGCATCTCCATGAGATAGTTGCCGCCAGAGCCTACCCCGGCGATCACGTCGTAGGCGATCGTCTCAGGAGTGACGGCGAACCCCCGCCGGAAACGGCGCACCATGCCGCACATCTCGTCGTCCAGCACGAACTTTTCGTAGGAAAAGGCCAGGTAAGAGCTGAGAATGCCCGCCGCGTGCAGCACAAAGTCCACACCGCAGTTGACCGTGGTCAACAGGCCGAGCATAGACTCAAAGCCGGCCTGAGCATCGGGGCAACTCGCATCGGTGAGCGCGCCGCCGCTGCGTGAGGGCAGTCCATAGTGACGGGCACACTGCGCGTGAGCGGCGATCATCTGCGCGAGCTCCGGGCCGCCGATGGCCAACGCGCCCGACTTCATGTCCACGTTGGTAGAGGTGGAACCGAAAACGACGGGAGTGCCCGGACTGGCGAGTTGGGTCAGGGCGATACCGGCCAAAAGCTCGGCGTTTTGCATCGCCAGTACGCCAGCCAAAGTGATGGGGCCAGTGGAACCGGCCATAGCCAGCGCAGCGATGATGACCGGTTGTCGCCAGCGAACGTACTCCATCAGGGCCTGGAGCATCTCACCGCTGTAGCCCAACGGGCTGAGGCTATTGATCAGTGCGATGGTCACCGGCCGCTCACGCACCTCGTCCTCGCCGAACAGAATGGACGCCATCTCCATCGTGTGACGCGCCCCGCTTCTTCCCTCGGCGCTGCCGATGAAGGGCTTGTCGGAATGCACCACGTTAGAGTACAGCATGTTGAGGTGGGCCGAGTGAGCAGCTACGCCCCCCGGCTCTACCATCAGGTGCCCGCTCATATCCTGGTTGGGCAACGCGTGGGCCAGCCGCGCCAGGTTGTCGTAATCCTCCATTGTGGGCGCGCGCTTGCCGATCTCGTACGGATGTTTTTCATCCGCGTCCACCAGGAATGGAGCGCCATAGGCCGGCGCAAAGACCGGCTCGCCGCCACCGACGATCACGTCTCGATCAGGGTTGCGACCATGGATGGTGAACTGCGCCGGAACCGTCTCCAGGGCCTCCATCAATTGCGTTTCTTCGAGGTAGACGATCTGACCTTCGGTCTTGGCGCCGTGTTGCTTGAACACTTCAAGCGCCTCGTCGTCGGGAAATTGAACGCCCACCTCGGCCAGCAGCCTCATGCTCGCGTTGTGGATCTCTTCTATTTCCGCAGGCGACAAAAACTCGCTAAACATAGAAATACTCCTCTCGTATCCGCTTCAGGACGCGTGCTCCTCCACCAATGCCTGTAGCTGGCGGGCCGTCGTCTTGTCCAACGGTGGGTCCTGGTGCTCGGCCAGCAATTCTTGCCAACGCTTTTTGGCGCGGGCCGCCTCATCCGGTCTTCCGGCCGTCATCCAGTTCCTGATCGGTTCCCGATCGCCAATCGTCGGTTGCCAGAACTCGCTGCGGCACCGTTCGATGGTGTGCGACTCCATCAAATAATTGCCGCCGGGGCCTACGGCAGCGATCACGTCGTAAGCCAACGTCTCCGGGGCAACGGCGATCCCTCGCCGGTAGCGACGCACCATACCGCACATCTCGTCGTCAATCACGAATTTTTCGTACGAAAAAGCGAGAAATGAACTGAGGATACCGGCCGCGTGCAGCACAAAGTCTATGCCGCTATTGACAGTAGTCAGAAGGTTGTGCATAGACTCAAAGCCCGACCGGGCATCCGGGCTGTGGGAATCGGTCAACGCGCCGCCGCTGCGGGACGGAAGCCCGTAATAGCGCGCGATCTGAGCGATGGCGGTGATGACCAGCGAGTTTTCCGGGCTGCCGATGGCCAACGCGCCGGTTTTCATATCCGTATTGGTGGACGTGGAACCGTAGATGACGGGCGTGCCGGGGTTGATCAGTTGGGTCAGGGTGATGCCCGCCAAGAGTTCGGCATTTTGCATCGCCAGCATGCCCGCCAGCGTGATGGGGGCGGTGGAGCCGCCCATAGCCGCCGCGGCGACGAGAACCGGTTGCCGCCAGCGGGCGTACTCCATCAAGGCTCCCAGCATCTCGGCGCTATAGCCCAACGGGGTGAGGCTGCTGATGACGCCAATGGTCACCGCTCGCTCCCCCATAAGCGAAGCGGCGTCCTCACCGAACAGAATGGACGCCATTTCCATCGTCTGGCGCGCCCCGGCCTTGCCCTCGACGCTGCCGATGAACGGCTTGTCCGAGTGCACCATGCCGGCGTGCAGCATGTGCAGGTAAGCCTGATGCGCCGGCACATCTGATGGCATGACCATCAGGTAGCCCATCATATCCATATTGGGCAGTGCGTGGGCCAACCGCGCGAGATTGCGATAGTCTTCCAGAGTCGGCGCGCGTTGGCCGGTGTCGGGATCCACGAGGAACGGCGCGCCGTAAGCTGGCGTAAAGACCGGCTCGCCGTCGCCCACGGTCACGCTCCGCTCAGGGTTGCGGGCGTGGATGGTGAACTGCGCCGGGGCCGTCTCCACAGCGCTCATCACCCGCCCCTCGCTGAGGTAAACGGTGTGCCCCTCGGTTCTGACGCCGTGTTTCTCAAAGATAGCTATCGCCTCGTCGTCAGGGAAGCAGACGCCGACGTTGGCCAACACCCTCATACTGGTGTCGTGGATATCTTTTATGTCAGCGGGCGAAAGAAACTCGCTCCAGTTGCGTAACATATCTCCTCCAGAAACAGGTTTTTGCCGCTCCGGGTGAAGCAGGAGCGCCTTCGCTCACAGAAAAACCGGTTTCTCTTATTCATTCGTCGCCAGCGTGGGCAGGACGAGCCCAGCGTAGGGCATAATGCCGATCGAAGCACCACCAGCGTAACCGCCCAGTGCGTCTTCGACGGCTCGTTGCAGGCCAGCGCCAGGCGCGTGATCCAAGTGAACCTCCTGCAACTCGGCGGCCGTCATACCATCGGTGACCAGGATGATGCGGCACTCCATCTCGTGCAACAGCCACGAGAAGGTGAACAGAACGCATCCCTTCTCGCCGCCCATCTCGCCGTCCTCGACCAACTGGCCGATCTCGGCGGGCGTGGGCATGCGGCGCATCCAATCGCGGAATTCTTCGTGCTCGAACCCCTCGTATATCCCCTCGTCGCAGGCATTGACCATGACCAGCGTGCCGCCAGGCCGGAGGTAGCGATCCACCCCGCCGCAGACCCGGGACCCGCCCTGGAACAGGCTGACCTCCAACGCCGGGTCGCCCACCCCGGCGATCATTACGTCCACTGCCTGCGGGAGGCTCACTTCGACGTTGGGCAACATCAGGGCCACGGCGCTCCGGTGGGCCGCGACGTGCTCGCCGCAAAATACCTCCACCAACCGGCGCTGCGAATCGAGGACGTTGTTGACCACCATATCTATCCCGCTGACGGTGGCGCACTGTTCGATGTCGGCGCGGACCGGGTTTGCGGGCGGCATGATGCCCAGCAGAGAAGCGCACCCCAACTCTATCAAGATCTCGACGAATTGCTTGTGGTTGTGATAGATGCTGCGCCGGCTGGAGACGCCGGGCATGACGATCTTGCCGCTGCCGGCCCAACCGGACAGCATACATGGGTTGACGTTGGTGACCCCGATCTTGATGTCCGCCTCGGCAAAGCAGCGGTGTACCTCCACGGGGGTGCCAATGTCGGTCGTGCCCAGGTTGACCATCGCGGCGTCGTTGTCCGGCTCGTTGGTGATGGTCTCCACACGATCCAACACGGCCCGACCCACGGTGCGCACGAGGTCCTCCCGGCTGTCCGCCGCGTGCATCCCTCCACCGCTGATCACGGTAATGTTCTGATCGGGCACGCCCAAAGCGTTGAGTTGGTCAAGCAGGACGGGCACGACGAGACTGTTCGGGGTGCTGCGGGTACGGTCGGTGATGGCGATGCACGCTCTCGCGCCAGGCACCGCCTTGGCCGCGATGTCGCGCTCTTTCATACCAGAGGCGATGGATTGACGCAGCAGCACGTCGGGGTCGGGCGCCGGCGGCATGGCACGCGGGACACGAACTCCTACCACCTGGCTTTCGGGTGCTTTTACTTCCAGCACACTCCGACCGTAAGGAATTTGGACATTCATCACCCTACCTCCTTATCAAAGACTCGGGGAAAGAAAATCGTAATTTGCCAGTGTACAGTCTGTAAAAAGTAGCAAAACCTGGTTTCTCACTGGCCAATCCGTTAATCCTGCGAATACGCGTTCTCAGGTCTAGCGACGCCCCCGCAGGAAGCTATCCCCCTCGACGACGATCCCCTCCTCGTAGCGCGTGGGGCGCAGAGAGTTATCCTGGGGATCCATCGCCCCGGTGACCAGATCGGCCACCCGCTTGCCCGCTTCGGGGGAGAGCATCACGCCGGCCCAATAACCACAGTTCAGATAGAAACCGGGCACTTTGGGCGTCGGCCCAATGAGCGGCTGGTCATCGGGCGTGTAGACATAGTATCCGGCGCTGGGATGAACGTCGGTCTTTTTCAAGCCCATCGCGACCTCTTCCCAGAAGGGTGTCAGGTTTACCAGTTTTTCCAGGACAATGGCGGCAAAGTGTGGATCGGTGGGTGGGCTTTCGGAGGGCTGCTGGTTGACCGGTTCGTCGGGATCCACCCAGGCGATGTACGCCCCACCTGTCTCGGGCCGCCAGTACGCATCGCGCACCAGATCAATGGTCAACGGCGCATCCTGGGGGATCTGCGGCTTGGGCGAGATAAAGACCTTCTGGCGGCGCACCGGCTCCAGCGGCAGGTCGAGCCCGACCATCTGGCCCACCTGACCAGCAAAAGGCCCGGCGGCGTTGACCACCGCGCGGGTGGCAATGGTACCTCGATCAGTCTCGACGCCGCACACACCCTGCGCGTCCTGCAAAACGTCGGTCGCCCTGGTGCGCACCAGAAAACGGGCACTGCTCCCCTTGGCAAGGCCCTGGGTCGCTTCGTGGGTGGAGAGCCAACCATCCCGCTGGCGGAAAGTGGCCGCCACCACGCTATCGGAGAGATAGGGAAAGCGAGCGCGCGCCTCGTCGCCGGTGAGGAACTCGGAATCGGTCACGCCTAACTTGTGGTGCTTTTCCACAGCCGACCTCACGTCATTGGTCATCTCGGAGTCGTCGGTGACAAAGAGATAGCCCTGATGGCGAAGAGAAATGTCATAGCCCGAGATGGAGACTATGTCAGCAAAGTTCTCAAACATCGCGATGCTGGCAACCGCCAATTCCGACATCGCCGGTTCGGTGAACTGGGCGCGGAAACTCTCGATAGACTCCGGCGTGGTCAAGGTCGAGAGGCCATCACGCATCTCGACCAGCACCGTATCCAGCCCGGCCCGCCAAAGCCAAAACGCCGTCGCCACACCGACGATACCGCCGCCGATGACGACGGCGTCGGCCGTACGGGGAAACGTCTCGTCAGTAGGAACGAACACACGCCCCATCCAAAACCTCCATAAAAGAAACGCGGATAAACAACATCCGGCGGCTCAAGCCAGCAGCCTATCCAGCACCGCCCCCCCCACCCCAGGCCACCGCCTCTCCCACGACCAGTCCTTCAAACTCGGCCCGAATCCGCGCGTCCACGTCGGGTGAAAAGACTGCCGGGTTGTCGCCCGTCAGGATCTCGCGCACGCGCCGCATAGCGCGCGCTTGCGCGTCGAGGGCGCCATCCGCCTCCCACTCCTGGCGCGGGCGACGGTCAGCGATCTCGGGCAACAGGGCAGTGGTCCGCATGCGCTCGAGGGTGTGGAGCGTGTCCATGAACATCCCGCCCGGGCCAACCTCGGCGATCACGCCGAGCGCCAGATTCTCCTCGCTGAACTCAAAGCCTCGCTTGACGCGCTTGAGCATGAGGGCGATCTCGTTGTCAATCACCGCCTTGGCAAAGTCGAATGACATCAGCGCGTCCAGCACGCCCCCGATGCTGACAAAGTCTACCCCGGCCAGCACAGCGGCCAGCGCGGACATCCCGGTCTCGAAACCCGATTGCGCATCGTTGACCTTGGCATTGGGCAATCCGACGAGAGCGCCGCAGGGCACGTCATAGTAGCGCGCCATCTGCGCACAGCCCATCGTGAGGATGCCCGTCTCAATACCGCCCGTCGCGTAAGCGGCGGTGCGCATGTCGGCCGCCGTCGGCAGGGTCTGGTAGATGAGCGGGGTACCGGAATGTGTCGCCTGTACCAACACGACGTGCGCCAGGAACTCGGCGTTGCATTGTGCCAGCGTCCCCAGCAGGGTGAAGGGAGCCGTCACGCCCGCGTTGGGCACAATGTACGTATAGCTGGGCAATTGCTCCTCGGTAAAGTGCATCAACATCTCGGTCGAACCAACGTCCATCGTCAGCGGCGAGATGAGGGGGCAACACATGTACGTTATGAACGGACGCGCCCGATATGCCTCCTCACTCCCGGCGATCAGGCAGCCGAGGCGAAAGACCTTGTCGGCCTCCTCGGCGTTGGGGGCGCTGCACGTCACCGGCTTGAGACAGTTTTTCAACGCCGGGTAAAAGCGCGAGAGGTGAAACTGACCCGGCGGCGCGTCGTCGGCCGTGGTCGCAACCTGTAAAACATCGTAGCCCGATAGCTCGTTGACGAGGTGGGCGATGCAGGCGATGTCATCCGAGCGGGCCCGTCGCTCCTGGCCCATCTCTAGGTCAATGACGTTCGGAGCGGCGCTGCTGGTGGAAACCAGCGGGCCGTCGTCAGGGATCGTGCGGTCGTAATGAGAGTCGCGCCCGTGCAGCGTGAAGGTTGGGGGACAGGCAGCGCGGCAGCGCTCTACTACCGCGCGGGGGAACGTGACGATCTGGGTTTCCGAATCCACACGGCAACCGTGTTTAGCAAAGCGCCCTCGCGCTTTCTCGTTACGTACCAGCAGGCCGACGTTTTCCAGGATCTCGAGCGACGCCTCGTGAACGCGTTCGACCTGCTCCAAAGTGAGTAATTGGGCAAATGTCATCTCCATACCTTTTAGGGCAAGTTGCAGCTTGCCTCTCTTTCCCCAATGAGAGGATACCTAACAAACCTAGTTCAGTAAAAAGTCCAGCGCGATCTGCACATAGATGTTTGCGGCAGCGACTAACCTGTCCACGTACACATACTCGTCACGCTGGCCGGTCATGCCGATCTCACCAGGCCCAATGATGACCCAGGGTAGGCCCAGGGCAGGGCTGAGTATCGCCGCGTCAGAAAAATAGGACACCCCATCGAGCGGGGGGGCCTCCCCCAGGACCGAGTGGCAAGATTCCCGACACAGGCGGACGAAAGGATGATCAGACGGAATCTCAATGGGTGGCTTATCGTCAAGTATCTCGAAAGTGATTGCGGATAAACGACATCCGTCCGAACCAGCCAATACCCGCAACTCGCTGAGTATGTCCTCCGCCGACATGCCCGGCAAGTATCGAATATCAAGCCCCAACTCGGCGTGGTCCGGGGTCATATTGATCGCAGAGCCGCCCGTGATAGTTCCAACGCTGAGGCTCGGTTCGCCCAACAGTGAATGTACGGGCACCTGGGGTCCAAAGTCTCCAAGCCGGTTGATGAAATTGACCAGCTTGAGGATCGCATTGTCGCCAGCGCCGTGAGCGGCGACAGCACCGGACGGGTGGCCCGGTGTACCCTCCGCAATCGCCCTGACCCATAGCGCTCCTTTTTCGGCAATGAGTATCTTGAGGGAGGAAAGCTCGCCGACCAAAAGAGCGCCAGCCCCCTTCAGGCTGCCGTCCAACAGCATCTGTCTGGCCCCGAGAAGGTTTGAGCTTTCACCGGCGCTAAAGGCCAGGATCAAATCACCCTTGAGCGGCAACTCCTCCCGCGCAAGCCGCCGCGCCGCTGCGATCATAGCCGCCATTCCGCTCTTTATGTCAGATGCACCACGCCCATAGACTCGGCCATCGCTGATCTGACCCTCAAAGGGAGGAAACCGCCAGTCGCCCTGGCCTGCCGGTAACGTATCGAAATGGGCGGAAAAGACCAGGCCAGGACGCTCCCCTCGTCCTTTGAGACGCGCAACGACGTTGGCACGATCAGGTTGAAATTCGATCAGATCTGACGTGATACCGCTAGCCACCAGTTTGTCGTGGACAAAGCGAGCCAGTTCTAACTCACGTCCTGGCGGATCCTCGGTTGGGAACTGGATGAGCCGCTGTAAGAGTGCGACGAGTTCGCTGTGCTCTGCCTCAGACAAGCCTAGCCCGGTAACGCTCATAGCTTTCGTCCTCTGATGGTCTCGAATTAGGAATTGCAGAAACTCACTGACGTTTCCGCCAAGATGTGGGCCAGGTCCAGAACCGAAGCTAGATCAACCCACTCCTCGGCAGAGTGCAGGCCGCGCCCCACTGGCCCCAACAAAATCGTATCAATCTCGGCGGCGGCCAAAAGGGCGGCGTCCGTCCAAAAAGTAGCACCGGCGTGCATCGGAGCTTTGCCAAGCCGTTTGGCGGCGGCCGCCTCTACGATACGCACGATGTCGGCGTTTGCCTCAATCTCAAAGGGTGAGCGTTCGACGAATGGTTTGACAGTAGCTCTGAAAGTAGGATCCTTTTTAGACAGCTTATCAATGATGTCCTGTAGCTCTTGTGTTGCCTGGGGTTCCAACTCACCAGGTATAGTGCGCCGTTCGACTTGCAGCAGACAGTGGGCGGCATAGATACTCATTTCCGTGCCACCTTCAATGATGGATGCATGCAGTGACGGCGGCCCAACCAATGGGTGGGGCGGACGCTGGCGCAACACTTGCTCCAACTCGTCCAACTCGGCCAAGAAACGTCCCATACGTATATTGGCATCAATCCCTTCGTCGTAACGACTTCCATGTGCAGCTCGACCAATCGTCTCCACGTTGTACCAGATAAAGCCACGATGCGCCCGACAGATCGCCAAGTCTGTAGGTTCGGCCACAATCGCTGCGTCAGCCGTGTAATGTTTCACAATGTCCGCTGTGCCGCTGCTGAGGTATTCCTCATCAGCGACCGCCGTCATCATCACATCGCCTGCCAGCGAGATTTTGGCGTCAATCAATGCCTTTACTGCCGCCATCATCGCTGCCAGACTTCCTTTCATATCCTGGCTGCCACGACCATACAATCTGCCATCACGGATGGCGGCAGAAAATGGCTCCTCCATGCCCTCGACGCCCACTGTATCCAGATGACCATTGAAAAGGAGAGAACGACCACCGCCCGTTCCCTCCAAGATACCGACGATATTCACCCGCCCAGGTTCATACTCGTGCGTGGTCACATCCAATCCCAGCTTGGCCAGCGCGCCCGCCACGTACTCTCCAATGACCGCTTCGCCCGGGCCGTCAGAGGCCAGCGACGGATTGCGCGAATCAATGCGCACCAAATCAACCAGAGTCTGAGTTAGGAATTCCTCATCAACTGCAAACGAGGTCATACGTGCTCCCGAGCACTTTTTCTCACCCCAGGCGGGGGTGGGTATCTTTTTCAATATTTCGGGGTACTTGCCAAACCCTAAAGGTTTCGGAAAACCTTTAGGGTTTTCTTCCCCAGGGTTGGCAACGCCACAGCCGCGGTTGCGTGGTCGCACGCGAAATCCGGAGCGCAATTCAATTGCGGGCGGACTTTCGCCGGGCTACACTGGTCATCGCATAGATCGCAATTCCTATCCACACGACGTTCACGGCCACAGAGGGATAAGCTCCATAGTAGGACGAATTGATGACCAAGAAGATGCCCCCTGCCAGGTTGAGCAGTTGATAGGCTATCGAGTTTCCTTCCAGCTTTTTGGTAGAGACCAGAGCATAAGCTGCGAGAAGCGACGCAGCGCCCAGCCAGCCTATAACGTCCACAAGGTTCATTGCCCTAGCCTCCTGGGGTCTAGCGATTTGGCAACCGGGCGTTGGGATGGCTCGATGGCGTGCTGCTAGGTGCGCCGCTCGCCGGTCAGCCGTCCCTTGAACCACGTCGCCACGCTGTCGTAAACAGCAGCGAATCCCCCTGGATAATAGATCATCACCAGGATCATCACCACGCCAAAGATCACCAGGTGCAAGCCCGGCAGATCCTCCAGGTTGGATCTGAGATAGTTCATGAGAAAGACAAAGGGGAACGCGACGGCCATGCCCCCCCACATACTCCCGCGCCCCCCGATGTAGACCATGGTCAGCACCTCCACCGTCTTGGACGTGTGCATGACCGTATCGGGTGTCAGCGAGGCCAGATAGTGGGCGTAAAAGCTGCCCAGCAAGCCGGCAAAGAAACAGGAGAGCGCAAAGTTGATCACGCGGTACCTGGTCGGGTTGATCCCGGAGGCCCGGGCGGCGTCAATGTTCTGGCCGATAGCCCTGAAAGCCAGCCCCATGCGCGTCCTGGTCACCAGCCTCAGCGTGACATAGACCACTAGCAACATGACAAGGATGATGTAAAAGTAGGGCAGGTTGCTCGTTGTTTCCAGCAGCCGGGGAGGATGCAGGCCCAGTGCCCCTCGAGTCAAGCTCATCGTGTTACGCGCTGTCCCCATGAGGGCAATGCCCACGAACCAGGCCAGGCAAGCGGCAAAGATGCCGCGCAACCGCAGGGTCAACGCTCCCAGTCCCAGGCCCAACAATCCGGCCACGAGCGCGCCGATCCACATTCCGATCCAGGGAGAGATGCCCAGTTGCACGATCAACAACGGCGTGTCGTTGGCCAGGATGGCCGAGGTATAGGCTCCCAGCCCCACGAACGCGGCAAAGCCAAAGTTGACCACGTTGATGTAACCGCTCGTAAAGTCAAAGGCGACCGCCTGGGCGGCGAGATATGCGCCCATAATTAGCCACCGCATCATGTGCTCCTGGTTAAAGGGCGGGACCAGGGGCAGGAGGGCCAGTACCACCAGCGAGACCGCGCCCAGGGGCTTGATGCCAACGGCCTCCAATCCTCTTACAATAGTATCCCAAGCGGAACGATTGCCTTTTGCAGCCTGTGTTGATGCCATAGTTATACTCCTTTACGCGCTCAGAAACCAGGTTTTTTCCGAAAAACCCGGTTTCTCACTTACTGTTCCTGGACGCCCTTGACCTCAGAGCCAAAGATGCCTGAGGGCACAATGAGCAACACCAGAACCATCGCGGCGATGGGGACCACGTTTGCCCAGCCGATACCCACCCACTGTTGCGTCGCCGTCTGGAGCAGGGCCACGATAAAACCACCGGCGATAGCTCCGGCCACGTTCCCCAGCCCAGCCAGAATGACCACATACCAGGCGGTGTAGAGCGGTATGAGTCCCACGGTCGGATAGGCCTGGAAGATGGAAAGCAGGCTGGCGCCCGCTATGGCCGCCGTGGCAGTGGCCAGGCCAAAAGTCAGAACGTAGACAAAGTTGAGGTTGATGCCCACCAGTTGGGCGCCAACCTCGTCCTGGGCGACCGCTCGAATGGCCCGGCCGATACGGGTGCGCCGCAAAAAGAACCAGAGGGCAACGATCGTGATAATCGCGATGCCAAAAGAGACGAGCCGGTCGACGGTGACTCTGACCTCTAAGGATTCGAGTTCCAGCGGGTCCACGGCCCAATAGTAAGGAATCCCCTGAAAGTTCGGGCCCAGCACCAGCGTCGTTCCGTTGATAATTACAAACGATATCCCCAACGTCAGCAGGAAGGCGTTCATGACCCACTCCCCCGCCTTGGTCCTTTGCCTCAGAGGATAGAACAAAAGCCTCTCCAGACCCACGCCCAAGGCAAACCCGACGACTCCTGCCGCCAATACGGCGGCAAAAGGCCCCAAGGCGAACAGAAGTGGATTCGAGTTATCCTGGAGGTAGGTTTTTATCGGGTCGAACACAAAAAAGGCCACGTATGCCCCAATCATAAAGGACTCCCCGTGGGCAAAGTAGGGGACGTTCGCCACGCCAAAGATCAGCGCCAATCCAACCGCCAACAGGGCCCACATACCGCCGGTCACGACGGCGTTGACGAGCTGGGCCGCGCCGCCAAACACGCCGATCACCACGGCCAACACCAGAGAACCGACCATCACGACCGAGGCGGCCGGGTTTCCAGTGATCCTCTCCACAATCACACTGCCAAATGAAGTTGTCCTCTGCATAGTTATCCTCCCTGGGCAAGGCTAGATCTTGACGATACCTTGCCAAAACACCCCCTGGGAAGGGGGCTATGAGCCTGGGAAACGATCAGGCTCAGACACCTATATAGGCCGAACGAACGTGCTCGTGCGCCGTGAGCTCGTCGCTGGTCCCCTGCAACGCAACCCTGCCATTCTCCAGGACATATGCCCTGTCGGCGACCTCCAACGTGGCGTTCACACGTTGCTCGACCATCAGGATGGTGACTCCCGCTTTCTGTAGCTTTCGCAGAGAGTTAAAGACGTCGGTGACCAGGTGAGGGGCCAGGCCCAGCGATGGTTCGTCCACCAGCATCAGCCGAGGTTTTGCCATCATGCCACGGGCGATGGCCAGCATCTTGCGTTCGCCGCCGCTCATCGTGCCGGCCAATTGCCCCTCGCGCTCTTTCAGACGCGGGAAAAGCCCAAACACAAAATCCAGGGTCTCTAACTGGGTCTGTTTATCCTTGATGGAATATGCGCCCAGGAGCAGATTGTCGCGCACCGACATGTCGGTGAACAAATTGAGGGCCTCCGAGATGTAGCTGATGCCCATCCGGGTGACCTGGTAGGCCGGCAGGGGGCCGATGGACTGACCTTCGAACAGTATCTCTCCATCCTTGGGGGTCAGCAGCCCAATGATGCTCTTTAACGTCGTTGATTTGCCGGCGCCGTTAGGCCCTATCAGCCCCACAAACTCCCCTTCATCAACGTGGAGCGATATATCCCACAGGACTTGAAGAAAGCCATAACTGGCGTCGAGGTTCTTTAGCTGAAGCAACGGAGCCTCCTTTACTAGAAACCAGATTTTTCTAAAAAATCTGATCTCTTCTAACGATCAAGTTTACTCTCCCAGATATGCCTTGATGACCTTGGGATCGTTCAGGACCTCGTCCGGGGTGCCCTCGGCGATCTGTGTCCCATATTCGATGACCATAACCTCGTCGCAGATGCCTTTGATCACCCGCATAATGTGCTCGACGACGATGATGGTGATCCCCGTATCCCTGATCTGCTTGACCAGAGCCATCAGGGCATCCTGCTCTCCCGGCGTCAGGCCAGACGCCAACTCGTCCAACAGGAGGAGCTTGGGGCCACAGGCCAGCGCCCGGGCCAGGTCGAGCCGTTTGAGTTGCACCGTGTTCAGGTGGTTGGCAGGTGTGTCATAGGCCAAGGGAAATCGAACGAACTCGAGCGCCTCTTCGGCCCGTTCCTCCGGCGAATGCGTATGGTCGTGGCTCGCTCCAAAGATAGCGCCGACCAGGACATTTTCCAGGACGGTCAGTTTCGGGAAGGGCAGGGGGATCTGGAACGTCCTCGCCATGCCCTTTCTGCACATCGCGTCGGCTGATGCGCCCGTGGTGTCCTCGCCCGCAAAGGTCACGCTTCCACTGGTGGGTCTGTAAGTCCCGGCAATCGAGTTGAGGAACGTCGTCTTGCCGGCGCCGTTGGGTCCGATCAGACCATAGATCTCGCCATCTTTGACAGTCATTGACACACGGTTGACCGCCGTCAGCCCACCGAATCTCTTGACTACGCTTTGTGTCTGTAACATCGTCTACGGTCACCTCCTGGGTACGACTAGGGATCGAGGCTATATACAGATGGATGATTGCGCCCCGCTCTCTTGTGGGCGGGGGTGGCAGGCCTTGTCACGAGCCTTCAGCGTGAGCTTGCTTGAACGCTTTGCCAAGACTCCTGGTCAGGCAGTAAAGCCCACCACCCCCGCGGTCGAACTTGACCTCGATCAGGTTGACCGACAATCAACTCGATCGGCGCTCAACCTGATCTGTAAGTCAACTACTCTCCCTATGGCTTGGGCTGCATATCCTGCTCAGCCCACTGGGGCGGATAAATGACCTTCCCCTCGCCATCAAAGTACTGGAGCACGGGGAAGATGAACTTGCCCTCACCAACGACAGGATCGGGCGACGTCTCGGGCGTGTACTCGTACTCCTCCATGATGATGCCGTCGGTGTAGGTCCACTGGCCCGTCTGCAGTTGGTTCCTGGCAAAGTCGGCCAGCGTCTCGGTGGACAGCTCGCCCGTGTCCTTGTAGACCTGCTGAGCGATTGCTATGAACATGTTGGTGTAGTCGTAGCACAGTCCCGCCGACGACGTGCTGGGCGTGAAGCCGTACTCCTCCTCGAACGCCTGGGCAAAGTCCTTGGCTTCGTCGGTGGCCCAGCCGGGGATCTGGTCGATGACATAGTCGGACGACGCGCCGGTCAGATCGTACCAGTCGCCCACCCAGCCCAGGCCATCGGCGATGATCATGCTCTCCAGACCCACCTCATCCGCCTGCTTGATGAGGGAGGAATAGAGCGGGGGCGCCGAGCCTGTGCCCGCGAACACGGCCGGTTCCAAGCCCTTTAACTTTGTGAGCAACGGCGTGAACTCGGTCTGGTCGAGGGGGAAATAGTCCTCGGACACGATCTCCCAGCCGTTTTCCGTGAACTGCTCCTTCATACCCTGCACGAGGCTGCGGCCCCAGTCGGTCTCCTCACCCCATAGGGCGGCCGTCTTGGCCTCCGGTTCCCAGATACCCCGTGCGATGGCATCCTCGAGGACGTCGACGTAGAGGCCGGTGAGCAGTGCGGGTTCAGGCCAGCCCTTGGCGGCCCAGTAGAAGTAGGTGTCTGGATCGGATTCCCAGGTCAAGTTGACCGTGTCGGCGGCACCCAGGGCAAAGAAGTGCGGGATCTGGTGCTTGGCCGCCACCTCCATGCAGGCCACCGCCACCGAGCTGTGCCAGTTAAGGATGCCAGCCTGGATGCCCTTCTGGACAACGGCCTCCTCGTAGGCCTCGGTCGCCTTGGCCGGGTCGGACTGGGAGTCGATCCACACCAGTTCGATCTTGTACTTGCCGATCTGGTAGTCAATGGCCTCCATCGCCAGCTCGACCGCGCCCCTGAACTGGTCACCGGTAAGGGCGTTGGGCCCGCTGAACGGCCCCATCACGCCTAGCGTAAAGGTCTCGGTGGCCTCCTCCGCCTCTGGCTGTTCCACATCTACGATCTCTGCGCCCTTGGGGGCAAACTCTTGTTCGGCCCACTCGGGCGGGAAGATGATCTTGCCGTCGCCCTCAAAGTACTGGAGCACGGGAAAGATCCAGTAGCCCTTGCCGACGATCGGGTCGGGGTTCGTCTCCGGCGAGTACTGGTAGCGCTGCATCACGATGCCGTCGGTGTAGGCGAACTCGCCCGTCAGCACCTTGTTCTTGGCAAAGTCCGCCAGGTTCTCGGTGGTCAGCTCGCCCTCTTCCTCGTAGACGGCCTGGGCGATCTCGATGAAAAAGTTGGCATAGTCGTGAACGAGCCCTGCCGCCGCCGTGCTGGCGACGATGCCGTACTTTTCCTCAAACGCTTCGGCAAAGGCCAGGCCCTCCGCGGTGGCCCATTCGGGGATCTGGTCAATGACATAGTTGGACGAATCTCCGGTCAGATCGTACCACTCGCCCACCCAGCCCAGGCCATCGGCGACGATCATGCTCTCCAGACCCACCTCATCCGCCTGTTTGATCAGCGCGGAGTACAGGGGGGCCGCTGAGCCGGTGCCGGCGAATATGGCCGGGTTCATACCCTTCACCTTGGTCAGCAGCGGGGTGAACTCGGTCTGGTCGAGAGGGAAGTATTCCTCGCCCACGATCTCCCAACCAGCATCCTCTAGCTGTACCTTCATGCCCCCGGCAAAGCTGCGGGCCCAGTCGGTCTCCTCACCCCAGACGAAAGCCGTCCTGGCCTCCGGCTCCCAGAGGCCCTCCTCGATGGCGTTCTCGAGGGCCTGGACGTAGCTGACGGTGAGCAGCCCCGGCTCGGGCCAGCCCTTGCCGACCCAATAAAAGTACTTGTCCGGATCCGACTGCCAGGTCAAGTTGACCGTGTCGGCAGCACCCAGGGCAAAGAAGTGGGGGATCTTGTGCTTGGCCGCCACTTCCATAACGGCCACTGACACCGAGCTGTGCCAGTTCACGAGGCCGGCCTGGATGCCCTTCTGGACGACGGCCTCCTCGTAGGCCTCGGTCGCCTTGGCCGGGTCGGACTGCGAATCTATCCACACCAGCTCGATCTTGTAGTGGCCGATCTGGTAGTCAATGGCCTCAAAGGCCATCTCGACGGCACCCTTGAACTCTTCACCGGTGCGAGCGGCAGGCCCACTGAACGGCCCCATCACACCCAGCTTGAAGACTTCCTCTGCGGCTACCTCTTCTGTTGGTTCCTCTGTTGGCTCAGGCGTGGCGGGTTTACAACCAGCAACGGTCAATACAAGCCCTCCAACGACCATCAAAACCAACAAGCTATAACCTACCCTCTTCATCTTGTTTATCCTCCTCCTGTGTCTAGTGTTTATCCGTGAAATTTTTCGATGGAACGGTTGGAACAATTATGCCGCTATAGTCACCTCCTCTCTCTGATGTATCTAACTTGATCTTCGTGTCATCACTCCTAGGAACAGCATCTGTAGTATCAGAGCGAATAGTAGCTGGAACCTCCACCTAGAAACAAAAAAGAGCAGCCACAGAATGAGTGCAGACTGGCTCGTCCACTCATACCATGATCTGCTCACTCTCCTCGGAGACCCCAGATTCAACCGAAGGCCGGTGCTCTGGCTTGCCAGTCTGACTATCCGACTGGTTCACAGTTGCGGGACAGCGCCGGATTCTCACCGACTTTCCCTGTTAGCCCCAGAAGGGACACCTTCGCCGTTCAAGTTGTTCAAGGACAAAAGTAACTGCTCAACCTTAGTACAGCGATGCATAGATTCGTTTCGCTTTGCCGGCCCGCACCGCGGGCTGATTCTCAGCCATAGAAGAGGCGGCGCTAGACCCACAAATTGGCCGAAAAGTGCCCCCACACCGGCTCTAGGCCAGTGTGGGTGTAAAAAACCCGGCACGAATTTACGGCAGTCTGTACTTGGCCCATTCAGGTTTTCGAGGCACCCGGCACTTGCACGATTGCACTCGAAAATGGCTCTTTCAATGGCAACCAGATGCCATTTTCATCGATGCCGGGCACCTAAACAGCTACGAGCAAAAAACGCAATCCGTTGCTGTCACAAGGCTGCCCTCATTTGCTCCTGAAACGTGGCTATGTGCCTCTGTATAACGCGTTCCGCCTCCTCGGCGTCTCCCTTTTCCAGAGCCTTAATGACTTCTGCATGCTCCTCAATAGCTTCTCTCACCACCTGATGGGAAACCCTGTCCAGAGACATGTACCACAACCGCGCGCTCAGCGTGTACAGCCGGTCGAGAATATCCTCCAGGAACTCGTTGTGGGTGGCCCGGTAAAGCAAGTTGTGAAAACGACTATCAATGTCCATGAAAGCCTTGCTGCCGCCCTCGTCCACCACCGCGTCGAAATCATCGAACAGGGCTTTCATTTGCTCCAGACGCCGCCTGTCTATCCGCTTAGCGGCCAGGCGAGCGGCCAGCCCCTCCAATTCCCAACGCACCTCCCATAACTGCTGTAGATCCGTGATGCTGATGTCGGCCACGAAGGTGCCCCGGCGCGGGACAATGGTCACCAACTTTTCCGCCGCCAATTGACGCAGGGCTTCGCGCACGGGGGTACGGCCAATACCTAACTCTTCCGTTAGTTGTTGTTCGTCAATGAGGGAAGAAGGGGGCAGTTCCAAAGTGACTATCTTGTGTTTAATAAGGTTATAGGCTTTATCGCTAAGGATCAAGGGGTTACTCCAATCACTGCCTGCTAGTAAAAGAGAGAAACGACCCTGTTTCTTTGGAATATACTGAGGATATTTGCGATGTATCGCTATTATACCACAGGTATAAAAGTTTGCCAAGTAAGCAACAGCGCTGATCCCTGCGACAATGACCGAGAGGATCACCAAGAAACCTGAGGTTCAGAGCCACTATTGTAAAAAGGTCGTGTGCCCCTGGTAAGGCAATTAGGTTCCCCGGCAGATCTTGACTGACAAATCTAGCCAAATGGGACAGTTATTTGATCCCTGTTTTCAGTATACCAGGTAAAAACAGGTCTGTAAACGGTAAAATGCACAACCCCAAGACCAAGAGGAGTGTGCATTGCGCACGCCCATACAGCGCGATTCAGACGCCAATCCTCGATCACGAATGGATCTTTGGTTCACCTTCGCCCTCCAAGAGATGAAAACTCCTTTACACTTTCGAGGTTTCGTGGAAATCCTGTCCTGACTCCACTGAAAAAACCAGGTTTTTCAATGGTTTTATGGGACAGCGTCCCACT
>CAYMWP010000087.1:0-19829 GCA_964393895.1 uncultured Anaerolineales bacterium | reverse complement strand
CAAGCTCGGCAGAGACCTCCGAGGTCTAGGGTCTCTACTGAAATGAAACGCACCCCTATCATTTACGCATCACGTTTTACGCTTTACTCACCCCTACACCGGCATCCGCAGTTGTATCGTCCCCGTCTCGACGTAAGCCTTTAGTCCCTCCAGCGCCGCCTGGTAGATCTTGTGCACGCGGCGGGTGAGGAACAGGAGCCGGGCCAGCAGCGCCAGCGGGCCGTAAAACTCGTGGCGGCTGAGCACCTCACTGCCGCCGGCGGTGGCGTCGAAACGGAAACCGTGAATCGCTTCCATTCCCGCCACCTTTCCCTCCCACGCCACGTAGGGTGAGGGGCTGATCTCGGTGATCGTGCCCACCCCGGTCACCTGGCCCAGGGGAAAGCCAAACTTGACGCTCTGGCGGAACTGGGCTCCCAGGGCCCAGGTGGCGCCGGTGGCCCACTCCATTGCGATCAAGCCGGGGAACCAATGAGGCCACCGGCCGGTGTCGGCAAAGCAGGTCCACAATATCTCCGGTGAAGCGGCCACCTCGATACGGTTTTCCACCACAGCCAAAGGCCTGCGTTTCTTGTCCATAGCCTTCTCTCCAGAACGGCGGATTGCCAGGATTGAACGGATCAGTTGAATCCCGACCATCCACGTTCATTTTACTCCAAATCGCGCTGCTTGCCAAACGGCCACTCTTGCGTTTTACGTCTCACGCTTCACGTTTCACGCATTTAATGGTACAATATCGTCCATTCTGTCGGACAAAAAGGAGATCGTTATGCGCAAGTCTGTACTGCTGTTGGTTGTTTTGCTGTCAATAGGGATGATCGCCGGATGCGGGAACGGTGATGCTCCGGCAAGCCCGATTTCGTCGCCCCCGCCCTCGCCCACGTCTGCCCCGGCGGCGACCGTCGCCGTGACCCCATCTGGCCCCGCCACTTGCGAGTTGGCGCCGTTAGAGTTCCCGGTCAATCCCAACATCCCGCCGGTTTCGGAGGTGGATCACGTCCACGGGCCGGACGACGCTTCCATTACCCTCATCGAATACGCCGATTTTCAGTGACCGGGCTGCGCAGGGATGGCGCCCCTGCGAATGTATCTGGAAGATACATACGGTGAGGACTTTCGAGGCACGTTCCGTCACTTTGTGTTGAGTTACCACGACAAGGGACAGATCACGGCCGAGGCCGCCGAGGCCGCCGGCGCTCAGGGCAAGTTTTGGGAGATGCACGACCTGCTTTACTCGCGCCAGCAGGAATGGGGACAGCTCACACTCGATCAAATGCCGGACAAGTTGGTCGAGTACGCGGAAGAGTTGGGGTTGGATACCGAGCGTTTTGCCCAGGAACTCGAGGATCAAGTTTACAAAGAGAAGGTGGACGCCGACACTCGGATTGCCATCGAAGTGGGCCTCGGCGGTACTCCGAGCTATGTCATCAACGGTGTGGTCTACCCCACCCAGCAATTGGGGCTTGCTCCTGCCCGTATCATCTCTTTCATCGAATTGCTGACGAACCCGCCTCGGGGCTATGACGAGGTTCCGCCCCAGGTGATTGACCCGGACAAGGATTACGTCGCTACCTTCCGCACGAGCAAGGGGGATTTTGCCGTCGAGCTCTTTGCCGAGCAGGCCCCGGTCAACGTCAACAGCTTTGTTTTCCTGGCGCAGGATGGCTGGTACGATGACCAGACCTTCTTTTACGTGGACCCCGAGTTCGTGGCGCAGAGCGGCGACCCCACTAACAACGGCTTTAGTCTTTCGTTTGCTGGCTATACCTGCAGCGACGAGATCAGCCCCGACCTGACTTTTGACGAGGCTGGTCTATTGGCGTTGTACACTCCCCAGCCGAATAACAACAACGGCCAGTTTTTCATCACTTATGCGCCTATACCGGACCTGAATGGGAGATTCACCATCATCGGTCGCATCATTGAGGGTATGGAGATCGCCCAGAGTCTCAACTCGACGCAATCGGGAGCGGGTCAGCCGCCTGACTATATCGAGACGATTCTGATCGAGGAGCGGTAAGGGAGCAGGAAGCAGGGAGCAGGGAGCAGGAGGCAGGAGAGCGGGAAGATGGAACGCCGCACGTTGTGGCTCGTTGCCGGTATCGCCAGTGCCCTCTTCTCTGTGCTGGCCTGTGGCGGCGGGCTGTTGTTGCTGGCGGCTGCTCTCGTAGGTGGCGTCGCGCTGACCGCAGCCGAGACATTGCCGCTGGCGGGCTCAATGGCGCTGAGCCTGCTGTTTGGCGTCCCTATGATATCACACGGGTGGGCCAGGTGGCGCGACCGGCCCTCCCGCTCGTTCGACCCGCCCCGCGCCTGGCTGCTGTGGCTCCTGTTGGCCTTTCTACTTCTCATTGGGTTGGGGGGGGTGGTAAGCGCACGATCTCTGGCCCCCGCTCTGTTGCTGCCCCCCATCCACGTCCTGGCGATGACTCTCCCGCCGTTGATTGTGCTCTGCCTGGTAGGGCGCGCGCTGCGTGGGGCGGGAGGTTCTTGGCGCGAGGTCGTCGCTTCCACAGTCGGCGGCGGTTCCGTGGCCTTTGGCGCCTCTCTGGTTGGCGAGGTGCTGCTCGTTCTGGCGCTCGTCGTGGCCGTTACTGTAGTTGCACTGATGCTGCCCGGTGGAGCGGAGCGAGTCATGGCGCTGGCGGAGAGGTTGCAGGACCCGGCCTGGCAACAAGACCTCACCAACCTGCTCGACCTGCTGCTCTCGCCGCTGGTCTTTGTTTCTGCGCTGCTGTTGTTTTCCCTTCCTGTCCCGCTGATAGAGGAAGCCTTCAAAACTTTGGCCGCTGGCGTGGCGGCCCGTTGGGCGCGCCCGCAACCGGCGCGCGCTTTTCTATGGGGCGTGGCCGGCGGTGCGGGTTTTGCTCTGGTGGAGAACCTGCTCGGCGGCGCGCTGGGTGGGGCGGAAGGATGGTCCCTGGGAGCCATATCTCGCATGGGCGCGACGGTGATGCACTGCCTGACCAGCGGGTTGGTCGGTTGGGGCTGGGGACAATTGTGGACCGCGCGCAAGCCTCTGCGACTGTTGGGCTGCTACGGGGCCGCCGTGACTATCCACGGGGTGTGGAACGCTATCGCCGTGGGGCTGGCTTTTGGGGGAGCTAGCGCGTTGGCATACGAGGAGGACGCGACCCGCTTTGCCCTCATCGGGGTGGGAATGATGGCGCTCGCGGGGTTGCTTGGACTGTTGACCGTCGCCTTTATCGGCGTGCTGATCGTCGCCGCGCGAAGACTGGCGAGCGAGTCTGAGGTATCTGCGCTTTGACCATCCTGTTGTGCTGCCTGGTCGCTATTCTCATCCTGCTGGCCGGCCTGGCGTGGGCGGGGTCGAGCAAGTTGATCGCGCGCCGTACTACCGACGAGCATACCAGCCCGGCCGACCACGGACTGGCCTACGAAGAGGTCAGCTTTCCCAGCCGTGACGGCGTCGTACTGCGCGGTTGGTTCATCCCGGCCGATCCGGCCAGAGGCGCCGTCGTCTTTTGCCACGGTCACGCCGGCAGTATGGACCCCGACGTCATCTATGCCCCCTGGTTCCACGAGGCCGGCTTCAACGTGCTGATGTTCGATTTCCGCGCCCACGGCCGCAGCGATGGCGACCGGGTCAGCCTGGGATGCTTTGAGCGCCAGGATATGTTGGGAGCAATAGACTATCTGCGAGGCCGGGCCATTGAGCGAGTGGGCGTGCTGGGCTTTTCGATGGGCGGCGCTGTGGGGCTGATCACCGCGCCGCAGAGCGAGGCCATCCGCGCAGTCATCTCTGATGGCGGATTCGCGCGGCTGGAGAGCGCCATGTTGGGCTGGGTGCGGGAGCAGCGAGTGAGCCTGCCGCATTGGTTGGCGCTTCCGCTGGCGCGGTTGGTCATCGGGGTCGCCGGGTGGCGGCTGAACGCTCGCTTGTCAGAGGCCAGCCCCATCCGCTGGGTTGGGCGCATTGCCCCCAGGCCCGTCCTCTTCATCCACGGCGACCGCGACCCTTACGTCACCGTCGCCGACGTGGAATCACTCTACGCGGCCGCCGGCGAGCCCAAGCAGCTGTGGCGCGTCCCCGAGGCCGGCCACCGGGAGGTGGACCAACACCGGCCAGCCGAGTACCGCCAGCGGGTCATCGGCTTCTTCGAACAACATCTGGTCTGACGCTTTACGTTTCACGTTTCACGTTCGCTTCCACCTTTGATTTCTGCAAGTCCTTCCGGGCTTTCAACCCCTCTACCACTGCTGGGATGACCGAGAGAATGATAATGGCGATTATGACCAGTTCAAAGTTCTTCTGGACGAAGGGAATGTTGCCGAAAAAGTAGCCCAGCAGCGTGAAAACAGCTACCCAGACGATGCCGCCAATTACATTCCAGCGGATAAAGAACCCGTAGGTCATCTGACTGACTCCAGCCACGAACGGCGCAAAGGTGCGTATGATAGGCACGAAACGCGCCATAAAGATCGTCTTACCACCATGCTTCTCAAAGAAGGCGTGTGTACGCTCCATGTACTCCTTCTTGATCCATTTGACTTCGCCCGTGTAGGCTCTGGCGCCCACCCGGTGACCAATCCAGTAGTTGACGGTATCTCCGACGATTGCAGCGATAGAGAGTGAGATAAACAGCGCCCAAGGCTTGAGCGCGCCGCGCGCCGCAAAAGTTGCGGCTGCAAAGATGAGCGAATCACCCGGCAGGAAGGGCGTCACCACCAGGCCAGTCTCCATAAAAATGATGAGAAAAAGCAGCGCCAGGGTCCAGGTCCCGTAGCGCGCTATGATATCACTCAGGTAAACGTCCACGTGCAAGATGAAATCCACGATTTTCAAGATGCTTTCCACAAATTTACTCCTTCCTGGTCTGAAAATAGCTTGCACCACAGAGGCGCGGGGGACGCAGAGAATCTTGAGAGCCTCTCAGTGCTCTGTGGTAGGTTTTCATACTTTGGTGCCCCGTGGGGCATGTGCACTGCGGTGGATCTACCACTCAACAAGGCTACCAACACTCTATGGGGACATTATCCCCCATTTCCCAATCTCTTCTTAAATCGTCGTAGGCCGCGATTATACCATCAGTCATAGGAGGCGGCAAGGAGCTCAGGCGTTTTTTGTCCTGAGAGGGCCTGACCTGATTGAACTCTTTCAGGCACGGTAGTTGCTCATTTGCGCCGTTTGTGGTAAAAATCTAGCAAGCGTTCAGGCATACCTATTTTGGAGAACCACGAAGGGCACGAAGGACACCAAGAAAGTGATTTGAGTGTGTGTAAAATGAGTTAGGTGCGACGCACTTGGTTCAAGATTCGTCCGGTTATACGCGCGAAAATCGTCGTTTTTGATGCAAAAGTGCGTCGCACCTGGACGTTTCTAACTGAAATGAAACACACCCATATGGAATCGGGCGGCGGCAACTGGAGTGCCGAGGGTGGCTGGACGCTGGCCACAAACACGGCCCACAGCTCCATCACCGCCTGGGCCGGAGAGCCTATCACGCTGGGCATGCCGCTGACCCTCACCCTGCAGGTACCGCTGGACCTCTCGACGGAGCGGCGGGCGCGGCTGACCTTTTGGTACAGCCAGACCCTCTCGGCCGAGGCGGCGGAAGCGGAACACAAGCTGCGCTCCACCCACGACGGTAAACCTAGTCCCGAACTTGTTCGAGGGGCGCCTCACACAGCAGATCAAATCACCCGCCCTCTCCGTGCGTATCAAAATAGAGCACGCCCAAGTCGGCCAGGGGAACGTCGGTTTCCTCGGTGGGGTGGGTGAAATACGTGGGGATGGGCAACTCGCCCGCCGCGTGTTCTCGACCTGACATTGCCTCGACCGCTGCCAGGTACCCCGCGGCCGTGCGCTCCCAGGTGTAGCGCGAGACCACGCGCCGTATCCCGGCCTCTCGATAGCGGTTCCAAGCATCGTCGTCGGCCAAGATTTCCAATAACCCCCGCGCGATGTCGTTTGGATCCTCGGGATCCACCAACACGCCGAATTTCTGCTCCCCTTCCCGCATGCTCTCGTCAGGCCCGCCGTTCTTGGTGACGACGGCCGGCAGGCCGCAACTCATCGCCTCCAGCGGGGCCAATCCGAAAGGCTCGTAGAGGGCGGTGAGGGCAAAGACGGATCGGCGCGTCGCCAGGTGACGGTAGGCGGCGGCCAATTCCTGCTGGCTGTCGAGCGTGAAGGAGACGACTGCGTCCCACAGTCCGTGCTCGTCGAGCAGGGCCGCGACCTCGTCCAGGATGGCCCGCTCCTCGCCGCGCAATTGGTCCCGCTGGCGCAAGGGATCGTCCAACCCTCGCACGACCAGGGCCAGGTTGGCGGCCGCCCGCAGCCGCTCGCTCTGGACGAAAGCGCGCACCAGGCCCAGGTGATTCTTCTTGCGGTCCAGGCGGCTGGAGCAGACGACCAGCGGCAGGCCGCGCCGCTCGGCGGAAACGTCGCGGACGATGGCTGCCTCGATGCGGCGTCGGACATTCCCATCGGCCGGGGCCGGAAGGGGTGAAAAGATGCGCCGGTTGACGCCGGGTGGGACGACGGCGAAGCGGGCCTCGTCGTTCACGTCCACTGCGCCCCGATAGACCCGGTGGCTGTACTGCTCCATCCTCTCCTGGCGAGTGCTGGCGACGATGCAGCCGGCGTGGCTCATGCTCACCCGTTCGGCGGCGACGCGCCGCGCAAAGTGGTAACGAGCGTCCAGGTCTGCCAGGTCGCCCGGCGAGGCGCCCAGCTTGTCCATCTTTTGGGCACCCAGCGAGTGCGCGGTGAAGGTGAAGGGTATGCCCGTCTCTCGCCGGATGAGGGCCGCCGCCAGGCCGCCGTCGGCATAGTGAGCGGTAAAGGCGTGCGGCAGAGCGCCCTCGTTCCGGTAAAAGTCGAGGATGCCGGACACCCAGTCGGGACCGAGATGGGGCCACAATTCCTCTTTGGGCAGAAAGCGGTCGGGGCCGCAGGGTATGCGTAGGATGCGGACGTTGGCCTCGGGCCGGCCGGGATAGCCATCGAGGAAAGCGGCGAACTGGGGCCAGTCGGGGTCCATGATGCGCCGCGTGATGATGTCCACGCGGTGGCCCAACTCGCCCATCGCCAGCGCCAGCTCCTTCACGTAGACCAGTTGCCCGCCAAAATCAGCATGCTCGGTCCAATGGCTGTCGGCGGGGTCAAAGTTGCCCTGCGGATTCAGAAACGCGATGTGCATTGCCTATCTTGCCCTTTCCAGGTATTTGCGTATCCGGTCAGCCGCGCTTTTTGGGTTCCCCTGGCAGATAAACAGGCCCAGGTGTTCCGCCCCCCCGATCTCCTGGGTGTACGGGAGGAACTCGAAATAGAGCCCGGCTCCAGGCCCGTTATGGGTCACCACGTTGTACGCCGTTTCTCGGCCGATGGCGGGCATCACAGCGTGGATGGCGCGGGTCGCGTCGTGCCACCCCTCGGCGACGGCCGCGACCTCCCTTTCGTTCAACTCGTGGAGGTGCTTTTTGCCGGCGTCTTTTACGAGCAGTATCATATCGTAAGGACGTCGCATAAAGTACGGCACCAGGAGCACGACCGGGCCATAGTCTCGGACGAGGCAATCGGGTGAATTTTCACGCAGCAGATACGTGGAGAACGTCTCTCCGCGTTCTTGCTCAAAGCGCGCATTGTCCTCAATTCGCCGGGGCAGGATGTTGCCGAGCGTGATCTGCTGGTGACCGTGGGCCAGGGAACCGCCGACTAGACGGCCACAGTTCTTGATGATCGAGACACAGCCACGATAGCCGGGCCGGTCGCCCCAGAGTTCGGCGGGGGAAAAGCCCTGGGAGTCTGTGAGTAGCTTTTCCTCCAGGGCCGCCAATCGCTGCACAACAATGGCGCAGTCTGCGGGCGGCATGTTGTGCCAGTCCTTGTCGTGCAGCGACGACGTCCATTGGACAAAGTGTAAGCCATAGGCGGTTTGGCCCTGAACCTCTGCAGGGCCGGGGTTGCCGGCCTCGAATGGGTACAGGATCGGGTAGAGGTTCTTGTTGATGAAAGTAAAGCCCTCGCTCAGGTCAGCGACGTCCACGACACCGGTAGTGTCACCCTGGCAGATGGCGCACACCCGTTCTGCTCGCACCCCGTTCGACGGTTCCGGCAGGTTGTCGTGGGGCCGGCGTGCGCGGGCCGAGGTGAAAAGAACCGAGGTTCCGTTCCTGGGATCAACCTGGCAGACGCCATCGGGGAGGGAATGGGTGATTTCGTCCCTGAATAGTTGGAGGAGTCTGGAAAAAGATACCTCTTCGATGTTCTCTGCCTCGAGTATCTGGGCGAGTTTTTCACGGCGGAGTCGTTGGCTCATCGCGCGTACTCGTTGGCCTCGTCAGGCCTGGCGCCGATCTCGTCGAGAAAAGCGGTCACCCTGTCTCGCCAGGTGAAGTAAGGGACTGTGGCGTGATAAGTATTCTTCCCCATCTCTTTTCGTAACTCGTCGTCGGTCAGGAACGTTTCCAGCGCGCGGGCAAATCCGTCTACATCGCCCGCCGGGACGACGATGGCGCCTTTTGACGGCAACAGATATTCGGTCACGAACGGCACCAGGTGGCTCGCCACGACCGGCACACCGGTCGCCGCGGCCTCTTGCGCCGACATGCCAAAGCCCTCCATCACAGAGGGGGTACAGTACACGTCCGTGATCGCATAAATGGTGGGCAGCATATCCCAAACTGAGCCTACGGCCGCGATGTGATTCTGTACCTGCGCCGGGAGCGTACGAATCAGAGCTCCGAGCTCCCCGGCCAGTTTCTCCTTGCGCTCGTCTATCGAGACGATCAGCAAGCTGTTCGGGACTCGCCGCTGGACGGCGGCGAAAGCTTCGATCAGCACGTCTTTCCGTTTTGTGGTATCGGTACGGCTGATTTCGGTGACGATTCTGCACTCGCGTATTTCCTCCGGCAAAAGTCCAGATCGCCGGCTCAGGAAATCCCAGACGGGGTCTTTGGCCGAGACTTTTCGCGGGTAGAATCGCTCCGTGTCCACACAGGGAGGCAAGAACAGAATTCCCCCTGTGTAGCCATAGTCCTCCGCCAATGCTCGCCTGATCGCGGACGAGGTGGCAGCGACGCCGTCGAGATCCGTTCCCTCGATCAATTCCCGCTCGACGGTGATGCGTTCGTCTATCCGCAGACCGGCCCAACGATCCGGCGAGACATTGCGCTTCTTGATGGTTCCCAACGAGTGGGGCACCCAAATGTGCTTCACCTGCTCCGCAAGTGTGTGGTTGTACAGGACACCGACCTTGGCCCCGTCCCAGTAATGGGAGATCATAAAATCCACCTTGGTTCCTTCGGCGTCGAGAACCTCTGCCAGCGACCCAGCCAGTCGGGGAATCTGCCCATCCATATCCTCCTTGCGGACAAATTCGCCTAGCCCATCTTCCAGATACAGAATTCGCTGGTGACAGTCTTTATAATCCAGTCCCTCCTGACGTTCACCTGTGGTAGGGTGGAGGTACCCGCCGCGATTCGCGATGGTCACCTTGAAGCCCTGTCGAGCCAACTCCTCGGTGAACTGGTTGACGAACACGTTTTGCCCACCCGTGTCTGGCAGGCCAGGGATGACGCGCCATTGGTGCACACCGTGATTGGTGATCATCAGCACGTGCTTCCGGCGAGATGCCAGAAATGTCTCGTGACTTTTTGGAGCACTTGCAAGCGCGTCAGTCATCGGAAAGCTCCGCCCTCCAATTCACCGCTAGGGCGCCTGCGCGATCTAGTGTCACGGGGAATGGGTCGCTCAACTCTCCGACGAACGTCCCATCGGGCGCGAACATGCGCGAGGCCAAAAAGAGCCACCCGCCCTCCGGCCCCGGCGCCAACTTGCCGGCGTAGAGCGATCCGATCTCGTCGCCGACCAGGCACTCGTCGGTTAAAGAGTGAAACGGCCCCAGGGGATCGTCGCCGATCATGTAGTGAGTGCCGGTAACTGGCTCCAGTGGGGTGCGCCGTCGCCGCGCCGCCGAGTGAACGGCGGCTGTTGCGCAAAACAGGAGATAACAGCGCCCTCGTATGCACGTCAGTTGCGGCACTTCCAGGTGGCCGAACTCCCCCGGCCTGGTCAATGGGGACAGCACCTCCCAGTGGATCAAGTCATCCGAGCGGGCGTGACCGATCACGCCGCGACCGTCAGCCGGGCCGTGGTTGGCGCGGGCGGTGATGAAGGCGTGAAAATCGCCCCGCCCAGGATGCCGGAAAACCCAGGGGTCCCGCCAGGCATGGTCGTGCCACAGATTGGTGTCGAGCAACTCGTACCAACGCGGGTCGGCGACGATGAGTGGGTTCGCCGCATGCTTTTCCCAGTGAATCAGATCGTCCGAGGTCGCCAGACCGATACGCTGCACCAGCCCTCTCTCGGCCCGGCTTCCGCCGGTGTAAAAGAGATACCAGAGACCCTCGTGTTGAACGACGCTGCCGGTCCAAGTGGTATAGTCGTCCCACGTCTCTTCCAGGCTGGGATGCAGGGCATCGGACAACACCTGCCAATCATGCAAATTCTGCGATACAGCGTGGCCGATAGAGACATTCCAATGACGCAGATCGGGGTCGCCCAACGAGCGAGGGGCTTGCAGGTAAAAGACGTGGTAATCAGGGCCATCCCGGGTCAGCCAGAAATCCCACAGCCACTTATCAGGCAATCGCAGCGACATGGTCAGTAGTCAGTAATCAGTGGTCAGTAGTCAGTAGTCAGTAGTCAGTAGAATAGCGTCTGACTACTGACATCTGACCTACCCCTTGATGCCCGTCGAAGCCACGCTCTGCACGAACCACTTTTGGAACAGCAGGAACACGATCAGCACCGGGATGGTGATCATTGAAGCAAAAGCCATGATGTCACCCCAGATCTTGGGATCCAGACCAAAGAACTGCTGCATTCCGATCATCAGCGGCCGCACCTCCGGCCCGCGCGTGACCATCAACGGCCAGAGAAAGTCACCCCAGTGAGTGAGAAACTGGAGGATGGCGACGGTGGCAAAGACCGGTCTGGATAGCGGCAGCACGATGTTCCAAAAGATGCGGAACAGGCTGGCGCCGTCTACCAGTGCAGCCTCTTCCAGGTCCTTGGGCAGGCTGATAAAGAACTGGTAGAACAAAAAGATGGAAAAAGCGTCGGCGATGAAGGGAATAATCTGGACGTGGTAGGTATCCAGCCACGTGGTAGCCCCGCCGAACCAGGGCAAACGGTTCACCAGCAACAACAGTGGTACAGCCACCGACTCGAAGGGAATGATGATCAGCGCGACGACCACGGCCAGCAATAACCCGCGCCCCTTGAAGCGCAACCGGGCCAGGGCATAGGCCATCAAGCTGTTGACGATCAATCCCAATATCACCATCACTGCCACGATGAGCACAGAGTTGAACATCAATTGACCAAAGTCCAACTGAGCGAACACATCGTAATAGTTCTGTAGCCCCAGCTCGCCGCGAGGCACAAAGGCATACAGCGTGCTCATATCGGCCAGCACTTGCGTTTCGTTGTTTTTGATGGACGAGATGAGCATGAACACTATGGGGAATAGGAAAAAGATGGCCAGCAGAGACATAACCAGGTACGTGAACCCGGTTCGCAGTCCCTTCCGGAGCCGATAACTCGAACTGTAAGGTGAAGTCGTGGTTGTCATATCACTCCACCGCCCTTTCTTCGCGCAAGAAATACCGTTGCAGCAGGGAAACACCCAGCACGATCAAGAAGAAAACGATGCTGATTGCCGAGGCATATCCCACTTTGAGTTGTCCCCAGCCCTGATGTACGACGTGAACGATGGTGGTCATAGAGGCGTTCTGGGGGCCGCCTCTGGTCATCACCTCCACCTGAGTGAACAGCTTGAACGCCAGGATGGTCGTGGCCAGCACTACAAAGATGGTCGTGTTACGCAACTGGGGCAGAGTGACGTAAAAGAACTGTTGCAGTTTGTTCGCCCCGTCCATATCGGCGGCTTCGTACAGCGGATCGGGAATCTCTTGCAACCCCGCTAAATAGATCACCATCTGAAATCCCACTCCCTGCCAGATGGAAAGCAGCATAATGGCCGGGAAGACAAGCTTGGTATTTTGCAGCCAATGGTACGGCCCCAGGAGACCGAAACTGATCGTCTGGACAAACTCGTTGATCAGCCCTTCACCAGGATTGTAGAGAAAAGTCCAGATGATAGACACCACGACCATCGTCGTAACCACGGGACTGAAATAGATGGTGCGAAAGAGGTTCATCCCTTTGACTTTCTGGTTCACCAGAATGGCTAAAAGCAACGCCAGAGCCGTTTGCAGGGGCACGACGACGATAGTAAAGTAAAAGTTATTGAGCAATCCACGCAGGAAGGCTTCGTCTTCTAGCATACGAACAAAGTTCCGCAAGTAGACGATCTGGGTGGGCAAGTTGGGGTTCGGAATGAGACGCTGATCGGTGAAGGAAAGGCCAAAAGCCATCAAGAAGGGAACAAGGAGAAAGACGATCAGCAAGACAATCGCCGGCGCCGAGAAAATCCAGGCCATAAAGGTTTCGCTGCGGCGTCGGGATGACGCGAATTGTTTCAATCCGAAGAATGTTCCAGTAGCCATTAGAGTCCCTCCATTAATTCATCGGGGACACAGCCAGGGGTTAGCTGTGCCCCCGACGATTCATCCATTCGGAAACCAGATTTTTGTATAGACGATGGAAGCAAAGCGGCCGAAGCGACAAAAACCCGGTTTCTCTTCTGCTAACTTATGGCGACGGATACCCCTGGTTGTCCTCGATGTCTTGATCGATCTTTTCCACCGCCTTGTCGAGCTCTCCCTTCACATCCGCGCCGGCGACAATGTTCTGCACCGCTTCGGCGAAGGCAGAGGTGATGGCTGGGTAAGCCGGCGTCACCGGACGCTCCAGCGCCACGCCGCCCTCCAACTGTTGCACAAAGACGTTGAGCGGCCCGCCTTCAGCGTACAGCTCCGACTGCGCGATGGCGCTCTTGCGCGCCGGCACCGCCCCGTTCGCGTTCGTCATGTGGATGATCTCGGCCGGGGAGATCAGGAAGTGTAGAAACTCCCAGGCCGCCTCCGGGTTCTCGCAAGAGGAAGTGATGCCCCAGTTCCAGGAGCCCATACCGGTCACGGCCTGGTCGCCCAACTTGGGCACCGGGATCAACACCAGGTCGTCGCCCAGATTCTCGCTGTGCGGCCCCCACATCCAGTGGCCCACCCACGAGAGCGCCGTCTTCTTTTGCACGTAAAAGTCGTCGTCCCCAGCCGGCTCGGCGATGGCATACCCATCCTCGAACAGGCTCTGGAAGAACTCCATCGCCTCCACCGCCTCTGGACTGTTGAGCACGCCCTCGGCGCTCTGATAGTCGCTGCGGTCAATCAAGTCGCCACCCCACGATTGCAGGATGGGCGAGAAACCGTAGGTGAACCACTCCCCCGCGCCATAGTTCATCTTAAAGTCTATCGCGTACTCCACCTCGGGCAGCGCTTGCAGCTTCTCCAGCGCGTCTACGAACTCTTCCCTGTCCCAGGCGTCGTCAATGCCCGTCGGGATGCGCACACCGGCGGCTTCCAGGTACTCCTTGTTACCCCAGATCGCCAGGCCGGAGTCGAACGTGCCCAGGCTGTAGAGGTCCCCGGCATAAGTGCCCTGATTGATGATCGAGGGCAAAAAGTCGTTCTTCAGATCGGTGGACACGAACTCATCCAACGGTCTGAGATAGCCGGCCCAGGCATAGTTGTAGAGGAATGGGCCGTCAAAGTCGAGCAGGCAGGGCAGGTCGCCCGCCAACGCAGCCGCGTTCACCTGATCGTTGTACGAGCCTTCCGGCAACTGCACCGCCTCGATGACGATGCCGTACTGGCGAGCGTTAAAGTCGCTCACCTGGGCGTCGAGCACGTCCCGCTCCTCACCCTTGCCGGAGTGAAACCAGACCTCCACGGTTACCGGTTCTACAGCTTCCGCTCCCGGCACTGGATACCCCTGGTTGTCCTGGATATCCTGGCCGATCTTTTCCACCGCCTTGTCGAGCTCTCCCTTCACATCCGCGCCGGCGACGATGTTCTGCACCGCTTCGGCGAAGGCAGAGGTGATGGCTGGGTAAGCCGGCGTCACCGGACGCTCCAGCGCCACGCCGCCCTCCAACTGTTGCACAAAGACGTTGAGCGGCCCGCCTTCAGCGTACAGCTCCGACTGCGCGATGGCGCTCTTGCGCGCCGGCACCGCCCCGTTCGCGTTCGTCATGTGGATGATCTCGGCCGGGGAGATCAGGAAGTGTAGAAACTCCCAGGCCGCCTCCGGGTTCTCGCAAGAGGAAGTGATGCCCCAGTTCCAGGAGCCCATACCGGTCACGGCCTGGTCGCCCAACTTGGGCACCGGGATCAACACCAGGTCGTCGCCCAGATTCTCGCTGTGCGGCCCCCACATCCAGTGGCCCACCCACGAGAGCGCCGTCTTCTTTTGCACGTAAAAGTCGTCGTCCCCAGCCGGCTCGGCGATGGCATACCCATCCTCGAACAGGCTCTGGAAGAACTCCATCGCCTCCACCGCCTCTGGACTGTTGAGCACGCCCTCGGCGCTCTGATAGTCGCTGCGGTCAATCAAGTCGCCACCCCACGATTGCAGGATGGGCGAGAAACCGTAGGTGAACCACTCCCCCGCGCCATAGTTCATCTTAAAGTCTATCGCGTACTCCACCTCGGGCAGCGCTTGCAGCTTCTCCAGCGCGTCTACGAACTCTTCCCTGTCCCAGGCGTCGTCAATGCCCGTCGGGATGCGCACACCGGCGGCTTCCAGGTACTCCTTGTTACCCCAGATCGCCAGGCCGGAGTCGAACGTGCCCAGGCTGTAGAGGTCCCCGGCATAAGTGCCCTGATTGATGATCGAGGGCAAAAAGTCGTTCTTCAGATCGGTGGACACGAACTCATCCAACGGTCTGAGATAGCCGGCCCAGGCATAGTTGTAGAGGAATGGGCCGTCAAAGTCGAGCAGGCAGGGCAGGTCGCCCGCCAACGCAGCCGCGTTCACCTGATCGTTGTACGAGCCTTCCGGCAATTGCACCGCCTCGATGATCACATCGTCCTGCATGGCATTAAAGTCGCTAACCTGAGCGTCGAGCACGTCCCGCTCCTCGCCCTTGCCGGAGTGAAACCAGACTTCCACGGTTACCGCTTCGGGTTCAGGCTCTGGTTCTTCGGTAGGCGGCGCTTCGGTGGGGGTCTCGGCGGCACCACCGCCGCAGGCCACCAGCAACATACCGGCGATGACCAGCAGGCTCAAAAGTGTCCATAACATTCGCTTACTCATTTCATTTTCCTCCTTGAAGCTTTACGTTTGTCGAATCAACCACATAGCATCACTGACAAAATGTCAATCCTCCCCAATTACATCACCTCCTTGCGCATCAACCCACACTTTTCCTTCTCCAACCGCCGATAGAGACTATTACGGTCTGGCATCTGCGACACAGGGCCGACCATGCTGATCTTGATCTCGGCCACCATCTGCCCCAGACAGGCTGCCTCGCAAGGGGGATAGCCGTCCAGTAGCGCAGTCAACAGACCGGCCCAAAAGGCATCCCCGGCCCCAGTCACGTCAGCGACCTCGGCATCGCTTGGTTGAACGTGGTGAAAGCCGCCATCGGCAGTGGCCACCATGACCCCTTGTTGCCCCATAGTCAGGGCCACGATCTCTGGCCCCCAACTCAATAAGCGTTCGGCGCACACAATCGGTGACAGACCAGGGCCGAAAAGACGAGCACAATCATCCAACGATGGCTTGGTGACGTTCACCCATTGGTAAGCGTCTGCCAACACACTCTGAAAATCAGCATCGGCCACGTCGGGCCAGATGCAAGGATGGTAGTTAGGATCCAGCGAAACCATGCAACCGCTCTGCCGGGCGACCTTGAGCGCCTTAAGAATGGTGGACCTAGCCGGGTCACGAGACAAGGCAAAAGCCGACGTGTGTACCACACGGCTGACCTTGATCGCGTCCAGATATCTCTCCTCAGGATAAATATGCGCGTCGGCCCCCCGGTAAATGATGAAATCCGGGGTCGCCGTCTGGCGTGCATTAACTGCGACGGTGGTGGGAGCCTGAGACGTAACGCCCACGTAATCGGTAGCAACGCCGGCCTCGTCCAATTGCTGGCGGATATAGCTTCCGAACCCATCCTCTCCCACGCAAGCGATCAGCGCCGCCCGCCCACCCAACAGGACCGCGTTGAGAGCCACGTTGGTCGCCTCGCCCCCCAAAAAGCGCTGGAACTGTCCCGCCTGGTTCAAGGAGGGCACAACCTGATAGGAAATGAGGTCAACCAGCGCCTCGCCGACGGCAATGATGTCATATTGCTTTTCACTCACTCTCCATCTCCTGTGTGGAACCGATTCCAAGATCGGTGATAAAAATAGAAAAATTAACCAGAGTTGGTCCTAATCCAATGGGTGTTTCATTTCAGTAGAGACACTAGACCTCGGAGGTCTCTGCCGAGCTTGTGCTCGCCCAAAACCGCTGATTTGGGCAGTTTTTGAGCCTGAAAACACATTAGACCTCCGAGGTCTTGCCCAACTTATTTGAAACACACCCTAATCCAATGCGGCGGTCGTTCCCCGCTCCACCAGTCCGATGGGGAGCTGGTCGCAGAGCACTTCCGGCTCCCCGCTCGCAACGATGTGAAGAAGTAACTGGGTTCCTCGCCACCCAGATTCAAAGAGGGGCTGGCGGATCGTGGTCAGGTCGAGGTACTCAGCGATCTCAATGTCGTCGTACCCAATGACAGAGAGAGCGTCTGGAATCAGGATGTCCCGTTCCCGGGCGGCTTCCATGACCCCCATAGCCTGGGTATCGCTGGCGGCAAAGATGGCCGTGGGGGGATCATCCAGATATAGCAACTGGTAGGTCATCTCCCGCGCCTGCTCGCGGCCATGCTCGTCGGCGCGATGGTACTCGGGCCGGAAGGGAACGTCGTATTCGTCCAATGCCTGACGGTAACCCTGGTAGCGATAGCGGCTAGAGGTAAAGTTAAAAGGATCGGTCAGCGGGTCGCTGATGTAGGCAACCTTGCGATGACCGAGTTCGAGCAAGTGGCGGGTGGCAATGTACCCACCTTTTACGTCGTCTACCATCACACGGCTCAGAGAGGTGGGGGAATCATTGATCAGCACGGTGGGCAATCCGGCCACCGCGAAGCGTTCTACGTCCTCGTCGCTGGGCGGGAAAGCGATGATCAAAAGCCCGTCAACGCGCTGGCTGCGGGGGATCTCTTCGAGAACACGATCCCTCTTCTCGGGTGTTTCCACGTTGTAGACGAGGAGGTCATACTTAGTGTCAACGAGGGCTGCCTCTATCCCCCGCAACCTCTCGACGAACGACGGACGGGTGAAGAAAGGGGCTACAGCTCCGATAGTCAGCGTCTTGCCCAGCGAGAGGCGACGGGCGAAGGGGTTGGGCGAGTAGTCGAGCGCGGCGATGGCCGTGAGCACCTTCTGGCGAGTCAGTTCCCGCACCGATGGACTGTCGTTGAGGACGCGCGAAACGGTGCCCACACCGACCCCTGCTAGCTCTGCCACATCACGGATAGTTACGGGCGTCAAGGAAGATCTCTCTACTTTCACTGAATGGAAGCGATTCCATTTGGAATCGTTTCCATTTTACCATGTTTGGTTAGGTTTGTCAAGGATTTTGGAAAGTAAAGGCCGCCCTACGACGCAGGGCGGCCTTGGGCTGCTGTGGAGAGGACTTGGCGGTATCAGTCCGCCACGAGTTGATTGAACAGCCGCAGATAGTCGGCCAGGTGGCGCGTGGTGAGGAAATTACGCCGCACGTGTTCCCGCGCCGCTACCCCCATCCTCACCGCTTCCTCCGGATGTTTCAAGAGGTACTGTATCTTCTCTGCACACTCTTCGACCGAGTCCACCAGGAAGCCAGTCTCGCCGTCCAGCACCTGCAACGGGATACCGCCGGCGTTCCCGCCCACCACCGGTTTCCCCTTCCACAGCGGCTCGGTCACCACCAGTCCGAACCCCTCACGCGTTGATTTTTGGACCACGACGTCGCTGATCGTTTGGAAGGCTCCCACCTCCAATGCGCCCACGCCGTGAAAGTTGTGCAGGATGTGGATGTCAAAATCCTCGCCGGCGTGACGGATGGTCTTGTCCAGGTAGTACCAGCCCTCGGGGTCATCGGAGGCCATTGAGCCAACCAGCGCCAACTGGACGTCCGGCGTCTGCGCCTTGACGATGCGGTAGGCGTCAATCACGCCCAGCGGGTCCTTCCAGGGGTCGAAGCGGCTGACCTGGGTGATAATTGGGCGTTCCACGTCCAGGCCAAAGCGGGCGACGATCTCCCGCGCCTTGTCATCCGCCAGCGGCGCGTTCTTTGACGACAGGGGATCAATCGTCGGGGTGATGATCGCCAGGTGATCGTAGGAGACGCCGGGGCCAACGTACTGCTCCATCGTAAAGACGCCGGCCTCGTACTCACCGATATAGGGCGCAAAAAAGTCCCAGTAGGCCGGGTTAGGGTGGGAGGTGTCAATGTGGCAGCGCCAGGCCCAGTGTTTTCCTCCCTCGCGTCCGTGATAGTGGAGCATCCCGGCCGGCTGGGGGTCATGGACGATGATAAAGTCGTATTCTCCCTCAAACTTGGCCGCGTTCATCTCGTTGTAGCGCCGCCAGATGGCCTTCATCTCCTCGGTGAAAGGGATATCCATGCCCTGCAATCCGTTGTGGCAGGACTTGGTGACGTTAAAGAACTCGTCCTCGCCTTCAATGATCTGCCACTCGGCATCCAGCCCCACGTCGCGCATCAGCGGTGTGAGCGTGACCAGCATCTCGGCCACGCCGCCGCCAAAGGCGGTGGCGTTGACGTGCACCACCCGCGCCCCTTTCAACGGCGCGGCCAGTTTCTCGATCTCGGCAACGACCTTGTCGCCGACGATGGAGCGATAATCGTCCAGTGTTTTCTGCCCCAGTTCAACCTGTCGTAACATGTTTTTCTCCCTGTCTATCTCTTCACCACGCCGGTCAGCAGGCCGCGCACGAGAAAACGCTGCACAGCGAAAAGGACGAGCATCGGCAGGTGCATTGAGAGGATCGGTTGTAGTAGCAACCAGTGGATGCGCAGCGATGATGGCCTGACTGAGCCTGATGAGAGAGCAAGGGGTCTTTTTTACTGGCCCCTTGCTCCCTCCTCCTTGTACCACATTCCTACCGGATAGCCAACTCGGTCTGCTTGTCAAAGATGTGCGTGGAATCCATGTTGAAGGCCACGCCCATGGTGTTGCCCACCCGTGCCTTGGTGCGTGAGTCAAAGATACCCACGAACTGGATATGCTCCGACGCCAGATGCACCACGACCTCTCGGCCGAGCAGCTCGGTCACATCCACCCGGACTTCCACCAGCGCCTTGTTGATACCAGGAGGGCAGTAGTCGGCGTCGTGAGTATCCTCGGGGCGGATGCCCAAGATGATGTCCTTGCCCAGGTGCTGCCGGTAGGCTGCTGCCTTGCTCTCAGGAACGTCTAGGATGAAATCTCTGCAATCCACGGCCACTTTGCCGTCCCGCTCCACCAGCTTTGCGTCTATAAAGTTCATGGCGGGGCTGCCGATGAAACCGGCGACGAAGAGGTTAGTCGGATACTCGTATAGGTTCTGCGGCGTGTCAATTTGCTGCTTGACGCCGTCCTTGAGCACCATGATGCGGGTACCCATAGTCATGGCCTCGACCTGGTCGTGGGTCACGTAGATAAAGGTCGTCTCCAGCCGTTGGTGGAGCTTGCTGATCTCGGCGCGCGCCTGCACGCGCAGTTTGGCGTCCAGGTTGGAGAGTGGCTCGTCCATCAGGAATACGTTCGGCTCCCGCACGATGGCGCGGCCGATCGCCA
>CAYMWP010000086.1:0-20524 GCA_964393895.1 uncultured Anaerolineales bacterium | reverse complement strand
GAGATCGTCGCGCCTGCCGTGCCTCGATTATGAGAATTTGGATCTACTGAGTCTGTACATTTCGCGCGCCTGGGCGGGCATGGCGCGGCGGCGGTAGATCGCGCCCAGGCGGGCGTAGAGGGCGGCGTCTCGAGGGGCGTGCTCGAGGGCGAGTTGGTAGGCGGCGATGGCCATATCGGTGTGGCCAATTGCCTCATGGAGGGCGGCCACCTCCTTGAGGGCCTGCGCGTCGTCGCGGGTCGTCGCCTCTGCGCGGACGATGGCCTCTTGCGCCAGGTCGCCCTGGTGTTGTTCCAGGTATGCTCTCGCCAACCCGATGTGATAGCGCGCTCCTTCTCGAAAATCCCCCAAAGGTTGACCGCAGTCGGGGCAGGCAGGTTGTTCGACCTGGACGAACTGTCCGCAGTCAGGACAGGCGACGACGAGGATCTGCCCGCAGTGGGGGCAGGTAGAGCCGTATTCCGGGAGGGGTGACCCACAGAGTGGGCACAGTTCTTGCGCGGCGGCCGTGGGGGAGACCGGCGCTTGTTGGTCGAGCCAGCGCAGGCCGGCCTGGGCGTGGGCGTTATCTGGATTGATCGCCAGCACGTTCTCCAGGCAGATGCGCCGGTCTTGGAACGACTCGACCACCCCGCTCAACCACAGCCAGGCCTGTTCGTTTCGTTCGTCCAGCTCGGTAGCCCGCAGCAACGCTTGGCGGGCCTCCTCGTTCCGTCCGGCCTGGACGGCTGTGATTCCCTGGCGCACTAGTTCGGTTACGTTGGGCACGTTGCTCTCCAGTCTCTTCTCAAAAAGTTGGGGGAAAAGTAGGCGGAATGCCATTCCGCCTTACATTACCCCGGTTTATTGAGATGATACGTTCTTGTGCAGATTATACGTATTTACCCTGGACGCGCAAATGAGACGCGCTTCGGGTGAGGAGGATGGCTCAGCGGCGATTTGACCACTTGTGCCGCTTAAGGTATAATGCCGTGACGATTGATATTGGCGGTTGGCTTGACTGCCAACCGTTGCTGATTTTAGGAGGATGTATGCCAAAGCGAACTTATCAACCCAAAAAGCGCAAGCGTATGCGCACGCACGGTTTCCGAGCACGTATGGCTACCCCAGGTGGAAGGAAAGTGCTCAAGGCGCGGCGGAGGAAGGGACGTCATCGTTTGGCCGTGACCAGAGAATGGGCCAAGAAGTTGAATTGGAAAGAAAGCTCGCAGCGTCCACGCCGCTGAGCTTGATCACTAGGGTGAATGGAGAGACGGATCCGGCTGCGGAGCACGAGCGATGTGCAACGGGTGTACGATGAAGGGAAATCGTGGGCGCATTCCTTACTGGTGCTGGTCGTGAGGCCCAACGGGCTTGGCTTTAGCCGTGTTGGTGTCACTGCCAGCCGGCGAGTGGGGAACGCCGTGGCGCGTAACCGGGCCAAACGGTTGCTGCGCGAAGCGGCTCGCGCTCTCTACCCTCAGTTCGGGGACGGGTGGGACGTGATGCTGATCGCGCGCGCGCGGCTTCTCGAGGCCAAGGAGCCTCAAGTCGAAGTGGCATTGGCGTCGTTGTTGAAGCGGGCCAGGTTGAGCGCAGAGAATTTGGAATGAGAACAGTCCTTCTGGGCCTGATCCGCCTTTACCAGGCAACTTTCTCCCGTGTGTTTCCCCCCACGTGCCGCTTTGAGCCTTCCTGTTCCCGCTACGGCTACGAGGCCATCTCCCGCTACGGCGCTTGCCGGGGCGGATGGCTGGCCGTCAAACGGGTCGCCCGTTGCCATCCCCTGAACCCAGGGGGGTACGATCCCGTTCCAGATTTAGAGGAGGATAGATAATTGAACCAATTTTTGACGCGCCGCCGTTACATGCTGTTGGCGATATTGGCGGCGTTACTCTTAGGTGCGAGTGGATGTTCGGGGTCGGCGAGGGCCACGAGTTGGACCGGGCTTAACGTCGTAGGAGATGTGCTGTACGCGGCTGACCTGGAACGGGTGCAGGCGCTGGATGTGACCGCTGGTGATCCTGTCTGGACTTTTCCCAAGGACACTGAGGATGACGGGCGCGGGATTTTTTACGTCACCCCGGCAGTAGAGGGCGAGCTGGTGGTCGTGGCTTCGCAGGTGCCGTCTTCGGGCTTTTTCAGCCGGCCCAGGAACATCGTTTGGGCGTTGGAAGCCGATAGGGGCAGGGAATTGTGGCGCTTTGACGAGGCGACCGGCCAATACGTCGAAGGCGGGGCGCTAGGCGGTGGGTTGTTCGTCATCGGCAACAGCGACGGCAACGTCTACGCGCTGGACGTGGAGAGCGGTGACCTGGAATGGCAGTTTGAGACGGGGCATCGCGTGTGGGCCACGCCCCTCATTATCTCAGACACGGTGTACGTCGGCTCTATGGATCGTCACCTCTACGCGCTTAACCTATCTGACGGGAGGGTGCGCTGGGACTTTGAAGGCGGCGGGGCGTTCGCCGGGACGCCGGCGCTGCGAGACGGCGTGCTCTACATGGGTGCTTTCGACGACAAGTTCTACGCCATAGATGCCGAAACGGGCGTCCAGCTTTGGATCTTTTCCGGTGAGAACTGGTTCTGGGGCGGGCCGGCGATCTATGAAGGCGTCATCTATACGGCTGATGTTGACGGAAACGTCTACGCTCTGGACGAGACGGGCAAGCAAATCTGGCGTAAAGTGCTCGGCACGTCGGTGCGGGCGGGGCCGGTGGTGGCCGAGGATGGCAGTACGTTGTTCGTCGCCAGTGAAGATGGCACCCTGCACGCGCTGGATGCCGCCGATGGTTTCGAGCTGTGGTCCGTGAAAGGTGAAGGTCAGATGCTTTCGCCGCCGGTGGTGGACGGAGCGGCGGTCTATGTGACGTCTATCTATGGAGAAAAGCGTATACTGGCACTGCACGTGGATAACGGACGCGAGATGTGGTCCCACCCACCCGTGGTAGAAGAAGAATAGAGGAAGGATGAATCGTGTATTTTCTCGCTTACCCATTCGCTAACTTGATGCTGCTCCTCTACACGTTCCTGGGGAACAGCACCGTTGCAGCTATCGCCGTGTTGACTCTCTTGATCAGTCTGCTCACCGTACCATTGACGTTGAGCCAACAAAAGTCGTCGCGCAAGATGCAAGAGTTCCAACCGGAACTGGAAAAGCTGCAAAAAAAGTACGCCAAGGACAAAGAAAAGCTGGCGCAGGAACAGATGAATCTGTACAAGAAGGCGGGCATCAACCCTATGAGTGGCTGTCTGCCTCTCTTGATCCAGATGCCGATCTGGTTCGGTCTCATCGGGGCCATCAAGTACTGCATCCCCTCCACTCCGTTGGATCTGTTCAAGTTCTCTCAGCACATCTACAAGTGGCTGCCCGGCGTCGAGGGGCTGGTGCCGTTGCAAAGCACGTTCCTGGGGATGGACCTGGGCCAGCCGCCCAGCATGGCCCAGTGGTGGTCGTATGCCTTGCCTGTCCTGGTCTTTATCACGTACTGGCTACAGCAGAAATTGATGACCCCGCCCACCACTGCCAGTAGCAGCGACGACAAATCTCAAGCTTCTGCGATGGCTCAGCAGATGCAGATGATGCAGACGACGATGCCGATAATGATGATGTTTTTCACTCTCAGTTACCCCACCGGGCTTTCCATCTACTTTATCATCTCTAGCTTGATTCGGGTCGTCCAGTACTATTTTATCAAGACAAACGGTGCAAAGACCAAGTAGACCGGGTATTGGTACCAGAGGAGTTGTGGTATATGGCGGAAGTGGAGCAGGCAATCGGGGCAACCGGAGTGGACGTCGAAGCGGCTATTGAGGCCGGCCTGACGCGCCTGGGAGTCGCCCGCGAGGCGGTGGAGATTGAGGTGTTGGACAAGGGCAGTCAGGGAGTGTTCGGGCTAGGGTCGCGAGAAGCCAGTGTGCGCCTGACGGTCAAATCGCGCCCGGCGTCTGTGGCGGCGGACGAATCCGCGCCGCCTGGTCGTGCGGTTGCTCCACTCGCTGTCGAGCCGCCTGTGGCTGAGCAGGATCACGAGGCCCAGATAGCCGAGGGAGCATTGCTGGAACTCTTGGCTCTCATGGGCGTAGAAAAAGTTCAAATTGACGTGCGGCGGGACGAACCGGCCGAGGGGGAAGAGGAAGCCCCACTGGTGCTCAATGTGCGTGGCTTGGACAGCGATGTGCTGATAGGTTACCGGGGCAAGACCCTGGCTGCATTGCAGCGCATCACCCGGCTGATCGTCGGTCGGGAGTTGGCGGACCGGACGTGGCTGGTGGTGGACGTGGAAGGGTTCAAAGTACGCCGGGAAAAGTCACTGCGGAGCTTGGCCCTCCGGATGGCAGAGCAAGTGGAGCGCACCGACCGCACGGTGATGTTGGAGCCTATGCCGCCCAACGAGCGTCGCATTGTTCACATGGCGCTGCGCGATCATCCCCACGTGACCACTCAGAGCATCGGCGAGGGCGACCGGCGCAAAGTCACCATCTTTCCGCGCTATTGAGCGCCACCTGCCTCCAATTGCTGATACTTGCATATTTGTGACTTGGTCACGCTATGGTCGAGTTGGATTACCTGGTCATAGGCCACGTGACTCGCGACTTGGTGGGCGGCGTTTTTGCGATTGGTGGGACGGTCTCCTATGCCGCCCGTACCGCGCTGGCGCTGGGTTGTCGCGTCGGCGTCGTCACCAGCGCCAGCCCTGATCTCGACTTGAGCCGGGCGCTGGATGGCATTCTGGTCACTCTCCACCCGGCGGCTGCGACGACCACGTTTGAAAACGTCTACACTCCCAATGGCCGGCGGCAGGCGCTGCACACTGTCGCAGAGAGCTTGCTGCCGGAGATGGTGCCGGCGGACTGGCGGGCGACGATTGTCCACCTGGGGCCGGTGGCCCGCGAGTGCGCCTCGGAGTTGGCAGGCGCGTTCGAGGACAGTTTCGTGGGCGTGACCCCGCAAGGATGGATGCGGAGCTGGGATCGGGCCGGGCGCGTGAGTGGCTGTCGGTGGGAAGAAGCGGAGCTGTGGCTCGCCCGCGCCGATGGCGTGGTGTTGAGCGAGGAGGACTTGGCCGGGGACGAGTCGTTGATAGCCCAATACGCTGCTCAGACGCAAGTGTTGGTCGTAACGCGAGGGGCGGCGGGTTGCACGGTGTACGCGGACGGCCGGTCTCGTCATTTTCCGGCCGTGGCCGCGGACGAGGTAGACCCCACTGGCGCGGGCGACGTCTTTGCCGCTGCTTTCTTCGTGCAGTTACAGCTCAGCGGCGATCCCTGGCAATCCGCGCGCTTTGCCAACCGCGTCGCCGCCTACTCGGTGACGCGGGCGGGGCTGGCCGGCACGCCGACTCTGGACGATTTGAGATTTGGAGATTTGCGGTAAATCACAAATCCTCTCGAGGTAAGAGATATGCCGATTATTTACGCGCTGGCAAACCAGAAAGGCGGGGTCGGAAAGACCACCACGGCCGTCAACGTGGGAGCCTGCCTGGCGCACGGAGGGCAGCGCGTCTTGATCGTTGACATTGACCCCCAGGCCAACGCCACTTCCTCCCTGGGGCTGGACAAGCAAGCGGTGACGCTCTCCACTTACGACCTGCTGGTAGATCAGGCTTCCCTGACCCAGGTCGTACGACCCACCGCCCACACACGGCTCGACTTGATTCCATCCTCGCCGGCCCTGGCCGGCGCGACGGTGGAACTGGTCAATCTTCCGCGACGGGAATACCGCTTGCGCCAGTCGCTGGCGGGATTGGGCCAGAGCGTGGATGGAGGGTACGATTACGTGCTGATTGATTGTCCCCCCAGCCTGGGCATTCTGACGGTGAACGGTCTGACGGCCGGCGGCGCTGGCGTCATCATCCCGGTGCAGTGCGAGTACCTGGCCCTGGAGGGGCTTTCGCAGCTATCGCGAGCGATCGAGTTGGTGCGCCGGGCGCTCAACCCAGACCTGCGCTTGCGAGGGCTGGTGATGACGATGTACGATGCTCGCACCACCCTCTCGCGGCAGGTCGTGGAGGAAGTGCAGCGCCACTTTCCGGGGCGAGTCTTTAACACCATCATCCCCCGCAGCGTGCGCCTGGGCGAGGCCCCCAGCTATGGCGAGCCTATCATTTACTACGCGCCCCGTTCGGCCGGGGCTGTGGCCTACGCCGAGTTGACGCGGGAGTTGCTGCTGGCCGATGGTCAATCACGAGGTGAGAGATGACGCCACGCAAAAGCGGACTGGGCAAAGGATTAGGGGCGCTGATCCCCGCCGTCGAAGAGGGGCCGGCAGCGTCGCAAGGCTTGACCGAGGTTCCTCTCGCCTCCATCACGCCCAACCCCCACCAGCCACGCGCGGCGATACGCGATCAGGATCTGGTGGAACTGGCCGCTTCCATCGAGGAGCACGGCATCATTCAACCGCTGATCGTCACCAGGGCGCCCGACGGCTACCAACTGGTCGCCGGGGAGCGGCGCTGGCGCTCGGCGCGCCTGGCCGGATTGGCCACGGTGCCCGTCATCGTCAAGGATGTGGCTCCCAGCGAGATGTTGGAGCTGGCTCTGGTGGAGAACGTCCAGCGCTCCGACCTGAATGCGCTGGAGGAGGCGATGGCCTACCAGCAGTTGACGGAAGAGTTCGGCCTGACGCAGGAGCAGGTGGCGCGGCGGGTGGGCAAGAGCCGGGTGGCGGTCTCCAACACGCTGCGCTTGCTGAAAGCGGCCCGCGCTGTTCAGGAATCGCTGTTGGAGGACAGGATCAGCGAGGGGCACGCCCGCGCGCTGTTGGGATTGGAAGAGGCCGAGGCTCAAGAAGCCGCGCTCAAGACCGTCCTGAAGCAAGGGCTGAACGTGCGGCAGGCGGAGGAATTGGTGCGGCGCTTGCTGGGCCAGGAGCGCAAGGAGCGGCGACCCGCCTCCACGCCGTCTCCAGAGACGCGGGCGCTGGAAGCCAGCTTCCGCGAGGCGCTGGGCACAAAGGTGAAACTGACGCGCCAGGGTGAGGGGGGGCGCATCGTGATCCATTTTTACTCTGAAGAGGAATTGGACGCCATATACGAACGTATTGTTCTGGAACATTGAACGAAACGTCGAGCGTCAAACGTGTGACAAGAGGTGCTCGTGAAAAACAGTGTGAACGACGATAGAATCAAAGCAGCCATCGAGGAGCGAGTGGGAGAGGGGGGCTGCGTTGTGCGGCCGCTTTCCGCATCGCCGAGGAACTGGGCACATCACCGCGAGAGGTAGGAAAGGCCGCCGACGAGTTGAATGTGCGGCTCGCGCGCTGTCAGTTAGGATTGTTCGGTTACGGCGAGCCAAAGAGCGTCGTGACGCCGGCCGAGGCGGTGGCGCCGGAACTGGAGCGGGCCATCCAGGAGGGGCTGATCCTGGGGCGGCTGCCGTGCGCCGTCGCCTGGGCTATCGCGGCCCGGTTCGAGATGCCCAAGTTGCACGTGGCTAACGCTGCCGAGAGGCTGGGGGTTCGAATTTGGGAGTGCCAGCTCGGCGCTTTTTAGCGCGTGTCCCCGTACACCTACTTTGTCTACATGAACTTGTGGGCGTGATAGAATGTCGTCCGCCAGACCTGGCGAGAGCTTGCCGATGAAACTCATCATCCAGATTCCCTGCTACAACGAGGAAACCGCCCTCCCCCAGACGGTGCGCGACCTGCCTCGTGCGCTGCCGGGAGTGGACGTGATCGAGTACCTGGTGGTGGACGACGGCAGTACAGACCGCACGGCGGAGGCGGCGCGGGAGCTGGGGGTGCACCACGTCGTCCGCCTGAAGCAAAACTGCGGGCTGGCCTTCGCCTTCGTAGTCGGGTTGGAAGCGGCGTTGCAGGCCGGCGCGGACGTCATCGTCAACACTGACGCCGACAATCAATACCAGGGCGCTGATATAGGGCATCTAGTTCAGCCGATCCTGGACGAGAGGGCCGACATCGTCGTCGGCGACCGGGATGTTAGGGCGTCGGTCCATTTCTCGCCGCTCAAGCGATTGTTGCAGAGCTGGGGAAGCTGGGTGGTGGAGCGGGCGGCCGGCATCTCTATCCCGGACGCTACCAGCGGCTTTCGAGCTTTTACCCGCGAGGCCGCGCTCCGTCTAACGGTACTCAGTGACTATACTTACACGTTGGAGACGCTAATTCAGGCCGGGGCGCGCCGTATGAGCGTCGTCTACGTCCCGGTACGCACCAACCCGCAGGTCCGTCAATCGCGCCTGATACGCAGTGTTCCCTCCTTTTTGATACTCTCGGCCGTGACCATTGTCCGTTTCTACATCATGTACCGTCCCATGAGGGTATTCACGATGATTGGGGGAGCGCTGACCGCCAGTGGTTTGGTGCTGGGTTTGCGTTTTATCTATTATTTCCTGACCGGCTTTGGAACCGGCATGGTGCAGTCGCTCATCCTGGCGGCCATTCTGACCATCGTCGGTTTCCAGGTTTGCCTGATTGGTCTGATCGCCGACCTGGTGCGCTTGAACCGCAAGATGCTGGAGGAGACGCTGTATCGGGTGCGGCGGATGGAGCTGAGCAGAGAAGCAGGGAAGCAGGGGGGCGGAGGAGCAGGGGAGCAGGAGGCGGGGCGATGAAGTCCAGGTGGGCAATGCTCTTCCTGGCGCTGACGGCACTATTGCTGACCGGCTGCTCTGATTTTATAGATCAGGATCAGCGGCGCGTCAAGCCAGGGAGCGAGGTGACGCTAGAGCCAGATCATCCGGTGGGCCAAACATTCGTTGCTCGTCACGGGGGACTCGATGGGGTGGAGGTGTGGCTGGAACCGGGAGAGAACAACCGGGGAGAGATCCAGCTTCGTCTCCGAGCCGAGCCCCAGGCGGAAGAAGACCTGGTCACAGCGACGTTGCCGCTGGCGCAGGTGACGGAACCCGGCTTTTATCGTTTTTCATTCTCGCCCCTGCGCGATTCTCACGGTGAATATTTTTACGCTTTCTTGGAGATGCGCGACGGAGGCCAGGTCGAGGTCGGCGCGGGGCCAGGCAACGCTTACCTGGATGGCGCGCTCTACCGCGACCACGAGCCGCTGGACGCTCAGATGGCTTTCCGGCTGATCTACGACCCCCGCTGGATACTGGTGGATCTGGGGGGGGCTGCGGTGAAGGGGTTGGGTCTGCTGGCGGTGGCGGGGTTGCTTTACGTCGTGCCGGGCTGGGCGTTGCTGGCGTGGCTGTGGCGTGGAAAGTCAATCTCGTGGGCCGAAGGGCTGGGAATTGCCACTGGGCTGAGCCTGGCGCTGTATCCGCTCTTGTTCCTGTGGACCGATCTGGTGGGCCTGCACCTGGGATCACTTTACGCCTGGATACCTGTCCTGGGCGGCTTGGCGGCGTTGCTCTGGCGCTACCGCTCTTGGCGGCTCCGGCAGGGCTGGGAGATGCTGCGACAATGGGCGCGTTCCGATTCACTGTGGCCCGATCTGGCGCTGGTGATAGTGATAGCGTTGGTCTTTGGCGTGCGTCTGCTGGTGGTACGCACACTGGATGCTCCGATGTGGGGCGATTCTTATCAGCACACGATGATCGCCCAGTTGCTGGTGGATAACGGGGGATTGTTCGATTCGTGGGAGCCGTATGCAGAGTTGCAGACCTTTACCTATCATTTTGGCTTCCACGCCGCCATGGCCTCGCTGCATTGGCTGACCGGGATGGAGATGGTGAAAGTTGTTCTCTGGGGGGCGCAGGTTCTCAACGGCCTGGCGGTGCTGGTGCTCTATCCACTGGCGCTGCGGGTGAGCGAAAACCGCTGGGCCGGTGTGGTAGCGGTGCTGGTGGCGGGCTTGCTCTCGCCAATGCCGATGTACTACGTCAATTGGGGGCGTTACACCCAACTGGCCGGGCAGATTATCCTGCCAGCGGCGGTGTTGCTAACGTGGTCGGCATTGGAGGCCTCCCGCCGAGATTGGCGGCTCATTGGCTTGAGTTGGCTCGCGGTGGGCGGGCTGGCGCTGACACACTATCGGGTGTTGATATTTTATATCATTTTCGTTCTGGCGTGGATGTTGCTTGCGCTGCGTAGGGCGACCTGGCGACGGGTTTTAACTCGGGTGACCTGGGTGGGTGTAGGGGCGGGAGTGTTATTTTTGCCGTGGTTTGCTCATGCTTTCACGGGCAAGATACTTGGCACTCTGGGGCAACAACTGGCGATCGCGCCAGAACAACTATCACTTGCTGCTCGCAAGTACAACGCTATCGGAGACTTTACGCGCTACTTGCCCCTAGTCGTGTGGTTAACCCTGGTAGTGGCGGTGGCAGTGGGGCTGTGGCAGCGTCGGCGTGGCGCGTTGCTGATGTCCTTGTGGTGGTTTTTGCTTTTGCTCGTCGCCAATCCGGGCTGGCTTGGGTTCCCTGGCAGTGGTGCCCTCACCAACTTTGCTTTGTTCATTGCAGCTTATATCCTGGCTGGTGTGCTGATGGGGGACATGTTGGGGCAATTGGCGTCTCGATTTAGGTTTTGGAGGTGGTTCGGCATAGCGGCGACACTCGTTGTAGTCGGGGTAGGCGTAGGAGGAACGCGTGTGCGTTCTTGGGACGCACGCGTGTTAAAGTACTCTATGGTCACTCGGCCTGATTCGAGAGCGATGGAATGGATCCAAGAGAACATCTCGCGGGAGAGTCGGTTCCTGGTCAACTCGTTCTTTGCCTACGATGGGAGCGTGATCGTTGGCTCCGATGGGGGATGGTGGCTGCCGCTTTTGGCACAGCGAGCGAACACTGTACCACCCTATACCTATGACCTGGAGCAAGAGCCATGGCCTGGATGCCGGGAGTGGATAAACAGCTTGACTGAACAATTACAGGAGGCGGGGGTAGACGATTCAGCGACGTTGACAATGTTGAAAGAGCGCGGGATCACACACGTGTACGTTGGTCAGCAACAGGGGCGGGTGAACTATGGCGGCCCACACGTGCTGGACCCTGAGGGGTTGCTTCGTAGTGCGCGTTATCAGATGGTCTACCATCGAGACAGGGTATGGGTGTTCAAGGTAATGTGGTGAATTTGCGGCGGCAATGAAACTCTTACGGACTGGATGATGAAAGTAAAGAGAACAACGATCGCTCTGATCTCGATTTGTGACGAGTTTGCCGTTGGAATTCGCTCGCTATCCGCTTTTGTCGAGCAGTATGGCTATCGGAGCTGGTTGTATTTTGTGCGGCGCTACACTGGCTTGGCGCAGGAGGTCAATGAACGGGATATAGATTGCCTCGTCAGCTCTGTGGCTGACAAGTCTCCTGCGATTATCGGGATCAGCGTGCGAACTTTTTACCACGAGACTGCCCGGATACTCACGGAGCGTTTGCGAGAGGTGCTCCCTAATGCCCTGATAATTTGGGGTGGAGCTCACCCCACGATCCTGCCTGACGAGTGCATCGAGTATGCTGACGTCGTCTGTCTGAGTGAGGGGGAGGAATCCCTGCTGGATTTGCTAGAGGCGGTGGAAGAGGGTACGTGGCCCGTCGCCATCGAAGGGATGTGGATCAGAGATGATTCTCGGGTAATAGAAGGGGGGTTTCGCCCACCAATCCAAGATTTAGACAATGTGCCTTCCTTTGCGCCTGGGGGTGGAAACAAGTTCCTGATTGAGAAGGGAGAGTGCAGCCTGTACGATGGTATACCTATGGGGGCTATGACAAAGTATGGCGTCAGGCAATACAACATCATAACCTCACGCGGCTGCAATTTCTCGTGTACCTATTGCATAAACTCGTTCCTACACAAGCGTCATCCCCGCTTGGCGCGCATACGCCGGCGTAGTATCGAGCATATCCTGACCGAGCTAAACATAGTCAAGGATTGCGTGGACGTGATAAACTTCCAGGACGACGATTTTCTGGCCGATGAGGAATGGACTCGAGAATTCTTGTTGCGTTACACGGCCGAGATCGGACTACCCTTTTTATGCCTGGCTACCCCGGTGCACGTTTGTGACGAGGAATATCTGCGCGGGTTGCGTAGAGCGGGACTGCTATCAATCAACGTCGGAATACAAAGTGGAAGCACGCGCACGCAAAAGATCTTTCGGCGCCCCTTCAAGCATGAGCGCATAGTGCAAATTGCCGAAATGTGTCGTAACCTGAGTATCTTGCCCCAGTTCGACGTGATTCTCAACAATCCACTTGAAACGGAAAGTGACGTGTCCGATACACTGAGCCTGCTTCTGGACTTGCGTCGCCCTTTTCGCCTGAATCTCTTTTCTCTGACATTTTTTCCCAATTACGAGATTACCAACATGGCCCTAGAACAAGGCTTGATTGCCGAGTCAGAGATGGGCTATACCAAATTTGAGGATGAAACTGGTGATTACGCAAGTGACTCGTTTGTGAACAACTTGATCTATTTAACTCAGGTGAGCCTTTTCCCAAAATCGTTGATCAGATGGATGGCCGGGAATGAATGGAGCAAAGATCATCCACAGGTGATAAAGTTTTTAGTGAGATTGATGCAGCGTACTCTGGGAGGCAGGGTTCCGTACCTGGTTCTATTGGTCGTCTACAATTACCGGACGATTATCGGGATGGCCCGGCGCAGACTAGGGAGAGCGAATGCTTGCTAACTCCGGTAAAATGAGGGTCGCAGAGAGGGGCATTGAGCAACCAATACAAAAACCGGTTGTTCAAGCTCTAAAATCAGAAAAGTGAGGTAAACTATGAACATCAAGGCCGGTCTACAAATGCTAATCTTGGTAGGGATTGTCGTGTTGGCAGGGTGCAGGCAGGACACTTCCCTATCAGTTTCACCGTTGCAGTCTCCGCTCGCGGCGGCCTCACCGGTGGCCACGGCCACGGCCATACCAATAGTAGCAACACCTGAGGCGCTATTGGAGGCAGACTTTGACCCGGTGCAGGCGGTGCTGACCCCTGACGATATGAGTGATCTGTTTGTAACCACTTACGGCATAACTCAGCCCTACGAGCGCGATGGAATGAGGGGTATCCAGGTGACGTATCCAACCAAAGCCATTGAGCACACCACCGCATTCGCCGAGGGTTTCGAGACGCGCATAGAGGTCTATGACGAATTCGCCGACCTGGTGGAGGCCTACTATGCAACCATAGGAGAACAAGCCGGTGATCTATTCGAGATGGACAGTGTGGGAGACGACTCGCGCGCCTTCAGAGTGATTTCAGAGGTACCGGGAACGGGCGTTTTCTACGTCGTTATCGCTCGTAGGGCCAATGCACTGGTAATCATCACGGTAAAGCCACCGGAGGGTAGTATCCAGGCTGCAACGCTCGAACGGGTCGCCAACACGGTTGTGGAACGGCTGATCCCCTAGGTTTGGCCAGGTGGCTCGTATGCCCAAGCACTTTGAAAGAAAAGACTTTCTCATTTTTGGCAGTCCACTGATAACGGATGAGGATATCGCAGAGGTAGTGGATACATTACGGTCCGGCTGGATCGGGACTGGGCCCAAAGTGACTCAATTTGAGGAATCTTTCCGCAAGCTGGTAGGCTGTCAACACGCGATCTCTGTCAACTCTTGTACAGCCGCGCTGTCGCTGGCGTTGGATTTGGTTGGCGTGGGGCCGGGGGACGAAGTGATCACCACGCCGCTGACCTTTGCGGCAACGGCGAACGTCATCGTTCATCGCGGCGCGCGACCAGTTTTCGCCGATGTAGACAGAGCCACTGGTAACATCTTGCCGGACGAGATTGAAAAAAAGATCACTTCCAAGACCAGGGCCATCATACCGGTTCATCTGGCCGGCCGGCCGTGCCACATGGACGAGATCATGGCATTGGCGGAGGCGCGCGAACTGGCCGTCGTCGAGGACGCTGCTCATGCCATTGAAACATACTATCGCGGCCGCAAAGTGGGCAACATTGGCGACTTGGGCGCGTTCAGCTTTTACCCCACCAAGAGTATCACCACCAGCGAAGGAGGGATGCTCACGACCAACTGTGAAGAGTGGGCGGAGAAAGCACGCTTGCTGCGTTTGCACGGCATCAGTTCCGACGCCTGGAGCCGTTACTCCGAGGCTGGCTTTACTCACTATGAGACTGTGGTGCCTGGCTACAAATACAATATGAGCGATCTACAGGCGGCACTGGGGCTCCATCAACTTGAGCGTCTCGAGCGCAATCTGCGCCGCCGCGAAACAGTCTGGCAGATGTACGACCTGGGGCTGGAAGGATTGCCTGGCCTGGTACTCCCAGAGCCGAACGAGCCAGACACCATCCACGCGCGGCACCTGTACACGGCAATGGTGGAACCATCGGAGGCAGGGTTTACCCGGGATGACCTCATGCGGCGTCTCAAGGAATTGAACATCGGGACCGGCGTCCACTATACGTCCCTGCACCTGCACAAGTTCTACCGCGAGACGTTTGGCTATCAACCTGACGACTTGCCCAACGCAAGGTGGATCTCTGAACGTACCCTCTCACTCCCGCTGATGGCAAAGATGACCGATGCCGATGCCGAGGATGTGATAGCGGCCGTTCGTTGGATATTTGGCCGCGACTGAATATTCGAAAAGTATGCGTTTTTACTTGCGTCTGGCCGACTATCGGAAACTGTATCGCCTGGCGAAAGCGCGCCTATCTTCTGAGAACGATTACCGCGCGTTTCAGCGATTTCAGGGCAAGTTGCTGCTCAGATTCCTGCAAAGCCGTGATGTTGAGGTATCTGATCGTCGTGTGGTTGACGTGGGTTGTGGTTACGGTGGCTATAGCTTGGCCCTGCGCGACGCCGGAGCGCGAGTAGTTGGGTTGGACCTTTCCACAGGCAGACTGCCGAAGAATGTACCCCTGGTCGTTGCTGATGCGCTGGCATTGCCTATGCTCTCTGACACATTCGATGTTGCATTATGCGCTAGTTTGATTGAGCACAGTGATCGGCCCATATGTTTGTTGAGAGAGTTGTACCGTATCACAAGACCTGGTGGCATCGTTTATCTAAGTTTCCCGCCATTCTACAGCCCTGGCGGTGGTCATCAGTTCAGTCCATTCCACTACTTGGGCGCGCGCAATGCCACTTGCTTGACACGTCGCTTCGGACGCTGGCAAGAGAGTGCGTGGATTCAGGAAAACTATCCTACCAATCCTAACTCCTTCGGAACAGCCTACGGGGCGTGGGGTTTGTATCCCCTGACGATCAAGCAGGTTGAGCGCCTGATCGGCGATACCCCCTTTCTTATCCGTGAACGCTCGACCCGCTTGCTGCCGTTGGACTTTTCCGGCATTCCCTTCTTGCGCGAATTGCTTACCTGGCACGTACAATATCTGCTCGAAAAACCCAAGGTGGGGCAGGCGTGATGGCAAATATGCATCACTTCTGGCTGCGCCACGACAAAGCGCTTTCAGAACACGGATCGTCACGACAGTCCACGCTCTCTCACGACCTGTATCGCGGTATGCCTCCGTGGTTCAACGCCTACTATGCCCACTTCCAGCGACGAGCGGTGGTGAGCCTGTTGCGTCGCTGCGGGCCATTATCCGGAATGCGCGTCCTGGACGTAGGATGCGGTACTGGCCGCTGGTCACGACTGTTGTCGTCTATGGGTGCGCATCCCGTCGGCGTAGATATAGGGATGGGCGCCCTGCAATTGGCTGCTGCCCAAATGGACAGCGGGCGATTCAGTGCGGCAGCGTTGCCGCGCTTGTGTTTTGCCGATAGTGTGTTCGATCTGGCGATTTCCGTGCTCGTCTTGCAGCACGTTCCAAGACCGCAGCAGAGGGAAGCTGTGGCAGCGCTGGCGCGCCTGCTTCGGCCAGGGGGATGGCTTGTCGCCTGTGAGATAGTTGATCCCAACGACCCGGCTCCCCACGTCTTTGGCAACCCGGCGGAAACATGGCGGGCAATGTTCAAAGCGGCCGGTCTGCGGCAGGTAGCTTATGCGTCGTGCGAGTATATCCCTTACGTCAGATTGTTTCAGCGTGTGCGTGACTGGCGCAGGTTCTCCGCAGCACCCCGGCCCGACGTTTCCGCTGTTGCGGCGACTTTGCAGCGCCGGGTGGCCCTGGCGTGGGTGCTGCGAATCGCGCTACTGGTCTCTTATCCTTTAGAGTATCTTGCCTCGTGGCTGCTCCCTCGCCGGTGGGCGCGCCTGGGTGGCTTTTTGTTCACCAAAGAGTGAGAGCGATGCGAGTAGGCGTGATTACCAGCTCATACCCTATATCACCAGTTGATACGGTCACGGCCGGTGTGTTCGTGCGCGACATCGCGCTTGAGCTAGTTGCGCTGGGACACGAGGTCCACGTCATCACCCCGCGAAAACATGGAACATACGTGCCGGATGATGAATTGCACGTTCGATTCATCCACTGGTGGGGTGGTGAAAAAGACCTGGCCAGTGCCTCAATGTACAGTCTGTCCACCATCGCGCGCTATGCCACGCTGGTCGGAAGCGGGCTGTGGAGTGCCCCACGCTACGCGCGCGCCCGTAGCCTGGATGCAGTTTTGGCTATGTGGGCTGTCCCGAGCGGGCTGTGGGCGTGGATGGCGTGGGCCCGTTGGCGCATACCGTATGGAGTCTGGGCGCTAGGCTCGGATATATGGGCGCGGCACAAATACCCCTTTGGCGATGCCATCGTGCGGCGCGTTCTGCACGACGCCGCGTTCCGTTTTGCCGACGGCGTCCAATTGGCGCGCGATGTTGCTGAATTGGCCGGTCGTGACTGCGAGTTCGTTCCATCGGTGCGTCGTCTGTCGGCTCAGAGGGAACATCAAGTCAGGTTAGAGTCAGATGCGCCTCACTTTTTGTACATCGGGCGCTACGAGCGCAACAAAGGCCCGGATGTACTGATCGAGGCGATGCGCTTGCTACTCGACGGTGGCAGTGAAGCTTATTTGCACATATTCGGCGTTGGTTCAATGGAGCCGTTACTGCGCGAACGGATAAGAGGATACGAGCGTCACGTTACCCTGGGCGGCTACGCCGATCCAGAGACGACGGTGGCTTATATGCGGGCTTGCGACTGGCTGGTTATACCTTCGCGCATCGAAAGTATCCCCCTCATCCTCGGAGATGCGTTCCAGATGAGACTGCCCGTAGTGGCGACCGACGTGGGCGATGTTGGCGAGGTAGTAAATCAATATGGCGTGGGCAGGGCCGTTCCGCCGGAGGACCCGGTTGCACTGGCCGATGCAATACAATGGGCCACCCGACATACCAGAACTGAGTTTGAGGAATCGTTAGAACAGGCGGCTAATGCGTTTGATCTGGCGCGGTCGGCTGCGCGTTGCGCAGATGCGCTATCCCAAGCGGCGGGGCACGGGCAGTGAAATACCAACGTGACTACTCGCATCATTTCCCTGCCACCAAGGACAGGGCCACGCGCATCCGCAAGGCAATCAAGATCATCCGCGTTCTGGAGGACTTTTTGGGCCACGATTTGCATGGACTGACATGCCTGGACATAGGGTGCTCAATTGGGGTGATTACTGAGCATTTGGCCCAATCGGCGCGCCTCGCCGTGGGCATAGATATTGACCAAGATGCAATTCAACAATATGCAAACAAAGCCCGTGGGATCTTTGTCGTAGCCGATACGGGAAGCGCACCATTCCTTGCTGGTACATTCGACGTCATCGTATGCAGCCAGGTATACGAACACGTCCCCAACCTAGAGTTGCTGATCGCTGAGATCTACCGCCTGCTGAAGGATGAGGGAATATGTTTTTTCAGCGGGCCAAATCGTTGGGCGGTGGTGGAAAAGCATTATAACTTGCCGTTTCTAAGCTGGCTTCCTCCGCGCTGGGCGGGTTGGTACGTGAGGCTGACCGGCCGAGCACAGGAGTATTACGAGCGCCCGCGTTCTGCCAAGGAACTGCGTCGCGCGTTGAAACGGTTTGACGTTCACGACTATACCGTACATATTCTTTCAGACCCGGCCCGCTTTGCGTTGAACGAAGAAGTTGGCGTTTTTAGGCATGTTCCGATCCAAGTTTGGCGGCTCTTGCTTCGCTGGGCGCCGAACTTTAACTGGATTCTGACAAAAAATGCTTGACAAGTCTAAAACAAAGCACTGGGCAAAAACTATCATTGCCGAAGCGCTGGTAGTGGCCGCGATATATTTCCTAGCGCAGCATCTGGTGAGCAATTGGAGCCAGATCGCACCTGGCTTGCGGCATATTCGACTGGGCTATGTAGTGGCCGCGTGTCTGCCTACCCTGGCAATGTTGTTATTGGTATCCTGGGGATGGACGATTGCCATGCGCTGGGTCGGTGTCCCACTAGGTGCGTGCGCAGGCTTTGAAATCTACTACCGGTCGAGCATCTTTCGTTACCTGCCTGGCTCATTCTGGTACCTGCCTGGTCGCGCATACCTTTGCCGGCAGCTTGGCATCCCGGTGACGACATTTGCCGGCAGTGCATTTCTGGAATTGTTCTTTTTGCTCTCCGCCGCCGGAATTCTTGGCGGTGTCGCCGTTGCTGTGCGGTTCAATCTCATCTGGTTGTCAATCATAAGCCTGGGTTGTCTTTTGGGTATCGCACTAGCCTTGTTCTGGCCCAAACAACTGCGGCGACTGGCATTGCGAGAGCGCAGTACCGGTCAGGGTCAGAGGAAGAGACTGGTAGCAATCGTCGTCATATACCTGTGCGCGTGGCTTATGTACGGCGCATCGCTCAGCTTGCTACTGCTAGCTCTGAACGTGCCCGTGAACTTGTCAATCGGCAATTATGGCTACATAGTCAGTGCGAGTACGGCTGCCTGGATAGCGGGCTTTATATCTTTCATCCCAACGGGGCTTGGAGTGCGAGAGGCCTCACTCGTGGGTCTACTTCAGCCTGTTGCTGGCGCTGAGCAGATCGTTATGCTAAGCCTATTTCAGAGGACCATTGAGATTCTTCTGGAAGGCGGTTTGTGGATCGTCGCACTCTTGATAAAAAACAAGAGCCCAAAATAATCCCAAAGTAGTATTGCTGTAGAGAGAAAAACAGAGTATCCTGTATGTGTGGTAGAGAAATGGCTCTACCAAACTTTATCATACTGGAGGTGAAAAATGAAGTATTTGAGAGCATTAGGTTTGGTAGCAATTCTGGCAGCTCTGCTTGCAACGTCCGTGCAAGCACAGGGGCCTCCTGGCAGTTGGACGACCGACTTTACTATCCTCAACCTGGAAGACAGTGCAGGGACCATAAACATTACTCGCTACGCTGAGTGTACACCACCTTGCACCGCAGACGGGGGCACTTTGGTTGTGGAGGAACCAATTGCTGCCAATGGCTCCTATTACTACAACCCGGTGAATGATTCGAGCTTTCCCAATAACTGGGCTGGCTCTATCGTGGTAAGCGCAGACAAGCAAATAGCCGCCACGGTCACGGTGGCGAATTCCGAATCAGGCAGCGCCTATGCTTCCGACGCGTATTCTGGAGTTTCAGTGGTCGAGGATTCGGTGTTCCTGCCCATTGTGATGGGCAGCTTGGGAAGTTGGAATACCATGATGGCCATCCAAAACGCGGGCAGTGAGACGACCAACGTGACTATCAGTTACATTGGTTCCGGCGCTCCGGCTGACACGACTGTCTCCAACCTGCCGCCCAATATGACGGCCATTGTTGACCAGCAGGAAAACAGCGGTATGTCCAACTTTAACGGTTCGGCGCTGGTGACGACGGACAATGGCCAACCGTTGGCGATAATCGTGGAAGAGTACAAGACGACGGGAGGTGTTCTCGTTGACTATGTTGGTGTGCCGCTTTCCCAGGCCGACACCACCATCTATATGCCTGGCTTTATCGCGCAGGGTGTGTGGGCGACCGACTTTACCATAGTGAACACTACGGGCAGTTTGGCGACGGTGGACATCGCTTTCTCTGGGGTTTCCAATGCGCTGCACGGCACAATTGCTGCCAACGGGTCAGCCTATGTCAACGGATACACCGGCAACTATCCGTCCGGCTGGACTGGCACCGCCCCCACTTCTGGCTACTATGGCTCGGCGACCGTGACTTCTGACCGGGATATCGTCATCGTCTACAACATCTCCAACTCGGCAGGCGCGCCCGGCAACTTTTCTGTGGGGTATGTGGGGCCTTCGAGCTCGCAAGGCGCGACAGACGTGGCCGTTCCTCTGATCGAAAACCACTATTCCACTGGCTGGGACACCACGTTCTCGGTGCAGGTCATCGGAGGTGGCAGCGCAGACCTGGATATGACTTACTCCGGTAACATGGCAGCTAGTTGCAGCCCCTGCGAGCGCACGATTACCGGCAGCTACACGTTCAACCAGGTGACGGATGGTCACGTGCCGACCGGATTTTTGGGTGGTGTGACCATTAACTCATCCGCTCCTATCGTGGTCATCGGCGACCAGAACAAGACCGGTGGGAGTGGTGATACCGCAGCTGGGTTCCCCGGTATTCCAATTCCGTAGCAAGATCACACACTAGTCTTTGAAGCAGAGAGAGAGCCACTGGTGTAAACCAGTGGCTCTTTTCTCTTCAGTTCTTCTCTCCACTGTCTAACAAAGCTGCGCCTCAAACAAGTTGTCTCCCGTTCGCCAAAGGTCTCCTAGGAAGACCCGGTCTCCGACCGAGGCGAACGCCCTAAGTACAGGTTTCCGTTAATTCGCTCCTAGCTTCTGTTCCAGTTTTTCGACAG
>CAYMWP010000085.1:0-20654 GCA_964393895.1 uncultured Anaerolineales bacterium | reverse complement strand
TGAAAAAACGATCACCTCGAACAGACATCTGCATACTTGTGGGTAATCACCAAGAATTACCAGGTTGACAATCGCGCTTACCGCTGGTATCATCGAACGTAATGCGTAAAACGTAATGCGTAAGCGGAGGATAATCCAATGAATCTTGACGACCCCACACTCTTCAATAAGCTTGATCCCAAGGGCATGCTTGGGCGCATCGGCGAGTTGCCGCAGCAGTGCCGGGCGGCCTGGGGTCTGGCGCATAAAGTGGATTTACCATCCTTGTGCGACGAGGTGCGGCACGTGGTCGTTTTGGGGATGGGCGGTTCGGCCATCGGCGGGGCCTTGTTGCAGGGGTTGGTGGCGGGAGAATGTGATGTTCCCATCACCATCGTGCGCGGTTACACGCTTCCTGCCTTTGTCCACGGCTCTGAATACCTGGTCGTTGGCTGTAGCTACTCTGGCAACACAGAGGAGACGCTCACGGCCTTTGGGGAGGGGTTGGAACGGGGCACCCAACTGGCGGCGATCACGACGGGGGGAAAGTTGGCCGCGCTGGCGCAGGAGAGGAACGTGCTGCTGGTGCGCTTCGATTACCCGTCTATGCCCCGCACAGCACTGGGTTACTCCTTCACCCTGTTGCTGGGGTTGTTGTCTCGCCTGGAGCTGTTGCGCGACTATGCCGAGGAGGTGGAGGAGACCGCCCAGGTGATGGAGGCGTGGCAGGCAGAGATCGGCCCCGACGCGCCGGTCTCGCGCAACGCGGCCAAGTCGCTGGCGACTGGGTTGGTGGACCGGCTTCCGGTGGTCTATGGAGCCGGTTTTCTTTCCACCGTCGCCAACCGTTGGAAGACCCAGTTCAACGAAAACAGCAAACATTGGGCCTTTTTCGAGGCGCTGCCCGAGCTGCATCACAACGCCGTCGTGGGGCTGGGCATCCCTGAATCCGTGCGCGATCAGGCAATCGTGCTGATGTTGCGCTCGAGCCTGGATTATGCGCGGGTGCAGGTGCGCTGGGAGGTGACGGAGGAACTGCTGCGGCGCGAAAAGGTAGCCGCCCAAACTCTCTGGGGGCGGGGAGAAAGCGAGTTGGCCCACATGCTCTCCTTGATCCATTTTGGCGACTATGTCAGCTTCTACCTGGCGATGCTCAATGGCGCGGATCCATCGCCGGTGGAAAGTATTTCCTTCCTCAAACAACGGTTGGCGGAAGCGTGAGCGGGCGCTGCTTGACAGGCCAGAGGGGTGCGTTATAATGCAGTCCGCGCAATTTGACGGCACGCGCAGCGAGACGTGAGGCGAAGCGTAAAACGTGAGGCGTGAAACGTAACGTCCCTTGCGTTTCACGCTTTCTGTTTGCCTCAGATAAAGGGGCTCAGCCTAGAAACGCCGTCGTGTACTTGCGTGGTTTGCTCGGGAAACACCGATGAAAGGCATAACTGAAACCGCCGATGGACCCAGATTCACGCAGATGCTATTGCATGACTCTACTGAAAAAAGGTCATCTTACCACAGGGACACAGAGAAAAATTGAGATACTCGCTGATATTTTTGAGAAAACAGTGTTGACTCCCCTGAAAAAGGTATGTTCACCGCCAAGACGCCAAGATCGCAAAGGTTTTTAAACGAGCAGTAACTGCTCAGGTCAGACCTCCGAGGTCTTTGACAACCGTTTCGCCCACTGCAAATGTTTAAAACGGCCGTAACTGCTCATCACCGCCGAGACGCGGAGAACGCGAGTTCTCTTTTTTCAAAGGGAACCAGGTGACTTCTCTGCGGCCAAAAAGTATGTCTCCGCGTCTCTGGTGAAATTCTTGGTTTTTTCAGGGGAGTCATTGCATAATTAGTCAAATTCATCAGCGTTCATCTGTGTTCATCTGCGGTTCCATTCCAGTTATGTGGTTCAATTACCCTTGTCAAAAGTGGTGCTAAATCTATCGAGGGAGCGATAATGTGATGGAAGAAGAAATTGATCTGCGCGTGTACGTCGAGGTACTGATTAGCAATTGGAAGTGGATCGCTGGGCTGGCGCTGGCGGCGGCAGTGGCGGCGTTCGCGGTGAGTTCCCTCATCCCTCCCACTTACGAGGCCACAGCTCTGGCAGCGGTCACCAAGCCGCGTTACGTGATGCGATTCGATCCCCGCTTCGAGACGGTGGACAGTGTCCAGCCGGTCTACAATGCGTATCCCGAGCTGGCCTCCAGTGACGATTTGGTTCAGGATCTCCTGACTTCTCTCGGCTCTCTTCCCGAAGGCGTCGAGACTGCTCGAGACCTGCAAGAGATAATCGAGGCCCGATCGGGGGCAGACCCCAGCATGGTGCGGCTGGTGGTCAGTTCCCAGGAACCGGAGGAGGCAGCGCGCATCGCCAACGTTTGGGCGGGGTTGTTTGTGACCCAGGCCAACGAGATCTACGGGGCGCATAACGAGGATCAGGTGGGCTTTTTCGAGGGTCAGTTGAAGCGGGCGCAGGAAGAACTGGATGCGGCCGAGCAGGCGTTGATCGAGTTCCAGGCCCGCAATCAAGGAGCGGTTCTGGAGGCGCAACTGGCATCGGCAGAGCAGGATCTGCAGGACTATCTGGTCGAAAAGCGGAGGATTGAGCGGGCGGTGCGGAACGCCGTGGCGTTGCAGACGCACATTGCGAGCAGGTCGGCGGGTGAGCCGGTGACCCCGGCCGATGAGCTGACGGCGCTGTTATTACAGGTGCAGGCATTCAGCGTTCAAACATCGCGGCCGGCTCAGACGAAGGGCGATGGGGCAGGCACTTCATCTGTGGTCTGGGTGCCGGAGTCGGAGACGGGATCATCAATTCAGTTGCAGATTTCCGATGCGGCCTTTCTCCCGTCGGGGCAGACAACTGGCGAGATGTCCTCGTCTCTGGACGACCTGGTGGTCACGCTGGAGGCGTGGGGGGAGGAGATGGAGACGCAGGTAGCGGCGTTGGAGGAGCGGATTCTGACCTTGCAGCAGCAACTGCAAGAGGTGCGGGCGGAGAGGAATAGCCTGACCCGCGCTCGTGACGTGGCGCAGGAGACCCACACGACGCTGGCGCACAAGGTGGAGGAGGCGCGCATCGCGGCCGAGGATACCGGCGGCGAGGTGCGGCTGGCCAGCCGGGCCGGGGTGCCGGAGAAGCCGGTGGGCCCGCGCAGGCTGCTCAACACCGCTGTGGCGGGGATGCTGGGGGTGATGGTGGGAGTGTTTGGGGCCTTTGCTCTGGAGTGGTGGCGAGGTGACGCGGAGGTTGGGAGAGAGGGAGACGAGGAGACGAGGGGACAAGGGGATGGGGAGACAGAGTGACGTTCGTATCCACCCGACCGCGGAGGTCTCGCCGGAGGCGGACATTGGCGAGGGGACGTCTATCTGGCACCAGGCGCAGGTGCGGGAAGGGGCGCGCCTGGGGTGCGATTGCATCGTCGGCAAGGGGGCCTACGTGGATTTTGACGTGCAGATTGGCGACAACGTCAAGATACAGAACTATGTCTCGGTCTACCACGGCGTAGAGATCGAAGACGGCGTGTTCGTCGGCCCGCACGTCTGCTTTACCAACGACAACCTGCCCCGCGCCGTCAATCCCGACGGCTCCTTGAAGGGGGCCGACGATTGGGATCTGGGGCGCGTCCTGGTCAAGCGCGGGGCTGCCCTGGGCGCAAACTCGACCATCCTGCCCAAGGTGGTGATTGGAGAGTGGGCGCTGGTGGGCGCGGGGGCCGTGGTCACAAAGGACGTGCCAGCGCACGGGATGGTGGCCGGCAACCCGGCTCGGCTGGTCGGGTTCGCGTGCGCCTGCGGTGCGCGTCTGGAAGCCGGAGAGGAACGGGAAAAAACAATGCTCGCACGCTGCCCGAAATGCGACGAGACTATCCCTATCCCATTATCAATTTGGAGAGAGGTAAAATGATCCCTATCGCCAAACCATTGATCGGAGACGAAGAGAAACAAGCCGTATTGGAGGTTCTGGATTCGGGCATACTGGCCCAGGGGCCGAGGGTGAAGGCGTTCGAGGAGGCCTTTGCCGAGATGTGCGGCGTGCGGCACGCGGTCGCCACCTCGTCCGGGACGACGGCGCTGCACGTGGCGCTGCTGGCGAACGGCATTGGGCCGGGCGACGAGGTGATCACCACGCCGTTCACGTTCATTGCCTCGGCCAACTCGATCCTCTGCGTGGGGGCCAGACCGGTTTTCGTGGACATTGACCCGCTCACTTTTAACATTGACCCCGCGCAGGTCAAGGCGGCCATCACGCCGCGCACGAAGGCGATCATGCCGGTGCATCTCTTTGGCCTGGCGTGCGATATGGAGCCGCTCGTGGAGCTGGCGCAGGCTCACGATCTGGTAGTGATCGAGGATGCGTGCCAGTCGCACGGGGCGGAGTACCACGGCAAAAGGACCGGGAGCTTTGGGACGGGCTGCTTCTCGCTCTACCCCACCAAGAACATCACCTCGGCCGAGGGGGGGATGATCACGCTTGCCGACGATGATCAGATCGCCGAGCAGTGCCGCGTCATCCGCCAGCACGGGATGCGGAGGCGGTACTATCACGACGAGATGGGCTTTAACTTTCGTATGACCGACGTGCACGCCGCCATCGGCCTGGCGCAGTTGCACAAGCTGGAGCGTTTCAACGAGGCCCGCATCGCCAACGCTCGTTTCCTCAGTCAGCATCTGGCCGGGGTCACGACGCCCACCGTGCCGGATGGATACCGTCACGTATTTCACCAGTACACCGTCCGCGTGACCGATGGCCGCCGGGACGAGGTGCTGGAGGGCCTCAAGGAGAGAGGGATCGGCACGGGGGTCTATTATCCGCTGCCGGTGCACAAGCAGCGGGTCTACGTGGAACGGGGGTACGACGGAACGTTCCCGGAGGCGGAGCGGGCGGCGAAGGAGGTGCTCTCGCTCCCCGTCCACGCCGGGTTGAGCAGCGCCGACCTGGAGACGATTGTGGCGGCGGTTAACGAACTGTGTAGGTAGGAGCGAGAGCGGGAGGAGAAATGACCAGAACGGCACTGGCTTTAACTCCTGAACAGTGGCTGGCTTACCGACCGCGTAGGAGAACGGATGAGGAACAAGCAGCAGAGCGGTGGGAACGAGCCTGGGAGATGGCACGCACTGCGGCCACTTTGCTGCGTGACAAGTTTGGTGCTAGCCGGATAGTAGTTTTTGGCTCTTTGACGCGCCGCGCCTGGTTCACGCCCTGGTCGGATATAGACCTGGCGGCCTGGGGGATACCGCCTGATGCGTTCTATCGGGCCGTAGCTCTCGTGACAGGGTTAAGCGCAGAGTTTGAGGTTGATTTGGTGGCACCTGAAGATTGTCGGCCTGCTCTGCGCCAGGCTATTATGCAGGAAGGAGTTGACTTGTGAACCAGCAGTTGCTCCGAGTTGCCAGGCGCATTCGGGATGAACTCGATGAAATAGCTCGGGTGCTCGACCGTGTGCAAGCAGGGTGGCATCAGGCACAGACGTCGTCCGACGATCTATATCTGGATGGTGTGGCGTTGAACTTGCATGGCTTTTACGCCGGATTGGAACGACTCTTCAAACTGATTGCGGCAACTGTGGATGGCACCATTCCACAGGGCGCAAATTGGTACCAGATGTTGTTGGAACAGGTGTCCGCCGAGATCCCCAGCGTGCGCCCGGCGGTGATTTCTGAGGAGACAGAGTCGCACTGGATGAATATCGTGGTTTTCGGCACGTCGTGCGCAATGTCTACACATTCAAGTTCGATCCGGTGAGATTGAGGAGGCTGGTAGAGGAGTCTCCAGGAGCGTTTTCTCAGGTAAGCGCGGAATTGCTGGCCTTTGCCGACTTCCTGGAGCATCTGACTCACGCCAACGATGGGGACTGAAAAACGGCTGAGGAGAGTAGCACTACATTCTCGCCGACCTTGCCCGCCGTAGCTGTGCACCTGCACCAGGCGATCCGCTGGGATCCGCGCAACGTGCAGGCGATGCGGCTGCTGGCGCTCGTTTATCTCGCGCGGGGGCGGGCCGAGTACCGGGTGTGGCGGTTGAGGGCCGTTGCCAACCATTGAGGATGGGCACAATGACCTCACGTTTGCCTTACGTATGGGATTACGACATGGACGAGGCCCAGTTCCGCGCCATCCTGGCGGGAGAGGTGACGTTGGGCAGGCTCGATCGGGATTGGGCCGCCGTGCGGTTGTTGGAGTATGCGCCTTATTCCGATGTCGTGCGCTTGCTGGGGCACCGCGCGTTGGTGGATGGGTGGCCTGGATGGCGGCGGCGTATTCGTTCTCAGAGCCGCAAGCGGGGTTTTGACTTTTTGGTATCCTGGCTGCCCTTGCATCACCCAGAGTTGTTATGAGGCTGCTCGATGGACAAAGCGTTCTATTTTGAGACCCTTTATCCCTTTCAGGACCAGGTCTTGCAAGTGCTGAACGAGGTTGAGACAGGCTTCTATCTCAGTGGTGGGACGGCAGCCTCCCGCGGTTACCTCAATCATCGTTTTTCGGACGATCTGGATTTATTCGTGGACGACGACGAACGTTTCGGCCTTTGGGCAGGGCGGGTGATTCACGAACTCGCGCAACAATCTCGGTGGCGCAGCGAGGTCTCGTTGCAGGAGGAGCGCTTTGTGCGCTTGACGCTGTTCGAGGGTGAGATTGTGCTGAAGATCGAGCTGATCAACGATGTGCCGGCGCGCGTGGGGAAAATCCGTCAGCATCCGATACTGGGGCGTTTGGACAGCGCGGAGAACATTCTCGCCAATAAGGTTACAGCGTTAATAGATCGAGAAGAACCCAAAGACCTGGCGGACATTTGGGGGTTTTGCTGCTCGATGAACCTGTCGCTCGCGGATGCTCTCGTGGGGGCGCGAGGCAAGGCCGCCGGTATCTTTCCGGTTGATCTGGCTCGCGTTTTGCTTTCCGCAACCCGCGCCGATTGGGAACAGATACGCTGGGTAGACGCGCCGCCGGTGGAACAATTCGTGGCCGATCTGCAGGTGTTGGGGGAGGCGCTGATATTGGTACAGTAGGGCAACCTGGAATCTGTGGATCGGGTTTGCCTATCCGACCCACAGGAGGGACGGCTGTGAGGAATTGGCATTGGTGCAGGATACTCGTCGCGCTGGCGCTGGTTTTGGTGTTGAGCGCGTGGCTGGGGCCTTGTGCGCTTTCCTCCTACCACCTGGAGGCGGAAGGGCGGGCGCTGGACGCGGCATTGGAACCGGTTTCCCTGGACTGGTTGGCCCCGGAGCAGATCGTGGACGCGGAGAGGCTCGAAGCCGGAGCGGCGCACCTGCGCCAGGCGGTCCGCTGGAACCCGCGCAACGTGCAGGCGATGAGACTGCTGGCGCGGGGTTACGTCACGCAACGGAGACACAGAGATTTTAAGCTTGACCTTGAAAGATTTGGCTTTTTGACGTGCAAAGTGAGATCTTTTTAAACCAAACATCAGATTTTCTCCGTGTCCTCTGTCTCTGTGGTTAGATGACCTTTTTTCAGGGAAGTCATTTGACTCTACTTTCCGCTAACTTTGGTTTTTGGCCCTTTTTGCGCTTCGACACCGCCATATCTGGGGGTAGACTGTCTTGCAAAACCGCTACCTGTGGTGGTCAGTGCAAGTTAGCGGAAACTAAAATACCACAGATGAGGCCATTTGTCACGTATTCTTAGCGGAAACTAAAGTATATGCGATGTGAGAGGAAGGGATGCCCACAGCTCTAGAGTTGAGCCGAGATGAGTGGAAACGGTATATTGGGCTACCTGGCCGACGACGGTCTCGCCCCACATTGACGGAGGCCGAGCGGTGCGAGCGCGAGCGGCTGCTGCGGCGCGTCCGTGATGCAGTGGCTGCGTTGAAGGCCCGCTTTGCCGTCCGGCGCGTCGTGCTCTTTGGCTCGCTGGCTCACGAGGCCTGGTTCGTATCGGATTCCGACGTTGACCTGGCAGTTGAGGGCCTGGATGCAAAAGACTACTGGCGAGCCTGGCGACTGGTTGAGGAGATGATCGCTGACCGTCCCGTTGATTTGGTCGAGATTGAAGCGGCTGACGGTGCTCTAGCGCGGGCGATTCGACGCTATGGAGTGGAACTGTGAGTACAGTCTATGACCAAGTCGTCGAGCGGATTCGTGACGAATTAGAAACCCTGGAGCAAATAGTGGCACGGGCACTGGATGCTTGGTCGCGGGTTCGGAGGATGCCGGGGGAGCAGGCCTATGTGGATTCCGTGGCGTTGAACCTTCACGGGGTCTATTCCGGGGTGGAGCGTCTGTTTGAACTGATCGCCAGACACGTAGATGGCAGATTGCCCGGCGGTGTCACTTGGCACCGTGAGCTGCTGAAACAAATGGCTCGTGATTTGCCAGGTGTAAGACCCGCCGTCATCGGCGAGGATAGCGCTGAGGCCCTGGATGAACTGCGGCGATTCAGGCACCTGGTACGCAATGTGTACACGGTGAATCTGGCTCCCGAGAAGATGGCCGGCTTGTTGTCGGGGCTTCCGGTGTTGTGGTCCAAGTTGCGCGCAGAACTTTTGGCCTTTGCCGACTTTCTGGAACATCTGGCCCGTGCCGACGCAGAGGATTGAAGAGATAACTGTGAAGGGCCTTTACTGGTACAGAATACTCGTTGTGGCGCTGGTTTTAGCGTTGAGCGCGTGGCTGGGGCCTTATGCGCTCTCCTCTTACCACCTGGAGGCGGGAGGGCGGGCGCTGGACAGGGCGCTCGTGCCGGTCTTCCCGGACTGGCTGGCCCCGGAGCAGATCGTTGATGCCGAGAGGCTCGAGGCTGGGGTAGCGCACCTGCACCAAGCGCTCCGTTGGGACCCGCGCAACGTTCAGGCTATGCGATTGCTCGTCCGCGTTCACCTTACTCAGGGACACCCTGGGATCGCGTTAGAGGTGCTTCAACAGGCATTGCAGGTGCGGCCGGACAATCCACTCCTGTACCTTGAATTGGGGGACGTATACGATTCACTGGGGCAGGCCGAGGCCGCGATCGAGGCTTACGAGACCGGCGGCGTCGGCTCGCGGGCCGTGCCCCTGGCGGTCAATTACCTCAAGCTGGCCGACGCCCACGCGCAAGCGGGCGGCGGCGACGTGGCTATCGGGCTGTGGCGCAAAGCGGAGAGTGTGGACGCCGGCAACCTCTACGCGCTCTACAGGCTGGCCCAGATACACCGCGCTATGGGGGACGAGGAGCGCGCCGCCGAGTACGAGGAGCAGTTGAGGTACCCTGATTTTAACGGCGTGGCCGTCTCGCCGGATTCGCGCATGGCGGGATATCAAGAGCGGGCGATAGTGGGGCTGGTGGACGACGGCGTATGGGGACGAGACAAGCTGATCAATGTGATCTCTTACCAGATGTGGCAACTGGACGGGGGCGCGCCTGGCGAGACGACGGAGCGTATCCTGGGAACGTTGTTGGAACGACGACCACGAGACGCGGACATCTTGTTCTACCTGGCCGAGCTCTACCGCCGGCGAGGCGACCTGGAGAGGGCGGAGTCTGCGTACCGGCAGGTGTTAGAGTCGGACGAGGAGTATGCGCTGGCACATTTGCGGCTAGGGATGGTCTACGAGGAGTTGGCGGGTGCAGAACTCGTCCATTCGCGCTAAACTGCTTGGCCGCGCTATGATTTCTGCACGGAGAACTGCGTCCTGTTATGCATGACGATGAACCGTCCCTGGCCCTGCCCGCCCGGCTTTTACGGGATTTGCGGGCCCTGGCCCAAAAGTACCGGAGCCAGGGTGTGGACCTGTTTGTTTTCGGTTCATTTGCCCGGGGCGACCAACGCCCGACGTCAGACTTGGATCTGGGGGTCGAGTGGCACGGGAAACACAGCCCGGGAACCTTTCTGCGTTTGTATTGGGAGGTACAGGAACTGCCGACGATCAGAAAAATTGATCTGGTTGATTTCGAGCAAACCGGCCTGGATTTTAGACGCGCAGCTATGGCAGAGAGGATCTATCTATCCACGAGGAGAGACGAGTGACAATGAGAAGCAAAGCACTCGAAAAGGATTTTGACGACATCCTGTCGAGGTGGGGAGAGGTGTTAGGTCAACCTGAAAATGACGTGACCCGTGATTCGGCCATTCTCCGTTTCGAGCTGACTTTTGAGGTGGCCTGGAAACTGGTCCAGGTTCTGGCGCGCGAGCAAGGATACGAGGTGAACAGCCCGCGCCAGGCATTTCAACGGGCCTTTACGATGGGTTGGGTCACAGACGAAGAGGTTTGGGCAGATATTGTCAAGGCTCGTAACACTGCGGTTCACGTATACCGTCAGGAATATGCCCAGGCGCTCTACTCCAAGCTGCTCAAGTTCTACGAGGCGTTCAAAGAGTTGCAGGATGCGCTTGTATCAGAGACATAGTCTGGATCAGCCAAATCCGAAATACGAGATTGCGCCAATTGGCATCGTTACGCGCGACGAGGTGTATTGAGGTGGCGAGACGTTCTCGTTGGGTGATGGTCGCCCTGATTCTTACTGGGGGTGGCTTGTTCTTTCTCTTCACCGCTGGCGCCGCTTCCTCTGACTCACCCGCTCGCGTACTGGTGGGCTCGCAGCCTGGCAACTTGGAGCAAGCCGCCTATTACTACAACCGCTACCACGAACTGGCTCCTGACGACCTCTCTGGCCTCAAGCGTCTGGCAGCGGTGTGCGTGGCGCTAGAAGATGGCGGGGTGGAAGATGAAAGTTGTCGCCAGGGGGCGGACAGGCTGAGAGGAGAAGATGAGACTCGTGCCCCCGCGGCGGTATTGTGGGCAGAATGGTTAGAGCAGGCGGCTGCCGCAGAGCCGCGGTATCCGGCCGGTCAGCAACTCGATAACGGGTGGGTCTTTTTGGGTTATGACGTTGACGAGGAGCGGTTGGTGCGTGGCGAGATGGTAGACCTCTTGCTTTACTGGGCGGGGCCCGATTCGGCCATCGCCGGCTCTGAGCAGGACGGCTGGTACCGCGCCGGGGAGCGTTGGGTGCAGGTGTTGGAAGATGCGCAGACCCTGATACCGAACGGCGGCTTTGAGCTGGGGGTGGAAGGCGAATCGCCCGCCGGCTTCCCCGAGGATATTTACGATGCAGATCCGGTAACCAGGAGATTGGTGCTCGATTCTCGGTCTGGACTACGCACCGACATGGCTTTACTGGATAACACCGAATCTTACAATAAGACGAGTCTTATCTCCAAGTATGTGCCAATCAATCCAAATGCATTGTACTTGCAGGCCAGTTGGATTAGGAGCATAGAGGGAAATGGTCGTCTGGGGCAGCGTTGGAAGGGGAAGATCAAGGGGGGATACCCCTACAGCTACACGGTAACAGGAGTAAGGGCGGATGACTGGCGGCACTATGCCGGCGTGACCGGCGCGCCGGAAGGCGCGGATAGCTGTCAGGTGTGGCTGCTCAATTATAAATCCGTGGGGCAAGTCTACTTTGACAATGTCATATTCGTCGAGATTGGGTCGCCAGGAGAGTGAATGAAGATCGTTTCCGTCGTCGGGGCGCGGCCCCAGTTCATCAAAGCTGCGCCTGTGAGCCAACAGTTGCGGCACCAGCATAAAGAAGTCCTGTTGCACACCGGTCAGCACTATGACTATGGGATGTCTCAGGTTTTCTTCGATGAGCTGGATATTCCTGTGCCGGACATCAATTTGGGCGTAGGTTCGGCCAGCCACGGGCGACAGACCGGCGAGATGCTGATGGGCATCGAAGGGGCGTTGCTGGAGGAGCAGCCTGATTGGGCGCTGGTGTACGGTGACACGAACTCGACTCTGGCGGGAGCTTTGGCGGCGGCCAAGCTCCACATTCCAGTGGCCCACGTCGAGGCCGGCTTGCGCAGCTTCAATCGCCGTATGCCGGAGGAGGTTAATCGCGTGCTGACCGATCACGTCGCCGATCTGCTTTTCTGCCCCACGCAGACGGCGGTGGATAACCTGGCTGCCGAGGGCATTGTCGCCGGCGTACACAACGTCGGTGACGTGATGTACGATGCGGTGCTTCACAATGGAACGTTGGCCGCTGCGAACTCTAGGATTCTGGAGGATCTGGAAGTGCAGCCAGGGGCGTACTTGCTGGTCACTGTCCATCGCCCGCGGAACACCGATGATTCGAGCCGGTTGCGAGCTATCTTTGGGGCATTTGAGGTTGTGGAAGAGCCTGTTGTTTTTCCTGCCCATCCTAGGGTCCGGGAAGCGATTGCGGCGCAGATACAGCGAGCGCCGCCCAACGTTCGCCTGGTAGAGCCTGTGGGATATCTGGACATGTTGCAGTTGGAGCGACAGGCCAGGGCTATCCTCACCGATTCGGGTGGGGTCCAGAAGGAGGCTTACTTCTTCGGCGTGCCTTGCATCACCTTGCGAGAGGAGACAGAGTGGGTGGAGACTGTGCAGACCGGCTGGAACCGGCTGGTGGGCGCGGATCGGGACGAGATAGTGGCTGCGGTGAGAAATCTTCAGTCGCCTGTCGAGTGTCCACCGCTTTTCGGGGACGGTCACGCGGCAGAGAGAATGGTGGCATTGTTAGAAGATGAGTAGGGAAGCGATGCTGAAGGCAGCCGTAATCGGCGTGGGCGCGATGGGACAACACCACGCGCGCGTTTACGACCAGATACCCGGCGCGCAACTAGTGGGAGTGGCCGACGCCAGCACGGAGGCGGGCGAGCGGGTCGCACGATTGCATCACACGGTGGCCTATGCGGACTACCGAAAACTGCTGGACGAGGCCCGCCCCGACGCCGTCACGGTGGCGGTGCCGACCGAGTTCCACGCCCGGGTGGCGCTGGATGCGTTGGAGGCCGGTTGTCACGTGCTGATCGAAAAGCCGATAGCGGCGACGGAGGAGCAGGCGCAAGAATTGATCGAGCGGGCCGACGCGCTGAGGCGCAAGCTCATGGTGGGCCACATCGTGCGCTTCGATCCGGCCGTGCGGGCGCTCAAGGAACGGCTGGAGGGGGGTGAGTTGGGCCGCATCTTCCAGGTGCGCTGCCGGCGGTTGGGACCGTTCCCCGCGCGAGTGCGGGACGTGGGCGTAGTGATTGACCTGGCGACGCACGATCTGGATCTGATGCGTTATCTCACGGGCCATGAGGTGGTACGGGTCTATGCGGAGACGGAGCAGGAGATTCACTCCGCGTACGAGGACTTGCTCATCGGCACAGTGCGCCTGACAGATGGCACGATCGGCGTGCTGGACATCAACTGGCTGACGCCGACCAAGGTGCGTGAGTTGACGGTTACGGGCGAGCGGGGGATGTTTCGGGTAGATCACCTCATGCAAGACCTCTATTTCTACGAGAACGCCGAGACGAACAGCGAGCGCTGGAGTGCGATCAGCCTGCTGCGGGGGGTAAGTGAGGGGCGTATGATTCGCTACCCTGTGCGCAAATACGAACCACTGAGAGCAGAGTTGGAGGGTTTCGTTCGGTCGGTGGTTGACGACAGACCGGCGCCGGTTGGTGGCAGGGATGGTCTGATGGCCCTGCGTCTGGCGCAGGCGTTGGTCCAATCTGGTCACGATGGTCGACCTATCACTTTGGACATAGATGGTTGATTGGCTGTCTTCGCCTGCGAGAACCTGGGTGTCGTTCAAACACCATAGTTGAGGAGAAAAACAACGTGAAAGACGACCTTTTGAGAGCGATAGAAGACAAGGCTGCAAAGGTAGTTGTGCTGGGCCTGGGGTACGTGGGCTTGCCGGTGGCCTGTCTGTTCGCCGAGGCCGGCTTTCCTGTGGTGGGCATCCGGCGCAGCCAGGACAAAGTGGACATGATCAACCAGGGTGTCTGTCCGATTGAGGGCAAGGAGCCGGGGTTGGCGGAATTGGTGGCCCGGGTGGTATCTGAGGGCCGCTTTAGAGCCACTATAGAGTACGAAGCGTGCCGAGAAGCGCACGTGGTGCTCATTGCTGTGGAAACGCCGGTGAACCCAGTGACGAAAAAACCGGACTACGAGGCACTGCGTGGGGCGCTGACCGACTTGGGGCGCAATCTCTCCCGTGGCACGATGGTGGTCATCGAATCCACCATCGCGCCGGGCACCATGGAGCGGGTGGTCAAGCCCATTCTGGAAGAGACCTCCGGTCTGCGGGTGAGCGAGGATTTTTACCTGGTCAACTGCCCGGAGCGGGTGATGCCCGGCAAGTTGCTGGCGAATATTCGGGAGTGCCATCGTGTTGTGGGCGGGATGTCGCCTGAAGCGACCGGGTTGGCCGTCAAGTTGTACCAATACGTGGTACAGGCGGACCTGGACCCGGTGGATTGTCTGACGGCGGAGCTGGTCAAGACGATGGAGAACGCCTATCGGGACGTGCAGATCGCCTTCGCCAACGAGATGGCCTTGCTGTGCGAGGATTTGGGGGCCGACGTGTGGCAGGTACGAGAGTTGGTGAACAAGTCGCCCTATCGGAATATGCACTTGCCCGGCGCCGGTGTGGGCGGACACTGCATTCCCAAGGATCCGTGGCTGCTGATCGCCAATGCCGGGGATGGGTTCGAGCCGAGGGTAATCCCGACGGCGCGGGCAGTCAACGATGGGATGCCGCTGCATATGATCGACCTGACGGTAAAGGCATTGTGCGAGGCTGGGATTGAGATATCGGATGCGAGAGTGGCTGTATTGGGCTACGCTTATCTGGAGAACTCGGACGACACGCGCAACAGTCCGAGCAAGGTGCTGGTGGCGCGGTTGCGGGAGTTGGGCGCCGAGGTGGTAGTCCACGATCCCTACGTGCCTGGGTATCAGGGTGACTTGCAAGAAGCGGTGCAGGGTCGTGATGCGGTCGTCTTGATGGTGGCGCACGACGATTATCGCGCTTTGGACTTGAGCGAGTTGAGGGCACAGGTTGGTCACTCCGTCCTGATTGATGGGCGCCACATCTTTTCGGCAGAGCGCGCGCAGGCGGCGGGATGGGACTATCGCGGCGTGGGGCGAGGATGATGATCTGGATCCTTTTGCCCGCTTACAACGAAGAGGACTCTCTGCCCCAATTGCTGCCCAAGCTCGCCGCCCTGAACCGCCACGGCCGGCCTTACCAGGTTGTCGTCGTGAACGATGGCAGTGTTGACCAGACGGCTGAACTGTTGGAAGGACATGCGCAGAAGTTGCCACTGCACGTGATCACCCACCCGATCAACCGTGGCCTGGGCGAGACGGAGCGGGATGGTTTCGAGTACATCGCTGCTCGCTGCGATCCCGACGACGTGATCGTGCGGGTGGAGGGGGACGACACCCACGAGCCAGAGTACGTCTTTGCTCTACTGGAAAAACTGGATGAGGGCTTTGACGTGGTGAACACTTCCCGCTTCCAACCAGGAGGCGGTCAGTTGGGTGTGGACGGCTATCGGGCGTTGATCAGCCGGGCCGCCAATCTGTTCATGCAGGTGGTCTTTCACATTCCCGGCACGCGGGACTATTCGTGCGGCTACCGCGCGTACCGGGGGCGGGTGATTCAGGATGCCATTCGCATCTTTGGCAACAATTTCATCCAGCTACGCGGCCTGGGTTTCACGTCCACACTAGAGGTGATCGTCAAACTCCACCTGCTGGGCTGTCGCTTTGCCGAGGTCCCCTTTACGCTGCGCTACGATCAGAAGAAGAGCAGCAGCAAGATGGTGAGCAGCATCACCTCGCTGGGGTATCTGATCATGGCAGTGTTGTACTATTGGCCCTTCGGCGGCTGGTTGAGCCAGTATCGTGGTATGCGTGAGTTGTATCGCCAGGACCCAGAGAAGGCGGTTGAGCGTTTCGAGTTGCGTGCGTTGCGCCAGCGGCTGTCTACCCGGATCAATCTTTGACAATGTGTGGCATCTGCGGCATCTATCATCTGGAGCAAGAGCGGCCCGTCAATGAGACGAGGCTAAAGTCAATGGCGCGCGCGATGCAGCATCGCGGCCCAGACGATGAGGGCTTTTACCAGGACGGCAACGTTGGCCTGGGCCACCAGCGCTTGAGCATCATTGACACGTCGCCTCTGGGCCGGCAGCCGATGACCAGCGAGGACGAGCGGCTGTGGATCGTCTGCAACGGGGAAATTTACAACTACCTGGAGTTGCGGCAGCAACTCGTCGGGAGGGGGCATCACTTCTGCTCCCATTCTGACACGGAAGTGATCCTGCACTTGTACGAGGAGGAGGGGCCGGCGTGCGTGCATCGGCTGAACGGCATGTTCGCCTTTGCCATCTGGGATCGGCGCGAGCGCACTCTCTTTGCGGCCCGAGACCGGTTCGGGATCAAGCCTTTTTACTATTTCTTCCAGGACGATACCTTTGCCTTTGCCTCAGAGATCAAAGCTCTGTTTCAGACCAAGTTGTTGGAGCCGGAGCTGAATCCCGATGGATTGGCCGATTATCTGACTTTCCAGCTTTGCCTGGGAGAAAAGACCCTGTTTCAGAACGTTAACAAACTACTGCCCGGTCACTATCTGTTGCTAAAGCCGGGTGGGACGCCGGACGTCCAAAAGTACTGGGACCTGGACTTTACGGTGGATACCGATCACACCGAGGAGTACTTTGAGCATCGCTTGCTCAGGCTGCTCGAGGATGCAGTGCGCATCCGGTTGCGGGCGGACGTCCCGGTGGGCGCGCACCTCAGCGGCGGGTTGGATTCTTCTACGGTTGCCTGCCTGGCCTCGTCGTTGTTGGGCTCGCCCATTCAGGTGTTCAGCGGCGGGTTCAGGGAGGGGCCGGCATACGACGAAACGCATTATGCCCGTCTCGTGGCCCGGCAGTCTGCGGCAGAGCATCACGAGGTGTTTCCCACCGCCGACGATTTCGTCGAGGTGATGCCGCGACTGATCTACCACATGGATGAGCCGGCGGCCGGGCCGGGGCTTTTCCCCCAGTATTTCGTCTCCGAGTTGGCGGGCAGCCGCGTCAAGGTCGTGCTGGGCGGGCAGGGCGGCGACGAGATCTTTGGCGGCTACACGCGCTACCTGATCGCCTATCTGGAAGAGTGCATCCGGGGTGGGATCGAGGGGACTCAGGAAGAGCAAAAGTACGTGGTCACGTTCGAGTCTATCCTGCCCAATCTGACCCAGTTGCAGGGATACCAGCCGCTATTGCGCTATTTCTGGAAAGATGGCTTGTTCGATTCTCCCGATTTGCGCTACTTCCGGTTGCTCGACCGTAGCAATGGGGTCCGTGATTTGGTCTCCCCCGACGTTTTCGCGGGGCAGAACGGTTACAATCCCCTGGAGACATACCGCGATTTGTTCAATGGAGGTGAATGTCGCTCGCTGATCAACAAGATGACCCGCTTTGATCTGAAGACGCTGCTGCCGGCGCTCCTGCACGTAGAGGATCGCACCAGCATGGCCGTCTCGCTGGAATCGCGGGTGCCCCTGCTGGATTACCGTATTGCCGAGTTGGTGGCCTCGATGCCGCCGATGATCAAGTACAAGGGGGGGCGCTCCAAGCACATTTTTCGCCAGGTGGTGCAGCACGTCGTCCCGGACGAAATCTCTCGGCGCGACGACAAGATGGGGTTTCCCGTTCCCTTGAGCGAGTGGTACCGGCAAGGGCCGGTGCGGGAATTTGTGCGGGAAATACTGCTGGGGGAGCGGGCTCGGGCGCGTGGGCTTATTCGGACCGAGCGAGTTGGGGGCTTGCTTGATAGCGAGCGTCCTTACGGCCGGGGGGTATGGGGCTTGCTCTGCCTCGAGTTGTGGATGCAGGCGTTCCTCGATGGCCCAGCGTGATCTCGTTGAGGACATACGTTCCCAGGTCAATGCAGCCGCCCGTCGTCTGCTCAGCGAGCAAGATAGGGACGCGTATTCGCCGACCCGGGGCTGTTTCGACCGCCGGTACTGGGGCTGGAAGCTGGTGGACTTTCCGGAGTCTACTTTCCAGCGCAACGTCTATCCGCTGGCGGTGCTTTACGCCGATCCGGGCAGCGAGTATTACCACAGCCCCGCACTCCGCTCCGCTATCTTGGCCGGACTGCGATATAGCGCCGGGATTCAGCATCGGGATGGTTCCTTCGACCAGGCCTTCCCCAACGAGCACAGCTTTGGCGCCACGGCATTCCTGCTTTATCCTCTTTTTGAGGCGTTCAAGCTGGCGGCGGACGAGGCCGATGGCGACACGCGCAGCGACGTCGAGCAGTGCCTGCGGCGAGCGGCGAATTTTCTGTGCGAGCACGGCGAGGCGCACGGGCACATTGCCAATCATCTGGCCGGGGCTGCTCTGTCGCTCCTGGTCAGCGCTGAGCATTTCGGCGAGACGCGCTATCGGGAGCGGGTCAAGGTGATTCTCCAGATCATTCTGGAGCATCAATCGCCCGAGGGTTGGTTCCTGGAGTACGAGGGAGCTGACCCAGGTTATCAGACACTCTGCTTGTACTACCTGGCGCAGGTTTATCGGAAGATAGGCGGAGAGGCGCTGCGGGAGGCGCTGGAGCGGGCCGTCGAGTTCATCGCCTGCTTTGTCCATCCCGATGGCACTTTTGGCGGTGAGTACGGTTCACGCCGGACGGCGATTTTCTATCCGGGGGGGCTGGCTCTCTTGAGCGGAGAGTTTCCGATGGCGCTTTCCGTCACTCAGGCGATGTGCCGTTCCATTTGCGCCGGTCATACGGTGACGCTGCGGGATGTGGATACGGGCAATCTGGCGCCATTGCTCTCGAATTACCTCTGCGCTTTGCAGCCCGGCGTGCTTGAGGAGAAAGCGACCGCGCCCCCTCTGCCCTGGGCGCAGTCGCAAGTGCGGCGAGACTTTCCCCAGGCGGGTCTCTACGTCCGGGGAACGGGGCGGTACTATGCTGTTCTGGGCGCGTCCAACGGCGGGGTGCTCAAGGTGTTCGACAAGCCTCAGCGGCGCGCGCTGTGGGACGATGGCGGGTACGTTGGGCGGCTGGCAGACGGCACGCTGGTCACGACGCAGATGACCGTGCTGGACAGAGCGTGCACGGTCGGCGAGGACGAGATTACACTGAGCGCCGATTTCTACCGAATGTTACATTCGCTGCCGACGCCGTTCCGGTTCGTGGTGCTGCGTCTGCTCAATCTGACCGTGATGCGCAGTGTGTGGCTGGGCAACCTGGTCAAACGGGGACTGGTGCGACTCTTGATCAGCGGCAAGCGGCGGTATGGTGTGCAGTTGCGGCGCAGGGTGCGGTTCGAGGCCGGACGGGTCGTGGTGGAGGACAGGGTGTCCAAATCGCCGGGGCTGAAGGTGGCCTGGTTAGAGTTCGGGCGCAGGTTCGTCGGTATCCACATGGCCTCGGCCGGATACTTTGAGGGGCGGCAATTGGGCCAGCCGTTGCCCGCGCCTCGGATTGACGTGGAGCGTTTGAACCGACAGAATCATTTGGACGTGCGGGTCGTAATCGAGGCTGCCAATGCTTGAGGGGGCCATATCGTGCGACGTGGACACGCTGGCCTCGATCTACAAGGGGTATGGTCTGCGGCGGGAAGGCGGCTACACCTACGGCGAGTTCCGCATGGGATTGGAGAACTTCTGTCGCTTTCTGGAGCCGTTTGGGATCAAGGCCACGCTGTTTATGGTCGGTACGGATTTTCAACAGCCCCAGAACGTTCCCTACATCAAAGCTGTGGTCGCTGAAGGGCATGAGATCGCCAATCACACGCTCACCCACGCGCAGGGGTTCAGGTTGTTGAGTGTCGAGGAGAAAGAGACCGAGATCGCCGGCATGGAGGAGATGTGCCAGCAAGTGACCGGCCGGCGGCCGGTGGGGTTTCGCGCGCCGGGCTGGAATGTCAGCGACGACGTATTGCCGATTCTCAAGCGACGTGGGTATCTGTATGACTCGTCGCTGTTCCCGTCGGCACTCAACCCGTTGCTCAAGTTCCTTCACTGGCGCAGCACGAGCGGCCGTTCGGGAGGAGAACGCACGACGCTGGGCCACCTGCGTTATATGCTGGCACCGACGCAGCCCTATCATACGGCGGAGGATAGCCTGGGCCGACGCGGGGATGATGGTCTGATTGAGTTTCCGGTAAGCGTGGTGCCAATAGTGCGCTTGCCTTTCTTCGCCACGTTCCTGCTGGCGACCGGATTGGAGTTATTCAGGATTTGCTATCGAATGTTCAAAGCGTTGAGGTGGCCGATTCAGTATCAGTTTCACTTATCGGACTTTGTGGATTACAGCCACCCAGACTTGGAGGGCCAGGTGCCTAAGGGCAAGGGGGTGTATGTGCCGCAAGCGCTGAGGACACCTTTGCAGAAGAAGAAAGCTTTGTTCGAGCAGGCGTTGACGATGTTGGCTGGGGACTACGAATTCAGTGTCCTTGAACTGTGGGCTAAGAGGCTAACGTCACATGGTTGAGACAGTACCGCAAACCCTGGACTGGCAAAAGGAGGAGGGACAGGCCTTTTGGGATGCGAATCCATGCGGTGGAAGGTGGCAAAGTTATGAAGAGTTCATGGCTTGGTACCAGTGTACGGAACCGGAGATGTTCCAAATTCTGGATACCTATGATTGTACTGGTCTGAGGGTGATTGAGGTTGGGTGTGGTCAGGGTCCAACACTCAATTACCTGGCTCGCAATGGTGCCATAGTGCATGGACTTGATATGTCGTCTCGGTCGCTACAGAAGGCCAAGGCTGGCACTGTAGAACTGGGCGCAACGCAATCGACACATCTGGTCCAAGCCGATGCGGAACAGTTGCCCTTTCCAGATGGTCACTTTGACATGGGTGTGTATCTGAAATTGTGCATAGCTTGAGTTGACAAAAGGCAGCAATC
>CAYMWP010000084.1:0-20660 GCA_964393895.1 uncultured Anaerolineales bacterium | reverse complement strand
GCAGTGGGCAGAATGCCTGTCGCAGACCTCGGAGGTCTTGACCTGAGTAGTAACGTGAAAGCATAGTCGCGCTTTCTACGTCAGCGCAGAAAAGAAAAAACAGGAGGACAATGCAGCAATGAGAAATAAATGGGAGGAACATCGGGCCACCGCGTTGTCCGTACCGGACAATGAAATCGTGCCCCTCGACGCCTTGCGCGCTGGCGAGCACGGCGTGGTGGTCGAGATGAACGGCGGCCGGGGAGTGCTGTGTCGAATGACGTCGTTGGGATTCACACCGGGGGTGGAGCTCGCCGTCGTGCAAAACTTTGGCCGGGGGCCGCTGATCGCCCTGGTGCGGGACGCCCGGGTCGCCTTGGGGCGCGGCGAGGCTGGGCGCATCTACGTCCGCCGGAAACCGTAGCGGTTTCTGGATTCTTCAGGAGAGCGGATTATGAGATCAGAGTCGCAGGATGGCGAGATACTGGTGGCGCTGGCCGGGCAGCCCAACGTGGGCAAATCCACCATCTTTAACCTTTTCACCGGACTCAGCCAGCACGTGGGCAACTGGCCGGGCAAGACGGTCGAGCGGAAGGAGGGCACGTTAGCTCACAACGGCACGACCTACCGGCTGGTGGACCTGCCCGGCACCTATAGCCTGACCGCCAACTCGACTGAGGAGGTCATCACCCGCGAGTTTATCATCCGCGAGCAACCGGACGTGGTGGTGGCGCTGGTGGACGCGGCGATATTGGAGCGCAGTCTCTACCTGGTGGCGGAGCTTCTCACCCTACCCGCGCCCGTCATCGTGGCGTTGAATATGATGGATGTGGCGGAGCAAGAGGGATTCCGCATTGAGCCGGAAGTGCTAGAGGCGGCGCTGGGCGTCAAGGTGGTGCCGATGGTGGCGTCCAAGAACATCGGTGTGCGTGAACTGCTGGACGATATTGACGAGGTGGCGCACAATAGCAACGCCTACAAGCCCAAGCGGCCAGAGATTCGGGCCGACCACAGGGAGGTGCTGGAGGAGATCGAAAAGCTGGTCGCCGGATGCGTGCCGGCCCCCTACCCACAGGATTGGGTTGCGCTCAAGCTGCTGGAAGGAGATCACGAGATCACCGAGATGATGCGCGGGTGTCTCTCGGACGGGCAGTGGGAGGCGGTCCACGACGTCCTGCGCGCCCACGACGACGCGCTGGTGGCCGTGGCCAGCGGGCGGTACGAGTGGATCGGGCGCATGATCCGCGCCGCCGTGACCCGTCCCAAAGCCGGGCAGATCGGCCTGACGGAGCGGCTCGACCGTTGGGCCACCCATCCCTTCTGGGGACTGCTGATCCTGGCCGGTATCCTGGGGTTGACCTTTTGGCTCACCTATGCGGTGGGCGCGCCGCTCCAGGGCGCTCTGGACACGTACGTGGTGGGAGGTCTTGCCGGTGTAGCCCACACCTGGTTGGCCGGCGGGCCGGGCTGGCTCGATGACCTGGTGGTGAACGGGATCATCGGTGGCGTTGGCTCTGTCCTCACCTTTCTGCCTATTCTGGTGATCTTTTTTGGCGTGATGGGCGCGCTGGAGGACGTCGGCTATATGGCGCGCGCGGCTTACGTCATGGACGGCTTTATGCACCTGATGGGATTGCACGGCAAGTCCTTCCTGCCGCTGTTTCTGGGTTTTGGCTGCAACGTCCCGGCGGTGCTCGGTGCGCGTGTGATCGAATCCCGCCGCGCCCGCCTGCTGACCATTCTCCTGGCTCCGTTGATGCCTTGCACGGCCAGAATGACGGTGATCGCCTTCCTGGCTCCGGCCTTTTTTGGCCCGGCAGCCACTTTGGTCTCTTGGGGCATGATCCTTTTGGCGCTGGTAGTGTTGGCCCTCTCCGGCGTGCTCATCAACAAGACCATTTTCAGGGGGCAGCGGGCGGCCTTTATTATGGAACTGCCGCTCTATCACGTCCCGAACCCGCGCACCATCGGGCTGCTGGTGTGGCAACGCAGCCTCTCCTTCGTCAAAAAGGCCGGCACGTTGATCCTGGCAGTCTCGGTGGCAGTGTGGGCGCTCTCGACGTTGCCCCACGGAGAGATCGAGACCAGTTTCCTGGCCCGCGTTGGGCGGTGGTTGGAGCCGGGCGGGCGGTTGATGGGCTTTGATTGGCGGCTGATGGTGGCATTGTTGACCAGCTTTATCGCCAAGGAGAACTCGATCGCTGTGCTGGGCGTCCTGTTTGGAACTGGCGAAGGGGTCGGGCTGGCAAAGACGCTGGCGACCATTTTCCCCCTCTCCACGGCGCTGGCTTTCCTGGTGGTGCAGATGCTCTTTATACCCTGCGTGGCGACGGTCGCCGTGGTGAAGCAGGAGACTAATTCCTGGCGCTGGACGTTCTTTAACTTGGGGTTCTTACTGCTGGTGTCGTGGGGAGTGGGGATAGCCGTTTACTGGATCGCCCGTTTGGTCGGATTGTGAATGAAGTGTAGCACGGGCGCTTTGCCCGTGCTACGGAGCAGTGCCCGATAAATCGGGCTTTTCCTCCGTTCGCCCTGAATGACGAAATTGTAGGCGCGATTTCCCAATCGCGCGAATGGAATTCGCGGCTAGAGTTATTTTCCGAGCAGCAGCGCCGATAAATCTGGCTTCTCCCGTCGTCAAATGAGCACAATAGACCACAGACTTTTGCTCGCCAATTGGGCGATTCGATTCGGGTCCGTTGTTCTGAAAGGACTGCTATGCAGAAATTTGAACGGTTGCTGATCGTGGCTCTCGGCGTATTGGTCCTGCTGGCGGCCGCCGTCATCGTCATCGGGCCGCGGCTGGTGAACCCATCCTCTCCGTCCGAGCAACCCCTCGCGCCGGGTGAGACGGAGACGATGGTCGCCCGCGTGATCGAGGTGCTGGAAGAAGGCTCACTCGACCTGGGCGACGGAATGGAGCACCCCTACCAGCGCCTGTTACTGCGCATCGAGGGCGGCTCTTTGGAGGGTGAGGAGGTCGTCGTCGAGGAAGGGACGGCCAACATCGTCAGCCAGGAGCGGTTGTTCGGCCCTGGAGACCGCGTTTACGTGGAGCGCGTAGCCGGACTGGACGGCGACCGTTTCTACATCTCGGACCCGGTGCGCACCAGCCCGCTGTTCCTGGTCGCGGCATTGTTCGTGGGGCTGGTGATACTGGTAGGGCGGGGGCGGGGGCTGCGGTCGTTGGCGGGCACGCTTTTCAGCCTGTTAGTGTTGTTTCTCTTTGTCCTGCCCCAGATCGTCGCCGGTCGGGATCCGGTGCTGGTCAGCATCGTCGGCTCTGTCGTGTTGTTAGCCATCTCTACCTACCTGATCTATGGCTGGAATTTCAAGGCCCACGCCGCGGTGATCGGCATGATGCTCAGCCTGGTGCTGACCGGTCTGCTGGCCTGGCTGTTCGTGGGGTGGACGCGCCTGACCGGCCTGGGCGAAGAGGGCGGCTTTTTGATTTCGGCGCTGGGGCCGGACATTGACTTGCGGGGGTTGGTGCTGGGTGGGATCATCATCGGCTCGCTGGGCGTGCTGGACGACATCTGCGTGGGGCAAGCCTCGGCGATCTTTGAGCTGGTCAACGCCAACCGTGACTTGAGCTGGCGTGAGCTTTTCCGCAGCAGTCTCAACATCGGGCGAGATCACATCGCGGCGATGGTCAACACGCTGCTTCTGGCCTACGTGGGCGCTTCGATGCCGCTGATGCTGGCCTTTATGGTCTATCAGGAGCCGATCTGGCGGCGCATCAACCGCGAGCCGGTCGCCGAGGAGATCGTGCGCACCTTGGTCGGGAGCGTGGGGTTGGTACTGGCGGTACCTATCACGGGGATGATCGCCAGCTTGATGGCGCGCTGGGCGGTGCGGCGGGTGGAGGCAGAGGAGCAGGAATAATGTTGCATCAGTTGCTTGAATTGTTGCGGGCTGGCGGTACTCATCGAATAACTGACCTGTCCCGCGAGTTGGAGACGACGCCCGAACTGGTCGAGGTGATGCTGGAAGATCTAGGCCGGATGGGGTACCTGAAACGAGTGGGGGGAAAGTGCAGCGGCAGGTGCGGCGGGTGCTCGCTGGCGGGGCTGTGTTCCGCAGGATCTGGCGGGCAGGTATGGACGTTGACGGAGAAAGAGTGACGATTTCCATTACTGGACACTTGCAATCGCGAGTATCACGAGTGAACAAATGACACGAAGCACGCGGATAAACGCCGATAACTCGCGAAGAATCGGTCTTTTCATCGGCGTCAATCGGCGTTCATCGGCGGTTGGAAAGATTTGTCAGCCAATCAGGTCATTTGTGATAGAGAAGATACATCGTAACTATCCGGCCGGGTGGTCGTAACAGAGATCACGGAGAAGACAGAGATTCGCAGAGAAACGAGGGTGTGAGCTTGCGACAGTTATCGAAAGGGTACGTACAAGTCTATACTGGCGACGGCAAGGGTAAGACGACGGCCGCGCTAGGGCTGGCGCTGCGGGCGGCAGGACACGGGATGCGCATCTACTTCGGCCAGTTCATGAAGGGTCAACCCTACGGCGAGTTGGAAGCGCTGCGCGACCACCCCTACATCACCATCGAGCAGTACGGGGACGTGCGCTGCATCCACCGCGAGGAGGTCACGCCGGAGCACGTGGCCCAGGCCCGGCGCGGGCTGGCGCGGGCGCGAGAGGCGATGCTTTCGGACAATTACGACATCGTGGTGCTGGACGAGGTCAACGTGAGCATCTGGTTCGGACTGCTGAGCGTGGAGGAAGTGCTGGCGTTCCTGGACGAAAAGCCCGCGCGCGTCGAGGTGATCCTCACCGGCCGCCGCGCCCCGCGGGAGCTGATCGAGCACGGCGACTTGGTGACAGAGATGCGGGAGGTGAAGCACTACTACGAGCAGGGAGTGTCGGCGCGTAAAGGAATTGAGCGGTAGGTGGAACGCGCCCGAGTGGCGACGAGTCACTTCCTCCCCGATGTTTGACACTCCCGTGACGGCGCTTGCCCATTTGCCCACTTCTCCCGTATAATTAGGCCACTATGCTCCTCCTCGACCTGCGTTGGGTAGTCTTTCTCCTCCTGCTGGCAGCGGTCGTCATCGTTCTGCTGACCATCCGGCTGGCGCGGTGGCGGCGCGGAGAGCGCCAGGTCTTGCCCCTCCCCCCGGAGGGCGTGCATACCGTACTGGAGCGCGCCTCTTTCGGTTGGTTGGTGCTGGACGGCCCGCGCTCCTATTGCTACGCCAACCCTTACGCCCGTCGCCTGCTGGCATTGACCTCGCCCGCCGGTTCTCTCCCGGAAGCGACCTGGGTCTCCCTCATGGAAGAAGACCGGCGGGCTGCTCGAGGCGAGGCGGGCGCGATGGGCCACTATCGCAGCGTCTCGCTCTCCGAGGAGCAGGTCGTCCGGTGGTGGGTCACTCCCTGGAAAGAGATGGACGTCGTCGTCTCGATGGAGGCCACTGCCCAGCGCCGGGCCGAGCAGGCCGCCAGTTATCTGCTCAGCGCGCTCTCCCACGAACTGCGCACCCCCATCGGCACTATTCTAACCCACCTGGAGATCTTGCTCCTGCCAGATATCTCGGAGGAAATCCGCCGGCAGTCGCTTCACTTGCTGCAAACAGAGATCAGGCGCATGGCGCGCCTGGTCAACCAGATGCTAGAGCTGGGCCGCCTGGAGACCGACGCCGAGACCGAGCGGCGGCCAGTGGATCTCCTGGCGTTGGTGGAACAGGCCATCGCCCAAAGCGCGCCCCAGGCGGAAGGGGGAGAGATCGCTCTCTCCTTGCAGGCCGAGACGCCCCTGCCCCTCGTCGTGGGACAAGAGGATCGTCTGTTGCAGGTCTTTATCAACCTCTTGGATAACGGCATCAAGTACTCCCGCCCCGGCGACCGGGTGGTCGTCTCGCTGGGACGGGTGGAGGAGGGGATCGAGTGCGTCGTGCGCGATACCGGGCCGGGCATCTCGGTCGAGCACTTGCCGCACGTGACCCGTCGCTTCTACCGGGCCGCCCCGCGCAAGATAGAGGGGAGCGGCCTGGGACTGGCGCTGGTGGAAGAGATTCTGCGCCGTCACCAGAGCCGCCTGGAGTTGCAAAGCCGCGCTGATGGAGGGGAGACGGGCACGCGCGCGCGCTTTGTCTTGCCGATCTTGCCGGAGTAGGCGCCAATGTAGGGCGGGTTTCTTACTCGCCGTCTGGCTCTTCCAAAGTGGTCCAGTCCCCGTCGCAGCCGCTCGGAGCCGGCCAGTGACCGGTTATGGCGGCTTCCGTCGAGGGTGGCCGGCAACTCGCCCACGGATACGTCGTCAGGTTCCGCCGTCTCAAATCAAACCCACAACCGTCCGTTACGGCTTCTAGCGACAGACTGCCGCCCTCTAACTTCCACGTGTAGATTCCAACGTCCCAGATACAGTGCGGGTCATTGAAAAACTCGATCCGATCCCCCTGCACGGTGAACGATCCCAGAGTGGCCCACCCAGTGCCGTCGTGATACACCCGAAAGACGCCCTCGTCCAGGCTCAAGCGCCATATCCCGCCTTCGGGAGGGTAAGGCGGACAGCGCCGACACGGGGCGCGCTCGCCTGGCCGGGGGTCAAACTTGACGTAGATGCCATCCAGAACCGTGGGGACGGCCGGTGGAAGCGGTGTGGTGTATGGATAGGGCGTCCGTTGCAGTGTTCCAGCCCGAACATCGGCCGGCGTGGGGGTCATCCCTGCTGTTTCGGGCGCGTCTTGTGGTGCGGAGGAGCAGGCAACTGTTATGACGAGAACTGTGAGAACGGCTATGCCCCCCACTACAGAGGCGCTCAGTTTTTCCGAGTATCTCTCGACTACCATCTGTGCGAGTGGGTGTGTGCGACTTTTATCCTGACGCTGAAAACGCCCTCACACGTCCAGGTTGCGCACCTCTTTGGCGTGGGTCTGTATGAATTTGCGCCGGGGCGGGACGTTGGCGCCCATCAACATGTCAAAGGTGCGGTCGGCCGCCGCTGCGTCCTCGACGGTCACCTGTAGGAGTGTGCGCTGCTCCGGGTTCATCGTCGTCTCCCAGAGCTGGGCCGGGTTCATCTCGCCCAGGCCCTTGTACCGCTGGAGGGAGACCTTTTTGCCCCCCAGTTCTTTTAGCGCCTCTTCCCTTTCCGCCTCGGTGTAGACGTAGCGCGCCTGTTTGCCAGCGCTGATGCGGTACAGGGGCGGCTGCGCGATGAAGAGGTGCCCCTCCTCGATGAGAGGTTGCATATAGCGGAAGAAAAAGGTAAGCAGGAGGGTGCGGATGTGAGCGCCGTCCACGTCGGCATCCATCAGGAGCACCACGCGATTGTAGCGCAGGTTCTCCAGGTCGAACTGGTCGCCGATGCCGACGCCCAGGGCTGAGATGAGCGCCTGCACCTCCTTGTTGTTCAGGATCTTGTTCAGCCGCGCCCGCTCGGTGTTGAGTATCTTGCCTCGCAGCGGTAGGATGGCCTGAAAGTGCCGGTCGCGGCCTTGTTTGGCCGAGCCGCCGGCCGAATCGCCCTCCACGACGAATAACTCGGTCTTGTTCGAATCCCGTTCGGAGCAATCGGCCAGTTTGCCGGGCAGGGTCAGGCTTTCCAGCGCGCTCTTGCGGATTACCAGGTCGCGTGCCTTGCGCGCCGCCGCCCGCGCGCGGGAGGAGGTGAGGCATTTATCAACGATGCGCCGCGCCGCCCGCGAATCCTGCTCCAGGAACTCGGAGAGCGCCGTCGCCACCACCGACTCTACCGCCGCCTTGACCTCGGCGTTCATCAGTTTGACCTTGGTTTGGCTTTCGAACTGGGGGTCGGGGTGCTTGATGCTGACGATGGCGGTCAGGCCCTCGCGCACGTCGTCGCCGGAAAAGTTGGGGTCTTTTTCTTTGAGCAAGTTGGCCTTGCGGGCATAGTCGTTGATGGTGCGCGTCAGCCCGGAGCGCAAGCCGGTTAGGTGCGTGCCGCCGTCAACGGTGTGGATGGTATTGGCGAAAGAGTAGGTGGACTCGGCGTAAGCGTCGGAATACTGGAGCGCCACCTCGAGCCCCAGGCCGTTTAACTGTTGCTCGGCGTACACCACGTCGTGGAGAGTATCCCGGTTGCGGTTGAGGTAACGCACAAAGGATTCGATGCCGCCCTCAAAGTAAAACGTCATCTGCTGGGGGAAAGGCTGCTCTCGCTCGTCCACCAGCTTGATGGTGACGCCCCGGGTGACGAACGCCATCTCCCGCATGCGCTGTGCCAGCGTATTGAAGCGAAAGTCCACTTCCTCAAAGATGGTGGGATCAAAGCGAAAGGTAACGCAAGTACCCTGCCCCTGTGCTTTACACACGTCCTTCACCGGCGCGACCGGTACGCCTCGCTCGTATCTCTGAAAGTGCTGCCGGCCGTCGCGGGGATCATTCACCACAACCTCCATCCACTCGGAGAGAGCGTTGACCGCCGACACGCCCACGCCGTGCAGCCCGCCGGAGACCTTGTAGCCGCCGCCGCCGAACTTGGCCCCAGAGTGGAGCACCGTCATGACCAGCTCCAGGGTCGAGATCTTTTTCTCGGGATGCGGGGCGGTGGGGATGCCGCGCCCGTTGTCCGTCACCGTCACGCTGGAATCGGGGTGGATGGTGATCTCGATCCTATCGCAAGAGCCGGCCAGCGCCTCGTCTACGGCGTTATCCACCACCTCGTAGACCAGGTGGTGCAGCGCCTTGATGTCCGTGCCACCGACGTACATCCCCGGCCGGCGGCGGACCGCTTCCAGTCCCTCCAAGACCTGGACGTCCGCTGCGCCGTATTGCTCGACTCCATTAACTGTTTGGTCTTTCTTCTTGGCCATCCTTTACTCCACTCTTTGCCGCAGTCTCAATCGCCGCCGTAAATTGCCCGATCCGCTCCCGGTAAAATACGAACCCCGCTGCCGTCAGTCCCGTGGCGATGCAGCCGTTGCCCACGATGCCGACCAGCAGTGTCCAAGAATCGGTGGGAGGAAGCAGCCAGACGTAGCTCAATCCGCCATAGATCACCGCCGTGAGCACGAGCAGCCCCATCACGGAAAAAAGCTGGGTGTGCATCAGCCCGATGCTCTCCCAGGTGGCCCGCCACAGCCCGCGCCCGCCCACCATCACGCCGGGGATGACGAACAGCAGGTGCATACCCAGGTAGGCGGCCAGCCCCAGGCTGAATATCAAGAGCCAAAAGCCTAATCCCGGGGTCAGCGCCTCGACCAGGCCGACCAGCAATAACCAGGGGGGCGTGATCATCGCCCCGGCCGCCAGCAGACCGGCGGCAAAGAGGAGCACACGGACGAATTTCCACAGCCCACTCCTCTCTACTTGGGCCTTGTCTGGAGCCGGCTCTCGTTTATCTGAGGAGCGCACGTCACGAACGTGGCGGGCCAGGCCGTTCAGGTACAGGAAACCCAACACCAGGCCAACAGGGATCAACAGGATTCCCCAACCCACGAGCGATAGCAGGCCGGTGATCAAAATCTCACGCGGTTCTCCCAAGGGGGAGGTGGGCATACGCCAGGCCAGCAGGCTCGGCACGTTGAGCAGCGGCAGCCGGCTGAGGAGCGCCAGCAGGTTAACGTGCTCGCTGATCTGTTCCAGGTACCCGGTCGCCTCCGCCAGCTGGCGCGCCGTCGCCGAATCGGGAGCGGGCCGCGTCCGCAAAAAGGCGACAAATCCCCTCAAGAGCGGGGCCACCGAAAGGCGCGGCCCCATCCACAGGAACATGTCGAGCAGCACCGGCAGCGCGATCAGCCCCAGCCGGCGGCTGACCAAGTCGAAACCGGCCATCAGGCAACCGATCACTCCCAGCGGGCGCGGGGGTTCTTTTTGTGTCGTCGCGTTCATAGCCCGCATATTCTACCACAGGTTGGGGGAGGGGGAAAGATTGGAGATGGAGAGACGTTAGATGGGGTGATCTGAGATGGGGAATAGAGCCTGGGTTCATCCAGACGGAATGTCATCTCGCGCGTCCTCGAAGGCTGGGTTGGACGACCCAGGCCGGGCGGCTGAGAACGGCGCCATTGCAAAAAGGGGCAGGATGTCCTGCCCCCTATGCCCCAGACTGGATTCGAACCAGCACGCCTAAAAAGGCACAGGCCCTCAACCTGCCGCGTATGCCTATTCCGCCACTGGGGCTCGAAATTATTATACCCTCCCCGTCCCACTTGTCAACTTGTTCAGGTGAGCGTTCTCGACGAGGGTCCTGTTCCTCACCTACCTGCACGATGTCATGTAGTTGTGCCTTCTTCGCGTCCTTCGCGTCTTGGCGATTCAGATTGTTGCCTCCACGGTTAACCAACACTCAAGGGGGGCACTACCAGGGAACGGAACATACGACTGCGTACACATCACGGACACATCAGCTTGTATCCCACCCCCAGCACCGTCTCGATCTCGACGCTGGAGCCGGCCAGCCGCTTGCGCAGGTTGGCGACGTGGACGTCCACGGTGCGGGTCTCGCCGTAGAAATCATAGCCCCACACCAGGTTGAGCAATTGCTCGCGGCTGAGGACCAGCCCGCGATGCTCGGCCAGCGTCAGGAGCAGATCGAACTCTTTGGGGCGCAGCTCGACCGGCTGCCCTCCGATCGTCACCTCGTGGCGGGCCGGGTCCACGGTGACGTCGCCCACGTGGAGAGGAGCCTCGGGCCGGACGGCGCGGGCGGAGCGGCGCAGAATGGCCTTGACGCGGGCGACCAACTCGCGAGGATTGAAGGGCTTGGTCACGTAATCGTCGGCCCCCAGCTCTAGCCCCACGATCTTGTCCACGTCGTCGTCGCGGGCGGTGAGCACGACGATGGGCAGGTCGGGCGCGACCTTGCCGGCTCGCACGCGACGGCACACCTCCCAGCCGTCCACCTCAGGCAGCATCAGGTCGAGCACCATCAGCGCCGGCGGTTGGCGGGCGATCAACTCCAGGGCGGCGGCCCCGTCCCTGGCCGATTGCACGCGGAACCCACCCTGCTCCAGGTACATCTGCGCCAGCTCAATGATGTTGGCCTCGTCGTCAACGACCAGGATAGTTTCCCCTGCTGCCACTCGTTCCTCCGGGTTTAGCCATTTGGTGTATCTCGTCAATAAAGCGGCGAGTAATTCGACAACGGCGGATTCAGCGCCAAGACGACAAAGACGTCAACACGTGGCGCAACTGACAAGTTGCCGACTTGCCCCATCTCTGGTCCTCCCACCTACCCATTGTAGCCAACTTGGCTCTAAAAGGCAAGCGCTACGCGCTTGGTGATTGCCCACATCTCACCACAGAGACACAGAGAGCACAGAGAAAACACAAGAATACCCTGTCTCAGTCTCCTCCGTGCCTCTGTGGTGAAAAAAACGATCACCTCGAACAGACATCTGCATACTTGTGGGTAATCACCAGCTACGCGCACCCCGCCCGCGCGTGGCTTGACGAAAGGCCTGTTTCGGCATAAAATTCAACCCGCGAGAGGAAACGCCAAACAGAACAACCGATGAGTACACTCAGACTGGACCCCCAAGACCGAACTGGCCTGGTAGCCTTTCTGCGCGACCTGGTACAGATTCCCAGCCCTTCGACCGAGGAGCGGGCCGTGGCGCAGCGCATCGTCGCGGAAATGGAGCGCCTGGGCCTCCGTGAGGTGCGCGTGGATCGTGTCGGCAACGTCGTCGGTCAGGTCGGGCCGGGGCGCGGCCCCGTGCTCATGCTCAACGGTCACATGGATACAGTGCGGGTCAGCGATCCCGAGGCGTGGAGCCGCGAGCCTTTCGGCGCCGAGAGTGAGGGCGGCGTGCTCTACGGCCTGGGCGCTTGTGATATGAAGAGCGGGCTGGCAGCAATGATCTATGGAGCCAAACTCTTGCACGACGCCGGGGTCAGCCTGAAGGGGAGCGTCGTCGTGGCCTGCGTGGTGCAGGAGGAACCGTGCGAGGGATTGGGGTCGCGGGTGCTGATCGAGGAGGAGGGAATACGTCCAGACTGGGTGGTGCTGGGCGAGCCGACCGATCTGAATATCTGCCGGGGACAGCGAGGGCGGTTGGAGATGCAACTCGTCGTTCACGGACGCTCGGCCCACGCCGCCAGCCCCGACCTAGGGGACAACGCCATCTATACCGCCGCCCGCCTGGTGTTCGGCCTGGAACTCTTGGCCGGTCAGTTGGGAGACGACGATTTCCTTGGCCCCGGCACACTGGCGGTCACCCAGATCACTTCCAGCGCCGGCAGCCGCAACGCTGTGCCCGACCATTGCGAACTGATCGTTGATCGTCGTCTGACGCTGGGGGAAAACGAGACCAGGGCCCTGGCCGAAGTGCAGCGGGTCATTGCCCGCGAGGGGGTGCGGGCGGAGGTGGAGGTGACAGAGTACCAGGCCGTCAGTTACACCGGCCACCCGTGCCGCGCCCGCGAATTCTACCCGGCCTGGGTGATGGCGGAGGATCATCCCTTGGTGACGGCCGCCGTGGCCGCCGTACGGGCGCAGTTGAAGCGCAGACCTCAGATAACGCGCTGGGACTTTTCGACCGAAGGGGTCTACACGGCGGGCGTGGCAGGCATTCCCAGTATCGGCTTTGGCCCAGGCGACCCTCGTCACGCTCACACCGCCGACGAGCACGTGCGGCTATCCGACGTCTACGCCGCCGCGGAGGTGTACGCGCGGTTGGCAATAGAGTTGCTGGGGTAATTACGCCCCAGGACAGGAATGAGGCGCAATGGAACAGAAAAACATTCCCACCGAGACGACACAAGACGAACGCATCATGGCGGCGCTGGCTCACGCCAGTATCATTCTTCCCCTCTGGGGACTCATCGGCGCCATCGTCGTATGGGCCACGCAGCGAGAAAAGTCGCGTTTCGTCGCTTTTCAGGCGCTGCAGGTGATGACCTACCAGATCAGTCTCGTCCTGGTCGGCTTTCTTGGCCTTGCTTGCTACCTCTGTTCATTCTTTGGAACGTTCCTGCTGATGCCCCTCGGGGTCGTCGCTGCCGAGGGAGCTTCTGAAGTCGAGGGCGTCGTCGGTATGTTGGTGGCTATGCTGACCGCTTTTTTTCCATTTTGCATCATGGGGATATTTATCCTGATCGGCGTCGTCCTGGTCGGCTACGGCCTGTACGGCGCGGCGCGAGTGCTGCAAGGGCACGACTTTCGCTATGCCATCATCGGTCGCCGGTTAGAACAGTACCTGAACCAGGAAGAGGAGGCGGCGTGATGCGCGTCGCCCCCCCGGTTGCTCAGGCCATAGCTGCGGGCAGACCGGTAGTGGCGCTGGAATCGGCGCTCGTCACTCACGGATTTGCGCCCCCGGCCAACCTGGAGATCGCCCAACGGATGGAGGCGGCGGTGCGCCAGGAGAGCGCGCTTCCGGCCACCATCGCCGTGTTGGAAGGGGAGCCTCGAGTGGGGCTTGCCGCCGCGGAGCTGGCTGCACTGGCCTCCGACCGGACGGCTCGCAAGGTCAGCCTGCGCGATTTTCCGCTCGTGCTGGCCCAGGGTGCGAGCGGCGGCACGACCGTCGCTGCCACGATGCATCTGGCTCACCGCGCCGGTATCCGTATCTTTGCCACCGGCGGCATCGGCGGTGTCCATCGGGGCCATCCCGAAGACGTCTCGGCCGACCTGCCCGCGCTGGCCTCTATCCCTGTCATCGTCGTCTGTGCGGGAGCCAAGGCCATCCTCGATCTGCCACGCACGCTCGAGTACCTGGAGACTCGCGGCGTGACGGTGATCGGCTATGGCACGGACGAGTTCCCCGCTTTCTACAGCCGTCACTCGGGCCTGGGAGTGGACGCACGGGTCGAGACGGAGGAGGAGGTGGCGCGGATGGCGCGGGCGCGGACGGATCTGGGTCTCTCCTCGGCGCTCCTGGTTTGCGCGCCCGTCCCCCAGGCCGACGCGCTCCCGGCTGGCGAGGCAGAGGATGCAATCGGGCGAGCGGTGGCCGAGGCTGAAGCGGCCGGTGTAAGCGGCAAAGCTTTGACGCCGTTCCTGTTGAGCCGAGTGGTCGAACTGACCGGCGGGCTCGCTCGCTGCGCCAACGAATCGCTGCTGCTCAACAATGCCCGCCTGGCGGCTCGCATCGCGCGGGCTTTGGGCCGGTTACAGTAAGCCGCCATGTATCTTTTCCGTAACCGTCTAACAAAGCTGCGCCTCAAACCGACGAGGAATTCACCGCAGGGAACGCCGAGTGCGCCGAGATTTTTCATCTTTGCTCTGCGTGCTCAGCGGTGAAATCTTGCTCTGTTAAGAACTTTTACCCTCAAGGATTTCAGGGGGTTGCCTATTTACCACACAGTTGGAGGTTGGGACCTGGTCTCTCCGGCACATGCGTGATGCGTCCCTCTTCGCCGTACTACTGCTCCTCGCTGTGGCGGTGCTGCCCCCCCGCGTCATCCGGGCCGGCATCGTCGAGCCAACTCATGCCGAGAAGGATGCCCAGTTCACCTTCGCCGTCACTGCCGATATGAGATATTACTCCGGCCCAGGCGATTACGATACCTCGCAGTACTTTAGAGGAGCCTGTGAATCAATCACCGGACTGGGCGGCGGCGCTTTTATGGTCAGCCCAGGAGACATTGATCCTCCGACCGGCGTCAACTGGACAATCACGCAAACCCTGGGGATAACCTACACCTGGTACCCCGTGGTGGGGAATCACGAACTCCCCGACGAGGGGCGCGAACCCTACGAGGGCCACAATATGGAGTGGCTGCGTAGCTACGACTATGGCCTGGTGAACCCCGGCCCCTCGGGTTGCCCGGAGACCACCTACTCGTTCGACTATGAGAACGCCCACTTTGTGATGCTGAACGAGTACTGCGACACAGCGGGTGACACGGTCACGGATGGCGACGTGACCGATCATCTTTACGACTGGTTGGTCGCCGACCTGGATAGCACGGACCGGGAGCACATTTTTGTCTTTGGTCACGAGCCCGCTTACCCCCAACCCGATGCCGATACCGGTAGAATACATTGTTTGGGCGATAGCCTGGACAAATATCCGTGGCGCCGCGATCCTTTCTGGCATCTGTTGCGGGAGCGAGGTGTCGCCGCCTACATCTGCGGTCACACCCACAACTATAGCGCCGTCAAGATAAACGGCGTCCGGCAATTGGATGCCGGCCACTCCGGCGGGCTACGCGATCCTGGAGCGCCGAGCACCTTTATATTGATTCACGTGGACGGCGACATAGTCACTTTCGATACCTATCGCGACGACGCCAACGGCGGCGCATACACCCTGGCGCACAGCGGGGTACTGAAAGGGATAGAGACCTATTTGCCGTTGGTAGTATTCGGGTCAGACGTTGAATAACCGAGACAATAAGCGATTGCTCTTTCTATTCTCTGACACGGGCGGGGGGCATCGCAGCACGGCCAGCGCGGTGGCCCAGACGCTGCGGGATCTGCACGGTGAACGCGCTCAGATTGAACTGGTGGATGCGCTGGCCGACTATGCCCCCTGGCCCTTTAACCGACTGGGGCGGATTTACCCTGCTATGGTTCGGTTGGGCGGATGGGGCTGGGCGGTCGGCTATCACCTGTCCGACGGGCCGGAGCGGGTCAAATTGCTCACGGCCGTCTGCTGGCCGTTGGTGCGGACTGGTCTGCGCCGCCTACTCTGCGACCATCCGGCCGACCTGGTCGTCTCCTTCCACCCTCTCTTCAACCACTTGCTCCTGCGCGCTCTCGAGGAAAAGCTCCCGCTGGTCACACTGGTGACCGACCTGAATACCGCTCACGCCTTCTGGACCGCGCCCGGGGTCGCTCTCTGCCTCGCGCCGACCGAAAGGGTCCGGCAGTGCGCGCTGGCCTACAAGCTCCCGGCCGAGCGAGTTCGGGTGACCGGCCTGCCGGTGAGTCCCGTTTTTGTCGCGGCTGCGCAGGAGGATCGGCTGGCTGTGCGTCGGCGGCTCGGACTGGTCCCCGATTTGCCGGTGGCGCTCGTGGTTAACGGAGCGGAGGGAATGGGAGCGGTTAGGGGGCTGTGTAGGGCGATAGCTGGCAGTAGTGTGCCAGTTCAGTTGGTAGTGGTCGCCGGGCGCAACGAGCGGCTGCGGGATGGGCTGCGCTCTGAGGCGTGGCCCTCGCCGGTGCGGGTGGAGGGCTTTGTGGACAACATGCACGAGTGGATGCGGGCGGCCGACTTGCTGGTGACCAAGGCCGGGCCCAGCACCATCAGTGAGGCGCTGGTGGTGGGACTGCCGCTGGTGTTGAGCGGCGCGCTGCCGGGCCAGGAGCGCCCCAGCGTGGATTACGTCGTGCGGGCTGGCGCCGGGGTTTGGGCGCCGACGCCCGGACAGGCGGCAGCGGCTGTGCGAGAGCTGCTTGCCCCCGGCAGCCGGCGGCTCGCTCAGATGGCCGCCTGTGCCCGATTGCTGGCGCAACCCGACGCCGCTCGGCGCGTGGCCGAGATCGTATGGGCCGCCGTTACCTGCCGTTCGTCACTCGCTATTGGCGAATCGCCTGCTCTCGCTCCGGCCCCACGCCGATAAAGGTCACCGGCACCCCAACTAATTCCTCGATCCGTGCCACGTACTCTTGCGCGGCGGCGGGCAGGTCTGCGCGGTCGCGCACGCCGGTGATGTCGTCCGCCCAACCGGGCAACTCCTCGTAGACTGGCCGCCACTCGGCCAGCGCTTTTACGCCGAACTCGGCGGGAAAGTACTCGGCAACCGAAGGTTGCACGCGCTCACCGTCCCGCTCGTAGGCCACTGCTATCTTGAGCTGCTCTAGCCCACTCAATACGTCCAGCTTGGTCAGCGCCAACTCGTCCAGGCCGTTGACGCGGACGGCGTAGCGCAGTATGACCAGGTCGAGCCAGCCGCACCGGCGCGGTCGTCCCGTCGTCGTGCCGTACTCGTTTCCGACCTTGCGTATCTGCTCTCCGGTTTCATCCAACAGCTCGGTCAGGAACGGGCCGGCGCCCACCCGGGTGGTGTAGGCTTTGACGACGCCGATGATACGGGAGACCTGCTGAGGTCCAAAGCCCAGCCCGGCCAGAGCGCCGCCGCTCACGACCGAGGAGCTGGTGACGTAGGGATAGGTGCCGTGATCCAGGTCGAGCAGCAATCCCTGTGCTCCCTCACAGAGCACTGTCTTGCCGGCTGCCAGCGCCCTTCCCACCAGCGCCGATCCGTCAACGAGGTGAGGGATCAACCGCCGGGCGTACTCATAGTACTGGGCCGCTATCGGCTGCGGCGAGAGCGTCTCTGCGCCGTATTGCTCCTTCAGGCGGCGGTTGTGGGCCTGGACGGACTCGGCCACGCGCTCGGCAAAATGCTCGGGTCGGGCCATGTCGCCGGCGCGCAGGTTGACGCGGGCCGCCTTGTCGGCATAGACCGGGCCGATGCCCCGTTTCGTCGTGCCGAGAGCGGTTTGGCCTCGCGCCTCCTCCCGCGCCCCATCGAGGGCGCGATGCGTGGGTAGGATGATGTGAGCGGCCGCGCTGAGCTTTAGGTGCGCCGGGCTCGTGTCCACGCCCAGCGCAGCCAGTTCGTCCATCTCTGAGATCAATCGTTCTGGATTGACCACCACCCCTGCGCCGATGAGACAGGTGGCGGTTGGGTAAAGGATGCCCGAGGGCGTCAGATGTAGTTTGAGCGTGTGGCCCTCGGCGACCACTGTGTGACCGGCGTTATCGCCGCCGTTGAAGCGGGCGACGAGTTGAGCCTCCCGCGCCAGCCCGTCCACCACCCGCCCTTTTCCTTCGTCACCCCACTGGGTGCCAACCACGATTATCGCGGACATACCGCCTCCTCCTGACACAATGTGAGGCGATGCCGGGAACCCGGCGCCGCCTTCTCTGCTAATGATACACGAGAATGGGGACGCTGTCAATCAGATGTGTTTGGTGATTGCCCACATCTCACCACAGAGAAAACACAAAAATGTTCTATCTCGGTGTCCTCCGCGCCCCTGTGGTGAAAAAACGATCACCTCGAACAGACATCTGCATACTTGTGAGTAACTCGACAATGTTAGATTTCGTATCTTGAGAGAAAGTGATGTTCGTAGTGCGCCACGAAACGCAGTGGAGTGGCGCAAAACCGCACTCCGTTACACTCCGTGCGTGACTACGAGCCGAATGTAACATTGTCGAGGTAATCACCAAGATGTATTTGGTGATTGCCCACACCTCACCGCAAAGAGCGCGAAGAGGGTCAAAAAGAGGTTTCTTGGCGGCCTTTGCGCTCTGCGGTTCAAAGAAAGGGTGGGTTCCAAACCTGCCGCACTCCACGAAGGTAGCTGGCTCAACGCAACCAAATTAGAGTTCGCGTGTTTTAGGTCGTGCCAGGCTCATCGCCACCTCACTTCCACGTCTGGGAACGATTCTCAAGGAGAGAAGGATGAACATACTTTTGAGCGCGGGCATACTCGTCGGTGCCTATTTGTCAGGCTCGATCCCATTTGGGCTGCTTCTGGTGCGCATTACGACGGGGAAAGACGTGCGCCAGGTCGGCAGCGGGCGCATCGGCGGCACCAACGTCCTGCGTGCCGCCGGCCCCTGGGTGGCGCTGCTCTCGGGGCTGTGCGACCTGGGCAAAGGGCTGGTCGCCGTGTTGCTGGCGCGGGCCTTCGTGGAGTCGCCAGTGATCGAGGCATTGGCCGGGTTGCTGGCCGTGCTCGGTCACAATTACTCGATCTTTATCGGCTTCAAGGGAGGCGCTGGGACCGCAACCACTATCGGAGGAGCCATTGGTCTGTGGCCCTGGAGCGGGGCCATCTTGATCGGCGTGGGGGTCGCAATGGTCGTAGTCACGCGCTACGCTTCGGTAGGTTCTATCACTTTGGCGCTGTTGCTCCCGGTCATTTACGCGCTGCGGGCCTGGCTGGTGGACGCGCCGTGGGGTTATCTCATTCACGGTCTGGGCACAGGAGCACTGACGTTGTGGGCGCTGCGCCCCAATATCAGACGGCTGCGGGAGGGCTGTGAGCGGCGGGTAAAACTTGGTAGGACAGAGACTGCCTAGACGGGACCCGGGCAAGGAATGGGTTTCTTGGCGTATTTCCCACGAGCCTTGCACCACCTTTGACCAGGGTAATCGAACCACATGCCTGGAACGGAACTGCAGACGAACACAGATGAAGACTGATCACAAATATGGATTGTTCGCTCCCACTCCGGGGTGGCTACTGGGGGTGAACAGGTCTAAGAGGAGAGATGGAAACTCTGGCAAGTGCACAGCCTGCCCGGCGTCCACGCCCCGATAGAGGGTTGCAAAGCTCACCCGTGAGGTCAGATCCAACGAGAGCGGCGTGACCGAGACGACCTGATCCACCGTCACTGTCTGCACATCGGAGTCGATCTCGGCCTGAAAGTCCTCGATCAGCTTGTAGCCGGGGCGCCCCTCGCCGTTGGCACGGTCAGGTGGGAGTGGGATGAAGTAACGATGGCGAGAGAGATGTGTGAAGCGCCAAGGAGTGTCGGCCGTGGCATCGGAAGGGACGTTGATGCTGAACGCGTCCACATCGTGGGGCAGTGCGCTGGCGAGCAGGTGTCGAGCGAAGCGCCGCGTGAAAGCCATCGCGGCGGAGTAATCGGCCCCATTATCGGCTGTGAGGTGATAGGCCGGGCCCATCTCCAGTGAGACCGCCAGCGCCGGGATGCCGAACGCTCCCCCTTCCAGCGCAGCGCCCACCGTGCCGGAGACGGTCACTTCGATGCCCAGATTCGCCCCAGAGTTGATGCCGGAAACCACGAGCGATGGACGGCGCGGAGCGAACTCGATCACGCCGTGGATCACCGCCAGCGCCGGACTGGCGTCCACCGCGTAGGCGGTCACCCGCTCGCCGTTGACCTGACGCTCGACGGCCTGAACACGGCCCGTGACGTTGGGGGGCATGGAACGGCCCCCACCGGACCACTGGCGATCCGGTGCGATCACCAACACTTCTCCCAGCGGCAGGACCGCCTCCACGGCGGCCCACAACCCCTTGGAGTCAATGCCGTCATCGTTCGTGACCAGAATGAGTGGTTGTTCCATATCAGATACTCCTTGTTATCGGTAGAAGAATAGCGAGACCCAGCAACGCACCGGCGATGGTCTGGGCCAGGGTATGGCGGCGTAGTCGCACGCGCGACCAGGCGATGAGCGGCACGCCGACGAGTAACGGCAGTGGCGTCCCCGTCAGAGACCACGCTATCGTTGCAGCTCCGGCGGCCGCCGCGCAGTGCACGCTGATCTTCCAGCGCAGAGTGATGACAAAGATCATCGCCGCTTGCACCCATAGCGCGCCTGCCAGCAGTACCATTGAGCGAGGTGCAGCGCCGAGCACCAGCACGAGCCAGGCCAGCCCGGTGCAGACGAGAGTGAAGAGCAGCGGCCCGATCCGCTGCCTGCGAAGCTGCGCGTCCAGATCGGTGACCAGGCCCCGGAGCACCAACCAGACCAGGTAGAGCAGTGGGAGCAAAATGGCGACGGAGGCATAGATCCCCGCCCACGCCCAGGCACGCGGGGTGGGTGACGTCGCGGAGGTCAGCGCTACTGCGGCGGAAGCGAGGACGGGTGGGCTGCCAATCTGTGAGATCACGTAGGCCAGATGGGCGTCCCAGCCAGTTGGTTGGCGTCCGCCCTCTCGAATAGGGTGGCCGACCGGGTAGAACCGAGTCCCCGATACAACCGCGTCTGCGTGTGCCTGGTCTTGTACTGCCACAACGACAACCTCCATAAACCATCGTGGTATTTGTTTACCGGGGTTCCTCTCCTCATTATAGCCGAAGTGAACCTCCGATG
>CAYMWP010000083.1:0-21099 GCA_964393895.1 uncultured Anaerolineales bacterium | reverse complement strand
AGTGGGCAGAATGCCTGTCGCAGACCTCGGAGGTCTTGACCTGAGTAGTAACAGTCCCGATTCTAAAACTACTTCAATTGGGGCCGGAGCCGCAGGTTTCTCCGGCCCTTTGTCACATTAGCGGACGCTTACGTCAGCCGCACTACCTTTATTATCACGAATGGCACAAATTTTGGTGGATGCATTTTGGCAAAGATCGGGGAGATTGTACGATGGACAAAGAACAGATCAGACAATTCGGCTACGACCTGGGTGCTGACGCAGTCGGGTTCGCCGCGATTGAGGATTACCGGGCCACGAGACCACCGCACCCGAAGAGCATCCTGCCCGGCGCGAGGTCGCTCGTCGTGCTGGGATACAGAGAACTCGACGGGGCAGTGGAAAGCGAGAACCCGCGCGCGAGCTTTGCCTCCCGTATGGGAGCGATGGAACTCGCCTCGAAAAACAACTACGTGCTGACCCGGTACATTGAGAACCAGCATCAGGCCAAAGCAGCCCCCATTCCCATCTCCTATCCCTTGGATATGGGGCCTGGGGTGATGGGATTGGTCGGAGACGTCTCCCTGAGGCACGCGGCAGTGGCTGCGGGACTGGGGGTTTTTGGACGGCACAACCTGGTCATTCATCCTCGCTTCGGCACCCGCATCGTCTTTACGGCCATCCTGACAGAGTTGCCCCTGGAATCCGATCCTCCGGTCCGAAAAGATCTGTGCACTCAATGTGACCTTTGCGTCGAAGCGTGTCCGGCCCACGCCCTGGATGAGGTGGGCAAGACCGATGCGCTCAAATGTCTGGGTGTATCCCAGCCCTACGGCATCGGCGGGATCATTCGGTACTTGCGACAATTCGTTGGCACCTCGTCCGAGGAGCAAAAAACTCTGCTCAGAGACCCCCGATTGCTGCACATCTACCAGGCCCAATTCCTCGGGTTTCAGTACGTCTGCTTCAAATGCATGGCCGTGTGTCCGGCGTGCGTCGAGATGTAACGGAATAACCTAACTTGTGTACCGATTCCGATGAAAAAGGGCCATTTCCAAGGACAAGCCGCCCAGGCTGTTGCTAGGTCGCTTCTGGCCGGCTGTCGCTCTCCTTGGATTTGAACACGTGCTTGTTGAGAATGTTATTGTAACTCTTGGGGCCGCTATCCAGGAGCTTTTTGGCGGACTCCATACGTTTGTTATAGTTGGGTTCCAATTCCACGTCTATCATCCACCTGTAGCGTAGCTCGTCCCGCAGAGCCTGAATCTCCCTTTGCTGCTGTTGAATGGACGAACTCCTTTCGGTGAATCGAAAGTACGCTTCGATGCCGGTGAGTGCCGTCATTACCCCGGCAACAACAGTTATCACGGTGCGGGGCACGTCAGAAATGTCGGATATAGTCGTGATGGTTGCCGAGAGGGCAATAATGACCACTCGAAACAGTATTCCCAAGAGGTTGTACGTTTTCCTCCTGTGCTCTTCACTCTCGTCCTTGATCTGCGCCCACATGGCCTGCATGAACTTGACCCACTTGTATATCGCGCGTTGGAGCGCCTGCTCGTCATTCTGGACGATGTTGGCCACTTCTTGGGGGGACACTTCAATAGGCATGATGGCCTCCTTGTGATAAAAAACTGGATCACCGCCAAGTGTACTGGCTATTTGCGCCCACCTTGCCGGATACAAACAGCCGATGAGCCACTTTCAGGCCCACCGGCGTGTGATATTGACCTGCAAAGGCATCCGGTCAAGTGACCATAGTTTAGTGGAAATTGGCGGGGATGTCAAGCCGGTCAGAGCAAGTTGGGCCTCAAGGCTGTGCTGGGATTGAGTCGGTCCGATACCTGCATCGGGTTGTCCATAGAGTGACAAATTCGCTGAACAATAACACAATGACACACGGCCTGTTGACTTACTGAGGCAATTAGGGTATATTATAGCGAGGCTCGTGATGGATCCGCTTATACTTTTCCAAGGAGGAATCAGATGAGCGATAACCTTAGAGATCGGTTGAGAATAGAGCAGGAACAACTAGACGCAATCAACGGCTTGCTGCTCAACCCCGACAGTCGGGTGGTCAACGGTTTCTTGGCGGTGGTCGAAAAGTACGGCACTGTGGAGGAGATCAACCGCCAGGCTGAGGAAGCTCGCCGGCTCCCCAACCTGATGGCGCGGTTGGAGGAGATTGATTCTCCATATCTGAGCGACTTGGAGTGGCTCGTCGAGCAGCGCGACCGGGGGGCCTTCATCTCTATCGCCGACTACCGGCGCAGGGTGCTGGGCGACCGGGCCGACGAGATAGAGTTCAACGAGGATTTCGCTGTCACGTTAGAGATCAGCGCATTACAGTATTTCCCCTTCCTGATCGCAGAGGCCAAACAGGCCATCGAGAAGGGCGAGTTGATGCCGGGCCGTTTTATCCGGGTGCGCAAGATGAAGGAGCAGGAGGCGGATAACGGCGACATCCTGGCAGTGGCGGCCGCCATGCAGATCGTCGGCGCCAGCTACGTGGAGACACTGGACACCAAAGGCACCGACGGTTCCAACGTCCACCTGGGCGGGCCGGAGACTATCACCGGCTACTTTGGCGGCGTCGGCCAGCCCAACGACCACGCCCTCAAGTGGCTCGACGAGTTTCTCTATTACTATACCACCTACGGCGTCAAGCAAGTGCTCAACATCAATCCCGGCACCGTACTCTTGGGCTATCTGCTCCACAAATTGGGCGTGGACAACGAGTTCAAGATTTCGGTCTATATGGGAAACGACAACCCCTATGCGGCCCTGTGGACTCTGATCGGCGCCAAGTTGTTTGCCCGGCCCGATGGTACCAGCCCCCTCATCGGCTTCAACTGGTCGAACTCGGTGAACAACGAGACAATGGAGATCACGGCCCAGTTCCGGCGCGCCCTGGGGTTCGAGGAAGTGGTACGCTTTGAGCATCACATCACCGAGACCTACAAGTCCATCGTGCGGCAGCCCTACGACCGGCTGGAGGAATTGGTCGAGATCGCCGACCACGTCGCCAACATCTCGGCCAAGCACGAGGGCGCACCGCCGGAAGTCGAGCAGACGCGCGAGCACCCCTCCGATATTCTCGACTATTTCCGCGACAAGAGCGAGATCGAGGAGGCGGGCGAGATGGGGTTCATGGAGCGTAACTATTTGGACAAGCACGGCTCGGTGAACCGCACCGCGCGGGCACTGACGGAGAATGGCCTCACCTTTGTCGCCGCCCGCAACCTGCATCGGTGATTCGGAGCTAGAAGGTGACAATCTGAACCGCCAAGACACGAAGGGCGCGAAGAAAAACAAATACTCGCGTCCTTCGCGCCTTTGCAGAGTTTTTCACCCTTCGACAACTCCAATTGGGTGGCACAAGTGTACTATTCTGCTCACGCTGGCGTGCGACCTGTGCAGTTGCCCACCGGTGCTTGGGACGGGATGACACTCGAGGGGACACTATCGGGGACAGGAGATACCAAGATGTCCGACGTTGGATTCGCGCTGTTGCTTTCTGCCCTGGCCGGGCTCTCCACGACTATTGGCAGTGTGCTGGCGCTATTCGTCCGCAAGCCAGGGCCACGCCTGATGACACTGACGCTGGGATTCTCCGGCGGGGTCATGATTCTGGTCTCGTTCGTCGAATTGCTGCCGGGTGGGATTGAGGCGCTGGGATTTGCGCCGGCCAACCTGGCCTTCTTTGGCGGCATGGCGGCCATGTTCCTGATTGATGCTCTGATCCCACACGACTATATGGCCGAGCATCATCACACTGAGGTGGAGAACGGAGACACGGCCTTGAAAAGCCGCCTGCTCAAGGCCGGGCTGTTCGTAGCGCTCGGTCTGGGCATCCACAACTTTCCCGAGGGCATGGCCTCTTTTGCCACCGCCCTGAGCGATCCTAAATTGGGCGTCGCCATCGCCATCGCCATCGCCATCCACAACATCCCGGAGGGGTTGGCCGTCTCGGCGCCCGTCTACGCGGCGACCGGCAGCCGGAGCAAGGCATTCTGGTGGTCGTTCCTCTCCGGCGTGGCCGAGCCAGCGGGGGCATTGCTGGCCGCGGCTGTCTTGATGCCGTTCTTGAACGGTGCCGTATTGGGTGGTCTGCTTTCGGCGGTGGCGGGGATCATGGTCTTTATCTCGATTGACGAGTTGCTGCCCGTATCCCGCGCCTACGAAGAGGAACATCTGAGCATTGTCGGGGTAGTCGTGGGAATGGCAGTGATGTCATTCAGTCTGTGGATGCTAAAGTGAGAAGACATGATCTGCTTCTGGAGGCGCGAGAGGTCGAAGGAATGACCAATTTCACCACTACCATCGAAGTCGTGCCACCGGCCGGCGCCGATGCGGGGCCCATCCTCGCCAACCTGGAGTCATTGTTGGATCTGCCCTTTGAAGCTTTCAGCGTAGCGACCAACCCGCTGGCCAAGCCGCGCATGAGTGCGCTGGCGTTGTGCGCTTTGATTCAGCAACGCCTAAAAAGGCCGGCCATCTTGCACTGCACCACCCGCGACCACAATCGTCTGAGCATCCACAGTTTGCTGAGTGGCGCCAAGGGTTTGGGCATTGAGACGGTGCTGGTCGCCAGCGGTGATTTCGTCGCCCTGGGGGACATGGCGAGCACAACTACCGTGCGGGATGTGGACGTTCTCGACCTGGTGCGCCGAGCGCGGGAGATGGAGCTTTATACCGGCGTGGTGCTGGACCCCAACCCGGGCTCTACCGGTTTCAGACAGGCGGTGCGGCGGCTGGAGCGCAAAGTCGAGGCCGGCGCTCAGTTCGTCGTCACTCAGCCCATTTACGACAAAGCCGGCGCCGAGGAGTTGGAAGAAGCGACAAAGCACATCGAGATCCCTTTGCTGATGGGTATCCTGCCCTTACGCACGGCCCGACACGCCGAGTTCCTTCACCACAGGGTGAATGGCATCACGGTTCCAGAGCGCGTGCGGGAGCGAATGGCTCACGCCAGCAACACTGTCGCCGAGGGCGCGGCCAATGGCCGCCAGATGCTCGCCATTGCTCGGCAGCGCTTTGCCGGAGCGTGCATTATGCCACCCTTCGATCACTACGAGGTCGTGTCCGATATTCTGTCACAATGATTGAGACTGTAGGTCTGAGGACGCAGATCAACGCTGATGCACGCTGATCTGCATTGAAGAATCAAGTACAACCTGCGGTTGCCTAAATCTGCGTTTTTCTGCGCCCCATTCCTGCCTTCATTTCGAATGGTCGGCGTTTTGTCAATCAATCAGGACTGTGGATTCTAAATATGGCGAGGAGAGCAAGATGTCAATCAACGATATGACCATCCGCATTGGCGGCGCGGCAGGTGATGGGATAGAGTCGAGTGGCGCCGGGTTCTGCAAGGCGCTGGCGCGTGGGGGCTTGCACCTCTTTGGTCTACCCGATTATTACTCGCGTATTCGGGGCGGGCACAACTTTTTCTCCATCCGTGTGAGCGACCGCCCGCTTTATTCCCACGCAGAGCCGGTGCATCTATTGCTGGCGCTGACCGAGGAGACGATCCCGCGCCACCGGAGCAAGATCGTGGAAGGCGGCGCCATCGTCTACGACTCGAATCAGGTTTCGCCACAGCCGGAATCGGTGGACGGCGTGCGCTGCCTGGGCATTCCTATGAGCGACATCGCCAAAGAGAGAGCCGGGACTGTGTTGGCGCGTAATACCGTGGCCCTGGGCGCTGCGGCGGGGATAACGGGATTCGGGTTGGAATCTATGGAAGGCGTCATCCGCGAAAATTTCGCCCGCAAGGGCCAAACGGTCGTGGATGGCAATCTGGCAGCCGCCGAGGTGGGCTACCGGGAGGGACAGAAATGGGCCGCCGATTTCCCCTTCAAACTGGAAAATGACCCAGACGCGCCGCCCCGGATGGTGGTCAACGGCACCCAGGCTTTCTCACTGGGGGCATTGGCGGGAGGCTGTCGCTTTGTGTCCGCTTACCCGATGACGCCCGGCTCTCCGGTACTGCACTGGATGGCGGCCCACGCGGCCCGTTACGGCGTGGTGACCAAGCACACCGAGGACGAGATCGCGGCCATCAATATGGCCGTCGGGGCTGCCCACATGGGAGCGCGGGCGCTGGTGCCGACCTCGGGCGGGGGCTTTGCGTTGATGGTGGAGGCGCTTGGTCTGGCCGGTATGACGGAAACGCCGCTCGTCATCTACAACGCCCAACGACCGGGGCCATCAACCGGCCTGCCCACCCGCCAGGAGCAGGGGGACCTGCTCTTTATGCTCCACGCTTCGCAGGGCGAGTTCCCCCGTTTCTTGCTGGCTCCGGGCACCCACGAGGAGTGCTTCGAGACCGGCTGGCGGGCTTTCAATCTGGCGGAAAAGTACCAGACCCCGGCCGTGGTGCTAAGCGACCACTACCTGGCTGTGGCCGTGCGCACGCTGGAACTCGATGCCGCCAGCAGCAATCGTTCGTTCGACTTTGAAGCACTAGAAATAGATCGCGGAGCGTTGTTGGGGCCGGCAGAATTGGATACGTTGGAAGAGGAGTATCTACGCTATCGTATCACCGATTCTGGCGTCTCGCCGCGGGCGGTGCCCGGACATCCCAGCGCGGTCTATGTCGCTGCCGGCAACGAACACGACGAGCGAGGGGCGATCACCGAGGAGCCGGGAATGCGAACAGCTCAAGTTGACAAGCGGCAACGCAAGCTGATCGGTATGGCGCAAGAACTGTCCGGCCCCACGCGCTATGGGCCCGACGAGGCAGAGATTACGTTTGTCAGTTGGGGTTCCACCTATGGGCCACTGCGGGAGGCAGTGGATCGGCTGAACAAAGAGCGGGCCGACCAGGCCAACTCGCTTCACTTTGTTGACCTGTGGCCCTTCCCGACCGAGGCGGTGACGGCGGCTTTGAAATCGGCCAGGCGGCTCGTCGGTGTGGAGAATAACGCTACTGCCCAGCTGGCAACGCTGATCCGGGCCAACGCCGACCGGGCGATGGACGACACAATTCTCAAGTATGATGGCCGGGCTTTTACTCCCGAGTACATTCTGGCTCGTGTGGAGGAGGTGTAGATATGGTGACGAGGAAGGATTTCGATAGTCCTGACCGGCCCACCTGGTGCAAGGGATGTGGCAACTATGGCATCCTGAACGCGATCAAGATGGCGCTGGCCGAGCAAAACATCGCGCCACACCAGGTGGTCATATTCAGCGGCATTGGCTGCGGGAGCAAGCTGCCCCACTATATGAAGGTCAACGGCTTCCACACCATTCACGGACGATCGTTGGCCGTGGCCACGGGGGCCAGGCTGGCTAACCATGGCCTCAAGGTAATGACCGTCCACGGCGATGGCGACGGGTACGGAATGGGGCTGGGCCATTGGCTGCACACCGTCCGGCGCAACATTGACCTGGTGGACATTGTACAGAACAACCGGGTCTATGGCCTGACGAAGGGACAGTACTCCCCCACCAGCGACCCCGGTATGCGCACGCCCACCTCACCAGAGGGGGCCATTGACCGGCCGGTGCAACCGCTATCCCTGGCCATCGCTGCCGGAGCTACCTTTGTGGCCCGGGGCTACCCAGGAGAATTGTATCACCTGGTCTGGCTCATAGGTGAGGCGTTGCAACATCCGGGGTATGCGCTGATAGACGTGCTCCAGCCCTGTGTCAGTTTCAACCGGGCCAGCGCCTACGATTTCTACAACAAGCGGGTTTACAAGCTGGAAGATACAGCGGGGTACGCCCCACGGGACCGAACGGCGGCCTGGGTCAAGGCACAGGAATGGGGGGAGCAAATTCCCATCGGCATCGTCTACCTGGGCGAGCCTGTCCCGACCTACGAGGAGCAACTACCAGCACTGGCCGCCGGCCCACTGGTGGAGCAACCGCTCGAAAAGCCAAGCCCGGAGCAGGTAGAGGCGTTGCGGATGGAGCTGATCTGAGCAGTCACTATGAACTTTCACCCCCAAGGGTGAAAACGGGCTGGGCGCAGAACAAGATGCCAGCTTGCCCCACAGCCATCCCCATACACGGCGCGGTCTAGCCGGCGGCAAGAAACGTATACCTATCTCGCCGCCGCCAGGCCGTTCCCTGCACGAGCCTTGATCGCACTATATTGAGGCTAACCCCCATCAGTTGCGCCACTCCCCTGAATGGTTTCAGAGAGAAGCGACTTTTGTCGCAGACAAACGACCGATTGGGTGATACAATAATCTCGGTAAATCGGGGATTGGCTGGTGAGAAACCAGGTTTTTATCGCTCCGGGCGAAGCAGAAGCGCCTTCGCTTGCAGAAAAACCTGGTTTCTTGCCCCGAATTATCGAAGAGATGCGCACCGGTGGTACAATAGCGGCGCTTGTCCTGTCACAAAGAACGTGAACTCGGAGAGAGTGAAGCAATGACTAAACAAATCGCCCTGCCCGTGCAGGGCATGACGTGCGCCTCGTGCGTGGCCCACGTGGAAAAGGCCCTGCATAACGTGAAAGGAGTGACCGGCGTCAATGTCAACCTGGCTACCGAAAAGGCTAGTGTCGAGTTCAGCCCCGGGGGCATGGAGGTGGGCGATTTGATCTCGGCTGTGCGCGCCACGGGCTACGACGTGCCCACCCAAACCGTCAGCCTGTCCATCGGCGGGATGACGTGCGCCAGTTGCGTGGCCCACGTCGAGGGGAGATTGGCCAGGACCCCGGGTGTAGTGAGTGTCAGCGTCAACCTGGCCACCGAGAAGGCCAGTGTGGAGTATATTCCCTCTGCGGTGGGGTTGCCCGATTTCCACCGCGCCGTGGCCGAGGCGGGGTACGAGGTGCTCCCTACGGCGGAAGAGCAGGCCGAAGAGGAGCTTTCGCGTGAAGTGCGCAAGATGCGGGACGCCCGTCGCCGCATGATCCTGGCCTGGCTCTTTACCAGCCCCATCATCGTGTGGATGTTGCCAGAGATGATCCTCGGAGTGGCCTGGCCCAACGCGACTATCTTCAAGTTGGGAACGTTGCTGCTGGCCGCGCCCGTGCTCTTCTGGGTCGGACAGCGCACTTATACAGCAGCGTGGAGCTCGACTGTCCACGGCGCGCCCAACATGGACGCCCTGATCGCTATGGGTACCGGGGCCTCTTTCTTGACCGGCATTGCCACTTTCTTTGCACCCATCCCCACCTACGCCGGCGTATCGGCCATGATTATGGCCTTCCACCTGACCGGCCGTTACATAGAGGCGCGCGCCAAGGGACGCGCTTCACAAGCCATCCGCAAGCTGTTGGAACTGGGAGCCCAAACCGCCCAGGTCCTGGTTGACGGTGTGGAGAGACAAACGCCGATTGACGCGGTACAGGTGGGCGACGTGATGGTCGTCCGTCCCGGCGAAAAAATCCCCACCGATGGAGTAGTCATCGCCGGTGAGAGTGCGGTGGACGAATCCATGGCCACGGGCGAATCACTGCCGGTCAACAAGCGCCCTGGCGACGAGGTGATCGGCGCCACGCTCAATCAAGATGGGCTGCTCAGGGTACGGGCCACTCGCGTCGGCAAGGACACTTTCCTGGCTCAAGTGGTGCGTCTGGTCGAGCAGGCCCAGGGCACCAAGGTGCCCATTCAGGCCTTTGCCGACCGGGTGACGGCCGTCTTTGTGCCCATCGTCATCGCTGTCGCACTGCTCACCTTCATGGCCTGGTTCCTCTTTCCCGACACATTGCGGCCTGTGGTCGAATGGGCGGCCGGGTTTCTACCCTGGGTGAACCCCAACCTGGATACCTTCACGCTGGCCCTGACCACCACAGTCTCGGTTCTGGTCATCGCCTGTCCCTGCGCTCTGGGACTGGCTACACCCACGGCCTTGATGGTCGGTAGTGGCATTGGGGCCGAGAATGGCATCCTTATTCGCTCCGGCGAGGCGATCCAGCTTATGCGCGATGTGCGTGTGGTGGTTTTTGACAAGACTGGTACGCTGACCAAGGGACAGCCTGAGGTGACGGATCAGATATCGAATATCCGGTATCAAAAACGTCAATCCGCGGCTCAAGAGTTGCTCTACTGGGCGGCGTCGGTGGAAGTAGGCAGTGAGCACCCGCTGGGCAAGGCGATTGTGCGCCGGGCCAGCGAGCAAGGGTTGGCGCTGGGCGAACTGGTCGGCTTCGAGGCGGTGCGCGGCAAGGGCGTGCGGGGCGTGGTTGACGGAAAGAGTGTATTGGTGGGCAGCCGGGCCTTGCTGGAGGAACACGGTGTGGCCGTGGCGGTGCTGGAAGACGAGATGCGCCGTTTGGAGGACGAGGGCAAGACCGCCATACTGGTCGCGGTGGAGGCGGATAGTGGGGACGGACAAGGTCACTTACGTCCGGGGGAGCTACTGGGCCTGCTGGCCGTGGCCGACACGCTCAAGGAAGATGCCGTGGCCGCTGTCAGTGAACTTCAGGCGTTGGGCTTGCAAGTCGCCATGCTCACCGGCGATAATCAGCGCACGGCGCAGGCCATCGCTCGTCAGGCGGGCATCGCCCACGTGCTGGCCGAGGTACTGCCGGATGAAAAGCTGGCCGAGGTGCAGCGCTTGCAGGGCCCGGGCGGACCGTTCAAGTCGCTGGGAGACCGTCATCCAACCGGTTTGGTGGCCATGGTCGGGGATGGGATCAACGATGCTCCGGCCCTGGCCCAGGCCGATGTAGGCATCGCCATCGGCGCCGGCACGGACATTGCCATCGAGGCCGCCGACGTCACCCTGGTGCGCGGCGATCTGTCCGGCGTGGTCAGCGCCGTCATGCTCTCGCGGGCCACGTTCAACAAGGTGGTACAGGGTCTCTTTTGGGCCTTCTTTTACAACGTGGTCATGATACCACTGGCGATCCTGGGAATGATGCACCCCGTCTTGGCCGAGATCGCCATGGCCACCAGCTCAATAACCGTAGTGGCCAATGCCAACCTGTTGCGCCGGGTGGACGTTCGGCCTGAGTATGAAAGCTGACAGGCACGTTTTTGCCAGATTCCAGTTACTAGAAGGAGTGTAGAATCATGGAAAAGGTAGAGGATCTGGTTTGTGGGATGATGATTGATCCCAAGACAGCGGCGGCTACCTCAGAGTACAAGGGTGAGACCTACTATTTTTGCGCGCGGGGCTGCAAGGTCGTCTTCGACCAGGACCCGGAAAAGTACATCCAGGGTCAAGGCGAAGCCAGCAATTCCCGTTTTGGCAATTCTAGCTTGGGTGCATAGGAAAAAACTAGCCAGCACCGTCTGTTTTACGGCGGTGCGGCCTGTAGCCATTCTGAGGGCGAGAAACTCTTGCAGCAGCGATATACCACTTGCCACGAACAATCCGAGGTGGTGGCCGTTGGGAGAACTCGCAGCGAGTGGTCGCAGAAAGTTGATCAGATGGTCGTCTTTGGCGCGGAGCTGACCGAGGAGGAGCAAGAGACCCTGATCGAGTACCTGGCGGAGAACTATGGGCCGTAAGAATGTCGAGGAGGGATTATGAGATCGAACCAAGTTCTTTGGAGGGGTCTGTTCGTTATGCTCGTCGTAGCGGTAGGCGTGATGTCGGCCTGTGGCGGCGCGACGCCTGCGCCCAAAGAGCAGCCGACGATGACGCCTGCACCTTCCGAACCGACCGAGCCGTCCACGAAAGAAGATGAACCGACAGCGGCGCCCGCTTCTGCTGGCGGCGAGACGCTTCTGCAGGAACGTTGCACCGTCTGCCATAGCCTGGGGCAGGTGGAACGAGCGCAGAAGAGCCGTGAGGAGTGGGAGCGGACGGTTGCCAGCATGGTGAGCAGAGGAGCGGAATTGGACCAAGATGAACAGGGTGTCCTGATTGATTACCTGGCAGAGAACTATGGGCCGTAAAAGACGAGAGAATAGATTTAGAAAAGGAGAGAACGATGAAAGAGAGCAAGAATTGGTGGAAGTGTTCCAACTGCGGTTACACGCTTGAGGCTTCTCAGCCACCGGAAGTCTGCCCCAGTTGCAAGGAGAAATGTAATTTCGTGGACGCCACCTGCTACACCCCCGAATGTGGCGGGCCGGGTAACATTGATCCCCAGATCGGCAAAAAGTGAGCGGCCAAGAAAGAGACCTCTGAGGTTGTGGCCGCTCGTAAATCTCCGAGGTAAGCATTCAGGGGGACGTTTATTTACCACAAAGGACACCAAGAACACAAAGGTAAAGCCACAAACAGCCACAGAACCTGGTAAAAACGTCATAGCTGTGCTGCTTGCTCGGTGTCCTTCGTGCTCTTTGTGGTTGACAACACGAATGACCTGAACACTTTCCGAGTTCTCGCGCAGTGGCCGCGTTTAATACAATTGACCAATGGGTACGATGATGGTACACTATGGCAGTTCTTTGTTGCAACCAGCAATTCCCATTTTACCGGATTCGAGGCTTCAGCCGGTGCTTTTGGACATTCCAAATCCGGCTAAAGCCTCCAATCCACTTGCCCAATGACATCGTGACGAGAATCGCCGCTTTTTAACGAACTTGCGAGGAGGTATTTATGTCAGAATCAAAAGGCAGCATCGCCGGCTCCCACAACGAGCATAAAACTATCTTTTATGGCCTATCCACCTGCATCTGGTGCCGGCGGACACGCCAATTCCTGGAAGACCAGGGTGTGGCCTTCGACTATGTCTACGTGGACTTGCTCGAGGGCCGGGAGCGGAACGAGACGGTGGAAAAAGTCCGCCGTTGGAACTCGGCCGTCTCGTTCCCTACAGTGGTGGTGGACGACGAGCAATGCGTGATCGGGTACAAGACCGATCAACTCGAGGAGGTGTTGGGCCTATGAGTGAAGAGATAGTTATCCTTCCCCAGGAGGTGGACAAGCTCTACGAGGCCCTGAAACGATGGGCCAAGTCCACCGGCTACAACCTCAATCCCGACGAAGCGTTCACCCGTGGGCTGGTAGAGGGACTGCTCGTCAACCGGCAGCGCTATGGCTACCAGGCTTGTCCCTGCCGGTTGGCGACGGGGGATAAACAGAGAGATAAGGACATCATCTGTCCGTGCGACTATCGCGACCCCGATTTGGAGAAATGGGGCGCTTGCTACTGCGCGCTCTACGTCTCCGACGAGGTGCTGCGGGGCGAGCGGGAGATACAATCCATCCCGGAGCGCCGCCCGCTTGAGAAGCGTGGCTAGCGGGCCGGATTGGAGGCCCTTTGCGCCGCCAAGTGGCCCGTGTTCTAGCGTGGTTGGCCGTGGAACAGTTCAAGCAAAGATTCTATCGCAGCCCCAGGCAGTTTTGGGAGGAATTCAGGTTTCTGATCGGGAATCGCGCCCGAATCCGTGCGGTGATGGGACAGAACCTGATTCAGCCCGCCTTCCGGGAGCGGCTGATGATGGCTGTCACGGCGGTGAACGGCTGTCGCTACTGCTCCTATTTCCACGCCAGGGAAGCGCTGCTGACCGGGATCTCTGAGGCGGAAGTAAAGACGCTGTTGAGCGGCTCGGTGGATCACTGCCCGGAGGAGGAAGCCGTGGCCGTTCTATATGCCCAGCATTGGGCCGAGAGCGACGCCTGCCCGGACCCGGACGCCCGACGGAGGCTGGTGGAGACGTACGGCAGCGAGAAAGCCTCGGCTATTGAACTGGTGCTGAGGATGATTCGGATGGGCAATCTCGTGGGCAATACGTGGGATTACTTTTTGTATCGTATCTCTATGGGCCGTTGGGGCCTGAAAGTGTAAGGAGGATGAAAATGGATCAAAACACCCAACAAACTATCCTGCGACAGGGTATGAGCCTGGAGCGGGATGGCTACAACTTTTATACCCAGGCTGCCGAGCGTGCCTCGAACGAGCGCGGCAGGGCCATGTTCCGTGACCTGGCCGATCAGGAAAAAGATCATCTGCGACTGCTGCTGGCCGAGTACCGGGCGCTGGAGGAAGGACGCGGCTGGCTGCCATACGAGGAGGCGATGACCCAGGAGTTCGAACTTGATCCCGCCGACCCGCGCCTGCCGGGGGACGAGCCGCCGGACGCAATGCCCGTCTTTACGCCGGAGCGCGAGATCTCGTTGGAGGGGGACATCGCCGCGCTAGATTTCGGGTTGGAGACGGAGCGCATCTCGCGCGAGCTCTATGCCCAGGCGGCGAAGGAAACCGACGACGAGCGCGCCCGTCAGGCCTACCAGTTCCTGGTCAAGCAAGAGGAGCAGCACTACCGGCTCTTGCAAAACACACGCGATTACCTCGCCGACAACCAGACCTGGTGGGACGGCGAAGAGTATCCCTTCTTTACCGGGTAAGGCGCGTGGCGCAATCACACACTGGATAGGAAACTGCAAAATGGCGAAACCGGGCATCGGTGACTCTTTTCAGCAAGAAACCAAATACCAGCGTGGTCACCTGCCGCGCGGTCGGCTCGATTGGGCCAGCAAGCCCGCTCCTCACAAACGGTATCCCCAAGCGCCCAAGATTCGGTTGAGCGAGCCGTCCATCAAGGGGGGTGCTCCTTTGTGGGACGTGCTCAGGCAGCGGCGCAGCATACGCCGCTTTGGGAATGAGCCGCTGCAGGAGGCGGAGCTTTCACAACTGCTGTGGGCGGCGCAGGGAATTAGCGGGGGCAACCGGGGACTGGGGCTGCGCACTGCTCCCTCGGCCGGGGCGCTCTACCCGGTGGAGACTTATCTGGCGATTCACACCGTCGAGGGAATCGAGGCCGGCATCTATCATTATGACGTCGAGAGGCGCGAACTCGACCAACTGAAAGTGGGCGATTTCCAGGTAGAGATCGCCCAGGCTGCTCTCGATCAGGAAATGGTCGCCTGGGCCGACGTCGTGTTCGTCTGGACCGCGCTCTTTGAACGCTCCAAGTGGAAGTACAAGCAGCGGGCCTACCGCTATATCTACCTGGACGCCGGTCACATCGCCCAGAACGTCGCGCTGGCGGCGGTGGCCTTGGGACTGGGCAGTTGCCAGGTCGCCGCCCTGTACGATGACGAGGTGAACGCGCTGCTTGGCGTGGACGGAGTCGAGGAGAGCGCTATCTATATGACTGTCGTCGGGCGGCCGCGGTAAAATTGGCGAGAATCCAGACCCGGGATAATCGCTTCCCCCCTGCCCGATGGCGCAAGGGCTGGATAATTGGAACAAGGAGATCACCAATGGATGAAAAGCTCGCTCTCGTTCTCATGGCCGGGCCGGAGATGGCCTGCCGGATGATTCACACCTTTATCTGGGCGCTGGACATCGTCAATCGGGGCGGAGACGCCAGGATCATCTTGGAGGGCGAGTCGCCGCGCTGGTTGTTGGAACTGCCCGATCCAGAGCACGGCCGACACGCTCTCTATCGCAGGGTCAAGGAAGCGAGCCTGATTGATGGCGTCTGCAAGGCCTGTGCCATCCAGGCCCAGGCGCTGGAAGCAGCAGCCGAGGAAGGCTTGCGCCTGTTGTACGACGCCTCCGGGCACATCAGCCTGGCGCCTTATATGGAGGCCGGTTGCCGCATCGTGATCCTTTAGAACTCGGTCATTCGCTACCGGACACTTTTTCGCTGGCAGGTCTTTACCCGACGGTGATGCAACCGTAGGGTGGATTTTTCACCCGCTGTCTGTCTGAAAGGGTTCGTTCTGGCGAAAGGAGAGCGCAGTGAATATAGAGCGTTGGGGTTGGTACTCTATTGGGGTCAACGTCGTTCTGGCGGCGATCAACGCTGGCATCGCCTTCGCTTCCGGCAGCCTGGCTGTGGAAGCAGAGATGGTTCACAACCTGGTTGACCTATTGACGGCGGTGGGGGTATTGATCGGGCTAAAGCTCTCCACGCGCAAGTCGAAGGACTTTCCCTACGGCATGTACAAGCTGGAGAACATGGTCGCCGTCGGGTTGGCTGGGATGATCTTTGTCACCGCCTACGAGATCGCGCGGGACGCCCTGTTCACGCCGGCGCGGGAGGCCACGGTGGACCCCTGGATGCTGGTCGGTGTGGTCGTGGCGACGGTGATACCTCTCGTCTTTAGCTATTTCGAGTTGCGCGCCGGGCAGGCAGCTAATTCCCCGGCCCTCATCGCCGATGCGAAAGAGTACCGGGCTCACGTTTTCACCACTGGCGTCGTCTTTGCCGCGCTCGTGGCGCAGTGGTTCGATTTTCCGCTGGATCGCATCGCGGCCTTGATCATCGTCGTCGCCGTCGTCAAGACGGGATGGGATTTGTTGGCCGATGGGATGCGTGTGTTGTTAGATGCCTCGCTGGATCCTGACACGCTCTTGCAGATTCGTGAGATCATCGTCGCCGAGCCGGCAGTGGCCGAGCTGAAATGGGTCACCGGGCGCAATGCCGGTCGCTTCCGCTTCGTCGAGGCGGAGGCCACTCTGCGCGTCCGTGACCTGGAAAAGGCGAACGCGGCCGTTCATCGCGTCGAGACGCAGATCCGCCAGGCCGTGCCCCACGTGGAACGGGTGCTGATCCACGCCGAGCCGATGGAGCGCACCCATCTGCTCTACGCTGTTCCCTTGACCGACCCCGGCGGCGGCGTCAGCCGGCACTTTGGCGAGGCCCCTTACTTTGCCCTGCTCAAAGTGCGCCTGGCCGATGGCGTGGTCGAGAGTCAGCAGACGCTCGCCAACCCCCACCTGGAGCAAGAGAAGGCGAAGGGGATACGGGTGGCCGAGTGGTTGGTGGATCAAAAAGTGGACGTGGTGTTGTTACAGGAGAATCTGCGTGGGAAAGGGCCGGCTTACGTCTTTGGCGACGCTGGAGTAGAGATAGAACTGGTCGAGACGGCAACTCTGGCAGAGGCGTTGGAGCAGATCGTTGGAGCTGAGCTATGAGCAGTTTGGGGTTGACGAGGAGGGCCGGTTGGTGGAATTCAAACTCAAAGTCAAGCCGGAAAAGACAGTTGACCTGGCGCTCAAACTGATCCAGTTGTAGCGGGCCTGGCGTTGTGACCGAGAGCCAGCCGCAGGCAAGGGGTTACGGCTGGCTATGAAATAGTGAGGATGAGACCGTAGAGGAGAGGCGGCTATGGAGATTTTGGGAATTGACATCGGGGGCTCTGGCATCAAGGGAGCGCCGGTGGACGTCGGGAAGGGGGTGTTGGCGGCGAAGCGCCACCGTATTGTCACTCCCCAGCCTTCTACGCCGGCTGCCGTAGGTGACGTGGTGGCAGAGATTGTCGAACACTTTGCCTGGAAGGGACCCGTCGGCTGTACGTTTCCAGCAGTGATTGAGAAGGGCGTCGTCCACACCGCCGCCAACGTGGACAAGTCCTGGGTTGGTGTCAAGGGGAACAAGTTGCTCAAGAAAAGCGCCGGCTGCCCGGTGCTTTTGATCAACGACGCCGACGCTGCCGGCATTGCCGAGATGAGATTCGGCGCCGGCCAGGACTGTAAAGGTGTAGTTTTTGTGCTCACCTTTGGCACCGGTATCGGCAGTGCCGTCTTTGTCAATGGGTCGCTGATGCCAAACACCGAACTCGGCCACATAAAGATGAGGAACCGCTCGCGCGAATGCGTGGAGGCCGAGCATTACGCTTCCGACCGATCTCGCAAGGAGGAAGGACTGGATTGGGAGGAGTGGGCGGCGCGGGTCAACGAATACCTAGAGTTGCTGGAAGCGCTTTTCTCCCCCCACCTGTTCGTTCTGGGCGGCGGCGCCAGCAAAAAGCACCGCAAGTTCCTGCACCTGCTGGACACACGGACCCCAGTTGTGCCCGCTCAATTGCGGAACGAGGCTGGCATTATAGGCGCGGCCCTGGCGGCGAGGAAACTGGCGTAGAATACGAAAATTCCTGTTAGGGGGGGCAAGTTCCCGGCAGTTCAACCGAGGATCCGAAGTACGGTGAGAAGAGCCTCAAACTCCTCCCGGCAGTCCCGGCAGCGTGTCAGATGATCGTGCACCAGAGGCATCGCTTCGGCAGCGTTTTTCCCCGCTAACTCGATCTCGACGAAGCGATCCAACTCTTCTAAACATTCGTTGCAGTCTATCTCGTCGAGACGGGTAGAGGCCACTGCACGCACCATTTGCTTCAGCATAGCGGGCTCGAGTTTCATCATAGTCTTACCTTAACTCTACGACTTTAGACGCGCTGAGTCACCCGTGGCTTACCCCTGGCTATGTCTCAAAAGCGGTTAGTACCTTCTGAGGAGATAGCCCCTGTGCCATCATCCTCTTCTTGAGGCGAAGACGGGCATCGTGCAGGAGCTTGTAAAGGGCGTTGCTGTTGCTTCCCATCCGGCGGGCCACTTCTTTCAGGGGCATCCCGCCCATCACCGCCATCATCGCAGTACGTTGTCTCTCTGTCAACTCGTCGTTGATGATCTGCTGCACCTTTTCCAACATCATTTGCTGGATTGCTTGCTGTTCGGGAGTAGGAGCCGAGTCAGTCAGCACAACTGGCGTAAATCCACTCCTATCGTCGTGCTGGGCGACCAAATCTTGCAGCGAGATGTCCTTCCATTTGCGACGGCGTAGCTCGGTGAAGGCCACGTTGATCGCGATTCTGTTAGCCCAGGTGGTAAAGCGACTTTTACCTCGGAAGGAATCCAGACCGGCCAGAATTTTCAGCAGTGCGTCCTGGGCAAAATCATCCAGGTCTTGCTCGGTTACGCTGGCCCGACCGGCAAGGGCGTAGCGCAGACCGCGCACCACGAGGGAGCGCAGGTCGGCCAGGGTATCCTCTCTCCCAGGGGCTCGTAACTCGTCTAGCCATTCCTGGTTCGTGCGTTTAGTCATAGAGTTTCTTTACCACAAAGAACACAAAGAGCAAAAAGGAGGTCTCTTCGCGTACTTGGTGTCCTTTGTGGTTCTGGTTTATCCAGGTTAGGACTTATTATAGCTGATTTGAATAGAGAAGCAAAATGCGATACAATACAGTCGAGTCATGAAAATGGCAAGCCCGATTTTATCGGGCGCTGCTCTGTAGCGGGCCGCACGAGAAAGTGTCAACACAATTGTGAACCATCCCGAAACTAGAGTGGGTAATAAACTGCCCACCGAGAGCGTCAAAAGGACAGGAGCGGATAAAACTTGTATCTGACAAGAGGAGGTCAACATGCTCAAGAAACGATACGTCAAGTCACGCCAGGTGGTGAAAGTCACCTTCGAGTTGCTCAAGTCTGAACTGCCGGAAGGCATCCAGGTCGAAAGCGTCCATCTGGTAGGTGAATTCAATGACTGGGACCATACTGCCACACCGATGAACCTTCGCAAGAGAGACGGCGCCTTTCGCGTCACGCTCGAACTCGAGCCGGGGCGGGAATACCAGTTCCGCTACCTGATCAACGGCGAGCACTGGTGCAACGATTGGCACGCCGACGATTACGTTCCCACCGGTCTCGGCGAGGATAACTGCGTCGTAGTGGCAACAGGGGGTGAAAATGTTTGACTTGTCAGATCGCGTGGTGATCGTGACCGGCGCGGCTGGCAACCTGGGGAGCGCCGTCGCGCGGGCTTTTCGGGCTGCCGGGGCAAAACTGGTGCTGGTGGACCGCACCGCTGACCGCCTCCAGCGTCTGTTCCCAGATCTAGTTGATTCGCCTGACTATTTTTTGGCTACGTCAGTTGATATGACCGACGCTGGTGCGGTGGAAGCGATGGTGGAAGAGACAGTCGAGCGTTTTGGCCGGGTTGACGTGCTGGTCAACACAGTTGGTGGTTTCCGCGCCGGAACGCCGGTCCACGAAACGTCTTTCGAGACCTGGGATTTTCTACTCGACCTGAACGCTCGCACCGTGTTCACCGCCAGTCGGGCAGTCATCCCGTACATGTTGCGGGAGAGGAACGGCAGAATTGTCAACGTGGCTGCTCGCGCGGCCTTGAGTGGGGGCGCTAAAATGGCCGTCTACAGCCTGTCCAAGAGCGCCGTGATGCGCCTGACCGAGAGTATGGCGGCTGAACTCAAAAAAGATGGTATCAACGTCAACTGTGTTCTGCCCGGCACCATTGACACACCGCAGAACCGGGAGGCGATGCCCAAGGCGGACCATAGCCGCTGGGTGGAACCGGAGGCCATCGCCGACGTCATCACGTTCCTGGCCTCTGATGCCGCCCGCGCGGTGCAGGGCGCGGCGATTCCGGTGTAGATGACTTGGGTGTGCTCAAGATGTCTCAGAGGCGACGTGATTGCTGCGCTGTTCTGCCCTAGTCCAACCAGGCCGGTTTGTCTCCGCGCGGCGCGCCGCACGAAGGGCAATCCACGCGCTGGGCCTCGTCCTCCCTGTAGGCGCGGCCACACGATTCGCAGTGCGTCCAAGCTCGCGCGGCGGTTTCCTGTGCCCAGCGCCGTTTTTGCTCCCGGCGCTGCTGCTCCAGATATGCGTCTTCAGCAGCCTTGCCCACGCGGTCAATCACTTCCCACACCTGTTTGGGCAAGTTCAGATCCTGAATATCCTCCACCAAGTCTTCGACGCCTTCGATCATGTTCCCGGCCGTTCGGATCAGGCCGCCGACGCCGCGCCTCCTAAAGACCAACTGCGCCCCTTGCTTCAAAGTGGTGCGTCCGATAGAACCCAGTGTGCCTCTCACGGCATCCTGGTCGAGATCGCTCATAGTTACCGTCAGAGTGTCGGGCGTCTCGACCAGGTTCACGGTCAGCGCGGGGAAAAAGTCATGAGGCCGGCTGGCCTGGCTCTGCAGGATGGTAATCACGGTCGTGGAGCCGGTTCGATTTACTTGCACGCGGGTGTCGTCGTCCGGGAGCTCTGAGCGCAGTGCGTTGGCGATCACGCCGGCCCCGACGCCCTCGAAGGTAACCGGGTTGGGGTGAGGGGCCACCGCTCCACCGACCACGCCAGCGCCCAATCCCACCCCGGCGAGGATCTCTTCGGCAGCGGGCTTACTCACTTGGGAACTCGGCTTGGGTTCAAATTTGAACCCCTCGTCCAACCGCGCTCGCTCCTCTGCCAGCCATTCCTCAATGCTCTGTTCTTGGTCTGCCATTTTCATATCTCCTCGGTTACTACTCAGGTTCAAGACCTCCGAGGTCTGCGACAGGCATTCTGCCCACTGCGACCGTCGAAAAAGGCCGGGATTTCACGCCTGAACGGGTTTTGCAAGACCTCGGAGGTCTGAGCGCGTGCCAGGCTGAGTAGTACGACAATGTTAGATTTGCTCGTAGTGCTGCACGAAACGCAGTGAAGTGCGGCTTTGCGCCACTCCGCTGGCGCTCCGTGGCGCACTACGAGCCCCTCGCAGCGAATTTAACATTGTCAAGGTAGTTACT
>CAYMWP010000082.1:0-21491 GCA_964393895.1 uncultured Anaerolineales bacterium | reverse complement strand
CCGTGGCGCACTACGAGCCCCTCGCAGCGAATTTAACATTGTCAAGGTAGTTACGTTACGACTACAATTGGGCAACGATGGAGATCAGAGTGTGATCGGTTGGCTGCGCAAGTGGTGGTGGACATCGTTACTCCTGGCCCTCCTGGGCCTCTACTGGCTGCTTCCCATCTCTGGACAAGTGGTAGTGATACCCGAAGGCGACCCCGGCGGCCTGCTCTGGCCCCAGATGTGGCTGGACCCCGCCTCACCCCGGCCGGGACAGCACGTCGCCTTACAGGTGCGAGATAGCGTATCCTGGAGCTATGTCCTGCTCGCGGTTGAGGGACGGCCGGCTCAACCGGAAAAGTGGCCGACCGGCTCAGACGACCCCCTGGTGTGGGAGTGGAGCTTTACCGTCCCGGACGATGGCAACTGCTCCATCGTCTTTTATCGGGATTGCCACACCGGGTGCGTGGAACGGGGTCGTATGACCATCGAGACTCAGCAACCAACCGCCCGACCCCAGGCCAACCCCGCGCCCACCAAGTTAGGGCTGGTCTTTGCCAACCCGGAGCGAGATTGGCACGGTCGCAGCGGGTGGGACGTGGAACTGACCTACGCGCTGATGGCCGAGGAGGAGCACTGGGGCATAGACGACCTGGCCGTGCGCGTCCATCAGGCCACCACGCGCGGGCTGCGGGTGCTGGTGCGGGTGGATTACGACTACGGGCAAAGCCTCCCTCCGACGGGCGATTACCTGGCCTTGTCCCAGTACCTCCAGTATCTTCAGAGATTAGCCCGGGACGAGCGATTGCGCGACGTGTACGGCTATTTCCTCGGCAGCAGCTACAACTCACCGGGCAGCAACACCCTGGCCCCGGCCCATCCGGTGACCCCAGAGTGGTACGCGCGTCTCTTTAACGGTTACGGCGAGGAGATAGCCCACGCCGATAACGCGGTGCAGGTGATGCGGGCGGAAAATCCCCACACGCGCCTGCTCGTCGGCCCGGTGCAACCGTGGGCCACCGGTCAGGACGGGGAACGCCGGTACGAGGTAGATGCACCCTGGCTCAACTACATGAACACCCTGGTGGCAGCGATTGACGAAGGAGCGCGGGCAAAGGCAGCCGCCGGCGTCCCACTGACTGCGCCCGACGGCTTTGCCATCCAGGCGCCGGGCCGAACCGACGCGCCGGAACTGGCCGGACGGGACGCGGGCGAGGAGCCACGCCTGGATCTACGGCGGGTCGAGTGGGACTCTGCCCAGGTGGGGTTCCGCGTCTACCGGGATTGGCTGGGCATTATCAACGACTATTCCACCACGCGCGGGACGCCGGTATATATCACCTCCGCCAACACCTTTGCCCCCGACGAAGCCATTCCCCCGGCGCAGAACTATCCCCGCGGCTGGCTGACGGCCGCGCTGGAGGTGATCAATGAGGAACCACAGATCAAGGCCCTATGCTGGTTCCTGGACTATTTTCCACACGATACGCAGTGGGAATACTTTAGCCTCACACGGCAATCCGGCCGCCTGCTAGACGCAGCGGAGGAATTTGATTTGCTGCTGAGAAGAGAACTGTGAGCAAAAAAACCATTCGCGTTTTACTGGCCGACGACCACCCCGCCCTGCGCTTGGGATTACGAGTGCTGCTGGAGCGGGCGCCCGACGTGGAGCTGGTGAATGAAGCAGAGGACGGGGAGCAAGCGCTGGCGCTGATCGAGGCAGAGCGGCCCGATGTAGTCGTGCTGGATTGCGAGTTGCCAGAGATGGAAGGCGTAAAGGTAGCGCGCGAGATCCGGCGACGGAACCTGGCCGTACAGATTCTGGCCCTCAGCTCCTACGACGACGAGCGGTACGTGCGCGGGATGCTGGAAGCGGGCGCGGTGGGCTATATGCTGAAGGACGAAGCGCCGAACGCGATCGTGACGGCGGTGCGAGCGGCGGCGCGGGGAGAGGGATATTTCAGCCCTACGGTGATGGCCAAAGTAACTGCCTGGGCACGGGGAGAGCGCCCAGGCGGGCTGACGGAGCGGGAGCTGGAAGTGTTGCGACTCGTAGCGGAAGGGTTGAGCAACAAAGAGATCGCCTCCAGGCTTCAGGTGGCGGAGCGAACCGCCCAGTTCCACGTGAGCAACATACTGCACAAATTGGAATCTGCGTCACGGGTTGAAGCGGCGGTGTGGGCCAAGGAACATGGAGTTGCCCCCTAGTACAGCGACGTGAAATCTCGCTGGTGTTTTGTCAGTCAATCAGGAGTACCCGTTTACCGCAGAAGCGCGGAGAACGCCGAGATTCTGTTCGCTCTTCCTCCGGCCCTAGGGCACGTCTGCATCAGGAATAGCTACTCCGCCTCCAGGATGACTGCCTCGCCGTCGTAAAGATCGCAAAAGCGCTCGGCATCGGCGCGGGAGCCGACGACGCCGCCCCCCCAGTGCATCGGCAGCGCCACTTTTGGCCCGATGTCGGCGGCCGCTTGGGCCGCCTCCTCGGCGTCCATCGTAAAAGTCCCCCCCACCGGAAGCAGGGCCACGTCACAGGCGATGTCAGCCATCTCGGGGATGCGGTCGGTGTCCCCGGCAAAGTATACCCGCTCCCCCGCCACAGTGACCACGTACCCTACGTGCTCCGCCTCCTGTGGATGGAAGGGGAGGCCAGGAGAGCGAAACCTACTGGCGTTGTAGGCCGGCACAGCTTTGATCTCCACCTCGCCCACCGTCGTCCGCTCCCCTGGTCGCAGAGAGCGCGCATCGCCGCCCAACTTTTCCGCCGCCCCCGGATTGGCGACGATCACGGTACCGGGCTTGCTGATTCGCTTCACGTCCTCCGGCGAGCAGTGATCCATGTGCTCGTGGCTAATCAGGATGACGTCGGCCCGGGGTGGACGCCCTTTCAACTTCCACGGGTCGAAATAGATCGTCGGCGGCCCGTCGAGCCGGAAGCTGGCGTGGCCCAACCAATGCAGGCGCTCGAGCAAATTCACAGCAACACTCATCGTCGTTCCTCCTCGCCATAGCAGCACCAAACTGCACGACACAATTACGCTTTACGTCTCACTGCCTCGCGCGTCACCCGCGCCAACACCGTATCCCTGGTGGTGCTGAGTTGATAAACTGCGCCTCGCGGCACGACGGTCAGATCGCCCGGATGCAGGTGTACCATGCTCGAGGACGTGCGCGCGGTAGCGGTACCGTCCAGGACAAAGAACATCACGGCGTGGAAAGCCGGTATCTCCATCGGCCACGTACCCTCCCCCCATGCCACCTGCACCACCGAGTCCTCGACCCGGGCGACGGTACGGAACGCAAGCGGCGCAGAGATTGCCCGCGCCGCCTCCACGAGAGAGACGCGCCCTAGCTTTGACTCCCCCGTCACGCCGTAAAGGCGGCTACGTCCGTTCTTCCGTTCGGAAGCGAACCCGCAGCGCAAGAGCAGCACGTTAGCGCGCAGCCCTGAGCTAGAGCGATGCCCCACCCCTTTAGGCACGACGGCTAACTCGCCCGGCCGCAACCGCACATCACCCCACTCGCTCTCCAACGAAATGGTTCCCTCGTGAACCCAGAACAACTCGTCATTATCCAGGTGTCTGTGCCACGCCAAAGCCCCCTGGCAAGCATAGACGTTGACGAGTATATCGCCCACAGTGGTGACTTTTACCATCGAAAACGGTTTATCCAGCTCGGCAGCGACCTGAGAAACACTGACTTTTTCTAATTTGACCATTTCAATGCCATTATACTTTTTGGGTAGTGAATTATGACTTTCCTGAAAAAAGGTGTTGGTTTGTTCGTCGGTGGGGATAAAATGCCCAAAAACCAGGTTTTTTGGTGAGATATTCCCACAAACACGTCAATTTTGAGCCAAAAGTGGGACGCTGTCCCATAAAACCATTGAAAAACCTGGTTTTTTTCAGTGGAGTCAATTATACTTTCTCGTTTACAGGTGCGCAAGTCGGCCGCCTTGAAAATAGCCGTGATACAAGTGAGGATAAACGGTCGTGCTGCTTTGACTTTAACGCGCGGGTCAAGTATACTGGTAGCGTAACTGCTCAGCCTGACCCAGACCTTTGAGGTCTAGAGTGCCTGTGCGGGTACCACGGCCTGTACGGGCACAGTAACGGGCAAAACAGCTTCCAAAGACCTCGGAGGTCTACCTGATAGCACTATCAACGCCATCACGGGCGCATCGCGGTCGGCACAATGGCGCACGGCGACCTGAGGGGTATTCCAAGCACAGATTGACGCAGAAAAATCGAGACAGATGCGGCTTGCCGCGCCATGATTTTTCGAGGAACAGTATATGGGAAAGCAGCGCGGTAGCCGGTCGAGATGGAAGAAACTGGGGATAGGAATCTCTGGTTTTCTGCTCTTTGTGCTTGCCCTGGATCTGATGAAGGAGGGAGCCGGAGAATTGGTGCCGCTCATACGGGGACGTTTGGACATCACCAACGCTGCCGACAGCATGGGGTTTGGCTGGCTGATGGCCTGTTTGGTTCTGAGCGGTTCGCCGGCGGCGGCCGCAGCGATGGCCCTGTTGAGCGCCGGCGCACTGTCTCCTTTTCAAACTTTTACCATGGTGGCCGGTTCTCGTATGGGCGCCGCCTTAATCGTGCTACTGGTCGGGTTCGTCTATGTCCTGCGGGGACACAAGCAATGGAGCGCCCTCACTGTAGGCGTTCTCTCCCTCCTGCTCACCGGCTCAATCTACTTGGCGACTATACCGATGGGGTTGCTGATTCTAGATCGGGGCTGGCTCGAAGGACTCTCTATCCCCGCCCTGGAGAATTTGGTCGCCGGCATCAACCGGGGACTGGATCCGTTGGTCGCTCCTCTGGTAGCCATCCTCCCCGGCTGGGCCATTTTCCTGGTCGGGGTGGGGCTGGTGACTTTTAGCTTTAATCTCTTCGACCGCGCTCTGCCCCAGATGCAGTTGGAGCGAACCGATTTTGGTCAGATTCCCAGGCTCGTCTACCGCCCGGAAGTAATGTTCCTGATGGGGGTGGCGATCACTATGCTCACCATGTCCGTCTCCATCTCCGTGGGCATCCTGGTCCCCCTCTCCGCCCGTGGATACATACGCCGCGAGAACATCATCCCCTACATTATGGGAGCCAACGTATCCACACTGGTGGATACGCTGGTCGCGGCAGCGTTGCTGGGAAATCCCCAAGCAGTGACCGTGGTGATGACCCACATAGTCTGTGCAATCGTCATCTCACTGCCCCTCGTACTATTGGCCTACCGGCCATACGGGCGGATCGTCTCAGGCGCGCTGGCCTGGATCATTCGCCGACGCAGGAACTTTATCATCTTTCTGGGCATCATCCTTGTCGTTCCTGTAACGCTTATCTTGTTGTAAAGTGGATGGGAGGAAAACGATGAAATTTCTGCTCTGCACCGACGGCTCCCCACACACAGCCCAGGGACTGGACATGGGAGTGCGCATCGCCCAAAGAGCGGCGAGCGCCATAGAGATCCTGGTCGTAGATGAGCGAGGCCCAAGAGCGCGCCTGATGGCCGAGGAGGCCGCTGCCGCTCTGGAAGAAACCGGTATCCCGACCATAGTCCGTCGGCGAGATGGTCGGATGGCCGAAGAATTGGTCCGTCAGGCGAGGGCTACCCCGTACGATCTGGTGGTCGCCGGCAGTCGAGGACGGAAGGGGGCAGTACGGCTGCTATTGGGGTCGTTGGCGCTTCACGTCAGCGAGCACACGCCGGCATCAGTTCTGATAGTCAAAGGGCGGGCCCGCGATATAGAGCGGGTGCTGATCTGTTCCTCCGCCGGCCCTACCAGCGAGCACACCATCAGTTTCGCCGGCCGCCTGGCTCACGAACTGGACGCCTCGGTGACTCTGCTCCACGTGATGTCCCAACTGCCGCTGACCAGGCACGCGGTCATGGACGATCTGGGTGCCTCGGCGGAGGAATTGATCCGGCGCGGATCCCGAGAGGGAATACATCTCAGCCGCATGTTAGCTCTATTGGCCGGAATGGGAGTGACAGCCCGGGCAGTGGTCCGTCACGGCATGGTACAAAACCAAGTCATCGCCGAGAGCCGGAAGGGGCGATACGACCTACTGGTGGTTGGCACCCACATCACCCCTGGCCTGAACGACCGCCTGATAGACGATCTGAGCAGGGACATCCTCCTGGCAGCCAACAGGCCAGTGCTGGTGGTCCGCTATTCCCAGCCTGAATCGACTCCGCGCACCGACGAGAGCCAGGTCAAGCCCGGCCCTCAATTTTGATCACGGTCGCCGGAGAGCCGCACCGTCCCTCCGACGCGACCTCCACGGGGGCGAGGCATTGCTGCTGGTGACACTGTTCTGGTCCCCTTTCCCATAAAGCAGGGCATCAGACATGCTCATACACTGAGAAGACACCCCGGAACCACATTACCGCCGTAACGAAACTGTAACCCAATAGCGCCAAGCTCTATGCTAGAATTGTCGTAACTACTCAGCCTGGCACGCGCTCAGACCTCCGAGGTCTTGCAAAACCCGTTCAGGCGTGAAATCCCGGCCTTTTTCGACGGTCGCAGTGGGCAGAATGCCTGTCGCAGACCTCGGAGGTCTTGACCTGAGTAGTAACGAATTGTCAATAACATCCTGCATGGAGAATGCCGTGGCGCTTTATACGATCAACCGTCAGCCCAATGGCGGCCCAACGATCAACGAGCAGCGACTCCACACCGTCGAAGAAGGGCAACCCAACCGCCAATTAGCGTTGCTCATCCACGGCTGGTCCAGTTCGTGGTACGCCATGTCCCCTCTACTCGGACTGTTGAGCCAGCGTTTCCGAGCCGTAGCCGTGGATCTGCCCGGCTATGGCGAATCTCCGCCCCTGCCTGACCGCGTGACGATCCCTGCCTATGCGGACCTGTTGGCCGATTTCGTCGAGAAAGCGACCGACGGGCCGGTAGTGCTCGTGGGCCACTCGATGGGGGGTATGATCGGCCTGACCATGGCGTTGCGCTACCCGGCCCTGGTCGAACGTATGGTCCTGATCGGCCCAACCATCAGTGGGCGACTGTCACAATACATCAATCTGTTCGTCTCGCCCATCACCATCCTGGAGCGTTTCGGTTTGGGCAGCTTGATCGTCTCGACCCTCGAACAGACGATGGTGGGCATCACCGACCGCATAATGCGCCCGGCCTCCTTCGCAGAACGTAGTGGTATCACTCGTGAGGAACACCTCCGCTTGCAAGCCGACGTCCGCCGGCCGGGCCAAGGCAAAGTGCGGGCCGAATGTTTCTTTGCCATGCGGGAGAACGACCTGCGGGGCAAGCTGAGTGAAGTCGAAGCGCCATCCCTGGTGTTGTGGGGCGCAGAGGATAACACCGTACCCCTACGAGATGCCGGCGTGGTGGCCGACGAGTGGCCCGACGCCGACCTGCGCATCATCCCCAAGGCCGGCCACTGGCCCCACTTTGAGACGCCTGATACCACCCGCCGCCAGATAGCCGCTTTTCTCGGACTGCCACTGTTCAGCGACTCGCTTCACACCCCGGTAGACGATAAAGAGCTCGTACTGACCCGCGAGGCGGCGCAATTCCTGGCCCATTCCGATCTCGGGAACAACCTGAACCTGGCTCAGCGCACTCGACTGGCGGCCCAATGTCGCCGGCGTGTCTATGCCCCAGGCAACAACGTCGTCAGTACCGCCGAGACCGGCAGCGAGCTATACGTCGTACAATCCGGCACGATAGAAGTCTGGGGCGACCCGGAGAGCCTGCCTGGACAAGTATCCAAGAACCTGCGCCACATGACGACCATGAGGCCCGGCCAGATCGTTGGCGAATTCGCCATGCTGGACGAGGGGCTGCGCAGCGCCGACCTGATCGCGGGGCCAGAAGGAGCCGTGGTGTTGGCATTGTCGCGGGAGCGACTGCTGGCCCTGTGCGAAGACGACGCCATCCTGGGCAGCCGGTTGCTGTGGAACATTTCCGTGGCAATATCCCAGCGAGCGCGTTTCATCCTCTGGCAACTTCAGCGAGCCTCCCAGAGGCAAAGAGCAGAATCCACCGGATAATCGCCTCGCACTCCCTAGAAAAACTGAATGCCATCCCCTGCTCCTGACTCACAGCCCATTGTTGGATTGTGGCGCATTGTCCGTTGACGTCTGTGCTCCGTTCGGTTATAATAGAATCGCATCAGTTCTCGACGCGACCGTCGAGCCGGCGCAACGAGAAGCAGTGCGACCGCAGAAACGACCGAGACGGGCAATGAGCTTTTACAGATACGTCCACTCCATCCTCAAATGGCTGACCCCAGGTATGGGGGTCAAACGCTGGCTGCTGCTTTTGGCCAGTGGCATCCTCTCTTTGAGCCTGGGGCTCAGCTTTCTGTTCGGTCAATCGCTGGACCTGCTCCTGCGGTTCGTCCCGCCCGGCCTGTGGATTGGGTTCTTGGGTTTGGCCGGTGTGACTGCGATAGTGGGCGCGTTGCTTGGTCTCAACCGGACACTGATGAAACCATTCACACCAGCCGACCCAGAGGCAGTGGTGAACGCCGTATACCGCTATCGCCAGCGCGGACGCGGGCCTAAAATAGTCGCCATCGGGGGGGGGCACGGCCTCGCTACCCTGCTGCGCGGGCTAAAACAGCACACCTCTAACATCACCGCCATCGTCACCGTCGCCGACGATGGAGGCAGTTCGGGCAGGTTGCGGCACGAGCTGGGCGTGCTGCCGCCGGGCGACTTTCGCAACTGCATCGCCGCCCTGGCCGATAACGAATCGCTGACGACTCAACTGTTCCAATACCGTTTCGGTGACGGAAAAGGTCTCGACGGTCACAGCTTTGGCAACCTCTTTATCACCGCGATGGCGGGAGTGACGGGCAGTTTCGAGCGGGGGATCCTGGAATCGAGCCGCGTGCTGGCGATCCAGGGGCGCGTGCTCCCCAGCACGCTGCGCGACGTGACCCTGATGGCCGACCTGCAAGCCGAGCCGTCCGGCCTCAGTCGCGTGGCCGGCGAGTCGAGCATCACGGAGGCGGACGGAGCCATCGAGCGGGTCTACCTGGAACCCGACGGCGCTCCCGCCTATCCCGAAGTGGTGCGCGCGCTGCTAGAGGCGGATCTGATCGTGGCCGGCCCCGGCAGCCTCTACACCAGCGTCCTCCCCAACCTGCTCGTGCCGGACGTGGCGCGGGCGGTGGCGACCAGCCGCGCGCTCAAGGTCTACGTCTGCAACGTCGCCACCCAGCGCGGCGAGACGGACGGTTACAGCGCGAGTGAACACGTCGCAGCCTTGGAAGCGCACGTGGGGAGCGGCCTCTTTCACGTGATTCTGACCAACGATAACCTGGTCGTGGACTTTGACGCCCCGCCCGGCGTCACCCTGGTTGCAGCAGCGGGCTTTCCGCCAGACGCGGGGTATCGAGTGGTCGCCGCCGACCTGGTTGACCCTGCTCGTCCCTGGCGGCACGATAGCGACAGACTAGCGCGAGCGTTGTTAAGATTGCTGCAAGAATGATCATAGTCTTTGACAAAAGGAGAAAAACGATGACAGTAAAAGTAGGTATCAACGGTTTTGGCCGCATCGGCCGCCAAGTACTCAAGGCGATGAAGGAGAAATACGCCGACGAATTCGATGTCGTCGCCGTCAACGACCTCTTTCCGCCAGAGACCAACGCCCACCTGTTCAAGTACGATTCCAACTATGGCATCTACCCCGGCACGGTCGAGGTGGTCGGGGGCGACATCGTCGTGGACGGCGACCGCATCAGGGTTTTAGCCGAGCGCGACCCGGCGCAACTGCCCTGGGGCGACCTGGGCGCGGAGGTCGTGATCGAGTCCACCGGCATCTTTCGCGATGGCGCCAAGGCGGCGGCCCACATCCAGGCCGGCGCGAAGAAGGTCATAATCAGCGCTCCGGCCAAGCCGGCCGACAGCGTCGACCTGACCATCGTGCTGGGCGTGAACGATGAGAAGTACGACCCGGCGAAACACAGCATCCTCTCGATGGGCTCATGCACCACCAACTGCCTGGCCCCCGTCTCCAAGGTGCTGAACGACAACTTTGGGATCGCCAAAGCCTTGATGACTACCGTTCACTCCTACACCAACGACCAACGCATTCTGGACCTAGCCCACAAGGATCTGCGCCGGGCGCGGGCTGCCGCCATCAACATGATCCCCACCACCACTGGCGCGGCCAAGGCGATCGGGCTGGTAGTGCCCGAAGTGGACGGCAAGATGAACGGCAGGGCCCTGCGCGTCCCCACGGCGACAGTCTCAATCATTGACATGGTAGTGCTACTGGAGAGGCCAGCCAGCGTTGAGGCAGTCAATGCAGCGATGAAAGCCGCTTCTGAAGGCCCAATGAAAGGTGTCCTGGGCTACTCCGAAGAGCCGCTGGTCAGCATGGACTATAAGGGCGACGACCGTTCAGCTATTTTTGACGCGCTCAGTACAATGGCCATAGGCGACAACTTTTTCAAAGTACTCGCCTGGTACGACAACGAGTGGGCCTTCTCGGTGCGCATGGCCGACCTGATCAAGCTGATGGCCGACAAAGGGCTGTAGCAAGTCGGCAAGTTTGCAAGTTCGCATGGGGTTAGCCATTTGCTCGTGCACCTGCATACTTGCTCACTTGCAAGGAGATAGCCTCAGATGAACAAGAAAACCATCCGCGACGTCAGCGTGCGCGGCAAGCGCGTGCTGGTACGCGTGGACTTTAACGTACCACTGCAAGATGGCGCGGTGGCCGACGACGCCCGCATCCTGGCCGCGCTGCCCACGATCAACTACCTGCTGGAACAGGGCGCGGCCCTGATCTTGTGCTCGCACCTGGGCCGGCCCAAGGGCCAGATCGCGCCGGAACTGAGAATGGACCCGCTGGCGGCGCGGCTTGCCGAGTTGCTGAACCGCCCGGTGACGAAACTGGACGACTGCGTCGGGCCGGAGGTCGAGGCCGCGGCCCAGGCCATGCGGCCCGGCGACGTCGTTATGTTGGAGAACACCCGCTTCCACGCGGAGGAAAAAGATAACGACCCCGAGTTCGCCCGCAAACTGGCCGGCCTGGCCCAAGTCTACGTCAACGATGCCTTTGGCTCGGCCCACCGCGCCCACGCTTCCACCGAGGGAGTGGCGCATTACCTGCCGGCCGTGGCCGGCTTGTTGATGGAGAAGGAACTCGAATTCCTCGGCCGGGCGGTGGAGCATCCCGAACATCCCTACCTCGCCATCCTGGGCGGGGCCAAAATATCCGATAAAATCGGCGTCATCGAAAGCCTGCTGGCCCGGTGCGACCGGCTGCTCATCGGCGGCGCTATGGCCAACACCTTCTTCGAGGCGCTGGGCTTTGAGATGGGCGATAGCCTGGTCGAACGAGAGGCCCTGCCGCTGGCCCGATCGCTCCTCGAGAGCGCGGGAAGCCGGATCGTTTTGCCCGTGGACGTGGTCGTCGCCGACGCTTTCGACAACGACGCCAACTCCCGCGTCGTGGCCCCCAACGAGGTCGCCGCCGGCTGGCGTATCCTCGACATCGGCCCCAAGACCATGCCCACCTTCGAGTCGGCGTTGAGAGGGGCCAAGACAATAGTTTGGAACGGGCCGCTGGGCGTGTTCGAGATGAGCAACTTTGCTTGGGGCACCTTCAAAATGGCCCAATTGCTGGCCGACCTGGACGCCGTGACCATCGTCGGCGGCGGCGACTCGGCGGCGGCAGTGCGCCAGGCCGGGCTGGCGGACAAGATGACCCACGTCTCCACCGGCGGCGGGGCCAGCCTCGAGTTGCTGGAAGGCAAAGAGCTGCCGGGTGTGGCGGTGTTGATGGATTAAGGTGCGAGAATGGCCATTCCTGCCGGCTGCGCAGTCCAGAAGCATATCGGTCTTGACCTGGAGTTGATGCCACAAAACTCGCGTGACTGCAAAACCAGGAACACAGAGGGACGCAGAGTTTCACGGAGAGGGACTGTCTGGCTGAGCACGCAGAGAGCGTAGAGCAGAGCAAAGATGAAAAATCTCGGCGCACTCGGCGTTCTCTGCGGTGAATTCCTCGTCGGTTTGAGGCGCAGCTTTGTTAGACAATTACAAACTCGCAGGCGGGGCTAGAGAGAGGAGATGCCAATGCCCTTTGCTAACGGTGAAAACGTAGGCGCGTATCGCGTCGTGGAAAAACTGGGGCAGGGAGGTATGGCTACCGTCTTTAAGGCCTACCATCCGGCGCTCGACCGCTACGTCGCCATCAAAGTCATGCACCCGGCCTTTGCGGGAGACCCCAACTTTTTGGCGCGCTTCCAACGCGAGGCCCGCATCGTCGCCAAGCTCGACCATCCCCACATCGTCCCCATCTATGACTATTCCAGCCATCGCGGCCATCCCTACCTGGTGATGCGCTTTGTCGAAGGGGAGACGCTCAAGGCCCGTATGGAACGCGGCGCTTTGGACATGCAAGAGGTGCTGCGCATCGCGCAGGCGGTCGGACAGGCGCTGACTTACGCTCACGGGCAAGGTGTCCTGCACCGCGACATCAAGCCCTCCAACATTCTCCTCACGTCCGACGGCGGCGTCTACCTGACCGACTTTGGGCTGGCGCGCATGGCCGAGGCCGGCGAATCCACCCTCTCCCGCGACGCGCTGCTGGGCACGCCCCAGTACGTCGCGCCGGAGCAGGCCAAGGGAGTAAAAGAGCTCGACGCCCGCACCGACGTCTACTCGCTGGGGGTCGTGCTGTACGAACTACTGGTAGGCCGGCCGCCGTTCGTCGCCGACACGCCCTACGCCGTCATCCACGATCACATCTTTACCCCGCTGCCGCTCCCCAGCAAACTGAACCCCGACCTGCCTGAGCCGGCGCAAAGGCTGCTGCTCAAGGCGCTGGCCAAAGAGCCGGACGACCGTTTCCAGTCGGTGGAGGAGTTGAGCGGCGCCCTCGAAACAGCCCTGGAGCCTACGGTCGCGCCGTCCCCGCCAGTGGAGGAAGCAGCCGCGTCGTCGGAGACGATCGTCGTGCCGCCGCCCACCCCGCCTCCTCAGGCCGGGGCAGTGGAGAGGATACAGGTCAAAAAAGAAAAGCGGAAACCCGAAAAGAAAAAACGAGGCTGGCTCTGGGCCGTGGTCGGTGGAGCGGTTGTGCTCGGCCTGCTCGTGATATTGGCCCTGGCCGCGGTCAATCGTAAGCGAGGAGCGGATGTCCCGCCTGCCACCAGGCAGGTCGAGCCTGCTCCCATCTCTGAGAACGTCGAGCAGCTCCTGGAGGATGCCAGAGTCGCCGGTGAGGAAGGGGACTGGGATAATGCTCTGGAAATATACCAGCGGGTCATGGAGGCCGACCCACACTCGATTCCTGCCTACATGGGCGCCAGCGGGATACTGGTCAAAATGGGAGACGTGGATCGGGCCATAGAGGTCGTCTGGAAGGGAATAGGGGTCAACCCCGATGACCCATTGCTGCACAAGCGGATGGCCGGGATCGCCATGTTGGCAAAAAAGTGGGACATAGCGGAGAAAGAGTCGCGGTGGCTGTTGCAAGAGATGCCGGAGGACGCTTTTTCCCACGCCTGTGCTGCGACGTTTATGTTGGCCCAGGGCCGTCCGTGCGAAGAGGCTCGCCCGGAGATCGAAGCTGCACTGAATCTCGATCCAGAACTGCCCTGGGCTCACTACAGTGTGGCCCTCTGTAACATTCAAGAAGGCGACCTGGCGGGGGCGCGCGCCGAACTAGAGTTCGTGCTTGGTCGAGACGAAACCCCTCCCCTCCTGAGGATTCACGCCGAGAGGATGATAGAGATGTTGGATCAGGGAACGGAAGGAGCTATCGAGCGCGAGTTCGAGGAGCTGCTTCCGCTGGCCGGAGAGGTGCCCAACGAGAGCCTGCGCGGGCCGCTCGAGGAGATGCTCGTCCAGGCTCGTGAGACTTGGGAGCAGGGGGACAGAGACGAAGCCGTCCGGGTACTCGAGGAAACTCGCGGCTGGGTGGAGGAACACTGGGACGAACTCGGCGACTCGCTGGCCAGAGATCTGAGCTCGCGGCTGGAAAACATCATTCTCATGGCGGCCGAGCCGGGTGAGCCGTAGCACAAGCTGAAACTTGAAAGGGAGAAAACATGCGCCAACCATTCATCGCCGGTAATTGGAAGATGCACAAGACTATTGGGGAGGCCGTCGCGCTGGTGGGAGAGTTGCGGGCCGCGCTAGAAGGCGTGGAGGGCTGTGACGTGGCCGTCTGCCCGCCCGCTCCCGCCCTGGCCGCTGTGCGCGAGGCCCTGGCCGGGTCCGCCATCGGACTGGGTGCACAGAACGTGCATTGGGAGGAAAAAGGAGCCTTCACCGGCGAAATGAGCGCGCCGATGCTGGCCGGGCTGTGCGATTACGTCATCGTCGGCCACTCGGAACGCCGCACCATCTTTGGCGAAAGCGACGAGTGGATCAATAAAAAGCTGCACGCGGCGCTGGCCCACGGCCTCAAGCCCATCCTCTGCGTGGGGGAGAACCTCCGGCAGAACCGGGCCGGGGAGACGGAGAAATTCGTCGGTGGTCAGGTGCGCGCCGCCTTTGCAGAGATCACCGCCGAGCAAGCGCGGATCATCACCGTGGCCTACGAGCCGATCTGGGCCATCGGCACCGGCGTTCCGGCCACCGGCGCGGGAGCCAACGACATCATCGGCGGCGCCGTGCGCGGGACCCTGGCCGCCCTGTACGGCGACGACGTGGCCCAGGCAGTGCGCGTTCAATACGGCGGCAGCGTCAAGCCCGGCAACGCCGCCGAGTTCCTGGCCCAGCCAGAGATTGACGGCGCGCTGGTGGGCGGGGCGAGCCTGCGTGCGGCCGACTTTGCCGCCATCGTGCGGGAAGCGGCGGAGAAGTGAACAGGTAGACGAGCAAGCAAGTGAACTGGGAGCCTCTCCTCTGGCTGGCGGCGGCGTTGGCGCTCCTGTTGTTGATTGAGCGCTGGATTCACCGCCATTTGCAGGGCGTCATGCTGCTGCTCACGGGCGACCTCGAAATCACGACGATGCTGTACGCCCTGCCGCTGCTGCCGGGCATCATCCTCCACGAGTTGAGCCACGCGCTCGCGGCAATACTCCTAGGGGTGCAAGTGGGCCGTATCTCCATCCGCCCCAAACGAGCGGGGCAGCGCGTCCAGTTGGGATTCGTCCCGGTCGAAAAGACCGACGTCGTGCGGGCCAGCCTGATCGGGCTGGCTCCTTTGCTGGCCGGGAGCGGGGTCATTCTGCTGATCGGGTACCGGGTCTTTGGGCTGGAGGTGGTGGGGGCGGCGCTCGCCGCCGGAGATTGGGCCAACCTGGTCAACGGGATGCGCCAGGCATCGAGTGCGCCCGACGCCTGGCTCTGGGTCTATGCCATCTTTGCCGTGAGCAACACGATGCTGCCCAGCCGGGCCGACCGGCAGGCCTGGACGCCGGTGATCATCTTTCTGCTCCTGGTTGGGGCGTTAGTCTGGGCGGCCGGGCTTGGGCCGGCGATCATCAAAGAGGTGAACGCTCCTCTCGCCGCGGCCTTGCGCTGGCTGACGCTGATGTGCGCCCTCACCATCGCGGTCGACGCGCCCTTTGTGCTGCTGATCGCGCTGGCGGAGAGATTGCTGGAGCGGGTGAAAGGCGTGCGGGTGGAGTACTGATGCCCCTGCGCTGGCATACGATTGTGGATATGGTATAATCGGTGTTAGCCAACCAAAGTGCACACGACAAGATAGAAGAATGACAAACTACGAGTCGGTGACTGGCATCTACTTGGCAGCGGCCCTATTGCTGTTGACGGCCTGCGGTAACGTGATCACACCCACGCAACCAACTACAGCAACCTCGCCAGCGGGCGTGCTGGAAGACACGCCCGCGTCAGCCGCGCACCGGCCAACTATGGCGCCCCTGCCCACACCGGTCACTACGGCGACACCGACCATCACCCCCACCCCCATCGTCCACGTCGTCCAGTCAGGGGACACCTTGCTGGGCATCGCTCTGGACTATGGCGTGGACGTGGAGAAACTCCAATCATTCAACGGCATCGCCAACCCCCAATCTTTGCAAGTGGGGCAAGAACTAATCATCCCCGTCGGTGATGAGGAAAGCGTGGACACGCCGGGCTTGCTGTTGCCCACCCCCACGCCGCTCGCTTTTGGCGTGCGCGGAGTCGCCTTTTACGAGACCCCCGTGGGCAGCCTGTGGTGCCTGGGAGAAGTCGTCAACACCACCGACGTCACTTTGACCAACGTGCAGGTGCGCGTGACTCTCTTTGGCGCAGAAGGCGAACGAGCGGCCGAGGCGGATGCGTTCGCGGCGGCCGACCTCATACCACCGGGAGGCCGCTCCCCCTTCAGTATTCTGTTTACCAGCCCGCCGGAGACCTGGACCAACCCGCAGGTGGCGATCATCCGCGGCGAAGCGGCCGGGGCGCTGGCCGAATCCTACTTGCCGGTCAGCGTGGTCGAGGCGACGGGACAACCGGCCGCCCCGCAGTTCCAGGTAAGCGGCGTCGTGCGGAACGGAAGCGCGGAGCAATCGGCCGGCAGCGTGAGCGTCATCGTGACGACCTACGACGATCAGGGAAATGTCACAGGGACGCGACAGGCACAGGTAGAGCTAGAAGGCCCGCTTGCGCCCGGCGCTACGGCTCCCTTCACCCTGCTGTTCAGTTTCCACGGCGCCGAGCCAGCCGACTTTAACGTCGTTGCACTGGGACACATTCCAAGTGAATAAATCTACCGACATAGGAGAATACATTGATATATCACGTTGTGCGCGCTATAGTCAGCTTTTTGCTCAAACTGGTCGCCCGTGTGGAATACATTGGAATGGAGAACATCCCAGAAGAGCCACCCTACATTATGGTGACCAATCACCTGGCCGCCTTCGACTCCCCGGTGATGCTGACCGTGTGCCCGCATACCATCCGCGCTTTTGCTGCGGCCAAACACAAGCGCAATCCCATCTACGCTCCGCTGCTGGCGATGATGGGCTCCGTCTGGGTGCGGCGGGGGGAGGTGGATCGCCGGGCGCTGGAGGGAGCGTTGGATGTGCTGAGGCGGGGAGAAGTGCTGGGGATGGCCCCGGAGGGCACCCGCTCCCGAGTCACCCGCGCCTTGCAGAAAGGCAAGACCGGCCCGGCCTACGTAGCCGCCCGCGCCGATGTGCAAATCGTGCCGGTGGGGATGACCGGCACCGAAAAGATCAAACACAATCTGCCCCGACTACGCCGCACCGATGTGCGCATCGTCGTCGGTCGGCCCTTCCGCCTGCCAGAAAGCGGCCAGGTGCGGGGCCAAAAGCTGCGCCAGTACACCGATCTAATCATGCGCCGCATCGCCGAACTATTGCCGGAGGAATATCGGGGCGTGTACGCTTGACCGTCCATCACCTCCGAAACTTTTGATCTGAAAGGCTTGCACTATAGTGCAAGGGTAAAACCTGGGGGCAATCATCAGACACATCACACTTCTGACCGATTTTGGCACGACGGAGGGGGAACATACGGTGATGAAAGGCGTCATCTGGCGCATCCTGCCGGGCGTGCCCATCGCCGACCTCTCCCACGACATCGGCCCGCAGAACATCCGCCAAGCGGCGCTGGTGTTGGAGCGCACCGCTCACTTTTTCCCCGCGGGAACGGTACACGTGGTGGTCGTTGACCCCGGGGTGGGCACAGAGCGCCGGCCGATTGCGGCCCGCTTCGGCGAGCAGTTCTTTGTCGGCCCGGATAACGGCGTGTGTACCCCGCTGCTCGAACGAGCCGAACAGGAGGACGGCCCCATCGAAATCGTCCACCTGGACAAGCCAGAATACTGGCTGGACGAGGTCAGCGACATCTTTCACGGGCGCGACATCTTTGCTCCCTGCGGCGGTCACTTGGCCGCGGGCGTGGAGCTGGCGGAATTGGGCACTCCCATCACAGAGGTGGTGCGCTATCACGTGCCACGACCGGTTTTTGAGGACGACGTCCTGCGTGGTGAGGTGATGCACATTGACCACTTTGGCAACCTGATTGCCAACATCCACCGCGATGACCTCGAGCCGCTGCGTCCGGTCAACGTGCGGCTGGGGCAGGTCGAGATCGAGGGGTTGGTGCGCGCCTTTGGCGAGCGCGAGCCGGGCAGCCTGTTGGCCCTTTATAGCCCTCACTACTATTTGATGATCGCGGTGACCAATGGGAACGCCGCCACCCGGTTGGGCGCGCAAGTTGGGGACGTGGTAAAAGTCGTGCCGCGCCGGAAGAAACTAGGAGAACATCTTGCCTGAACAACATTCCACTACCTCCCCGCTGGTGATCGAAGGGCTGACGTTCCGCTATCATAGCCGCCCCGAACCGGCGCTTTACTCTCTCTCGCTGACGCTTGAACGCGGCGAACTGCTCCTCGTCGCCGGGGCCAGCGGGTGCGGCAAGACCACGCTCATCCGCTGCATCAACGGCCTCATCCCTCGCACCTATAATGGAGACCTGGAGGGTAGCATCCTCCTCGACGGCCAAGACGGAAGCGAGATGATAATGTCCACCCTCTCCCAGACCGTCGGCACTGTCCTCCAGGACCCGGAGCGTCAGATTCTGGGCAGCTTTGTGCTCAACGAGGTCGCCTTTGGGCTGGAGAACCTGGGGTTGCCGCGCGACGAGATCCTGCAACGGGTGGACGAGACGCTCGATTACTTGAACATCTCTCATCTGCGCGAGCGGGAGACCTTTTACCTCTCCGGCGGAGAGAAACAAAAAGTGGCCCTCGCTGGCGTGCTGGCTATGCGCCCCACCATACTGCTGCTCGATGAACCTCTGGCCAGCCTCGACCCCGCCAGCGCCCAAGAAGCCCTGGCTCTCTTCCGCCGGTTGGCCGACGAGGGGATCAGTATCATTCTCGTCGAGCATCGCGTCGAAGATGCATTCAGTATTCGCCCTGACAGGGTGCTCTTTATGAAAGAGGGTGAGGCTGCTTACTACGGTCCGCCGGACGATCTGGCGGATGTGGTGGACTATCGGCACGTGAAAATGCCGGCCCCCGTCATAATTCAGCGTGCGGCCAGTGACCCGCTTCCGGCCTTTGAGCCGGCCATCAAGCCGAATGGGCGCGCACCGCTAGTGGCGTTCGAGAACGTCTCTTTCGCCTACGAAGAGGACAGCCCGACCGTCATCCGCGACATCAACCTGACCGTTCGCCAGGGTGACGTCATCGCCCTGCTCGGTCCCAACGGTGCGGGGAAGACAACGCTGGTCAAGCACGCCATCGGCCTGCTAAAGCCGCGCCAGGGCAACGTGGTGATCGAAGGACGCGACACGCGCGATTTGAGCGTCGCCCAGATCGCCCACACGCTGGGCTACGTCTTCCAAAGCCCCAGCCACATGCTCTTTGCGCCGACCGTAAGGGAGGAGTTGGCCTTTGGCCCCCACAACCTGGGCTACGACGAAAAAGTCATTACGGCAGGGGTAGAGCGAGCAGTCGAAATCGTAAACTTGAGAGGGTTGGAGGATTATCCACCACTGGCGCTCTCCTTCGGGCAGCAGAAACGGGTCAGCATCGCCGCTATCCTGGCGATGCGCTCCAAGATCCTGGTGATGGATGAGCCGACAGCCGGGCAGGATTACTGGAACTATATGACCTTTATGGATTCCATCCTCCAGATGCCGGGCTTTGAGGCCATCCTCTTTATTACCCACGACCTCGACCTGGCGATCTGCTACGCCAGCCGGGTAATCCTGATGCACGAGGGACAAATCGCCGGCGACGGCTCACCAGCCGAGGTATTGACCGACATAGAATTGCTGCGTCGCTGTCGCGTCGTGCCTACCTCTCTACTACAGACTAATCTGGAATACCTGCCCCGCACCGGGCGTTTTATGCGGGCCGAAGCGCTGGCTCACATCCCTGCATCGTGATGTGGAAAGGAGGGTGTATTGAGAACAGAATGAGTAAAGAGTGAGGGTTCATACCATTTCGTAAGATGCTTCTATGCTAAAGGAGGTTGATTGTGAACAAAAAGTGGTACGCTTTCGGAACCCGCGAGGTGGTCTTTGCGGCTCTGGGCGCGGCGCTCTACGGCGTCCTGTCCTTCGCCACCAATATGGTCGCCCTGCCAGCAGCCGGCAACGTCGCGCTGCGTCCGGCGGTCTGCATCCCCATGTTCTTTGGCGTCGTCTTTGGCCCCTGGGTCGGGTTCATCAGTGGTTTCCTGGGCAATATCATCGGTGACGCGCTCTCCGGCTGGGGCTTTTGGATCTGGTGGGACATCGGCAACGGCCTGATGGGCATGGTCCCCGGCTTTGCCGCGGCCATGATCACCAGCTATCGTGAGGCCAAGTCTTTGGTCATTGCCGATATCTTTGTCGTCCTGGGTGCTGTGATCGGGATGGGATTCTCCTCGTTGAGCGAGATTTTCGTCTCTGGCATAGACTTTGCCACGGCTTTCGGCGGCTATTTTCTCCCCGCCGCGCTCACCGACATTGTCAACGGCGTCATTCTGGTGCCAATCCTGATGGTGGCGTACGACGCCATCGCCGCAAGAACGGGACGCTAGTTTAAAGTAGATCAGTAGGGGCAGGGGAACCCTGCCCCTACCGCTTCCGAAGGGATACGCTCAAATGCTGGTCTCATGGAAGTACAAGGAACGAAACACACTCGTCCAACGGCTGGACCCACGCGCGCGCTGGATATTTCTGCTGGCGCTGACCTTTTCCATCATAAAATTCTGGGACATTCGCTTCTTGCTATTCTTTTTTTTCATCTCGTTCGGGCACTACTTTCTGTGCAAGCTGACCTGGAAAGAGACCCGCCGCGTATGGACGTTCGTCCTAATTCTGGTAGTCGTCATCATCGGCATCAACGCCATACTGACCGGGCGAGGCGGGCCGGGGGAGGTTTTGAGCGGGGTTAAACACGTCATCTGGCAGGTCGAGTGGACCGTGCCCGGGGTGGGTTGGACCATCCGTCCCAACATCACGGTGGAAAAGCTGGTGTTCGCCGTCACGCAGATGGTGCGTATGCTCTCCATCACCGTCTTGTTCATCCCGCTTGCTTTCACCTTCAACCCCAACCAGTACGGCGTGACTTTCCGCGGGCTGGGTCTGCCAGACAAGCTGGCCGTCTCGATGGATCTGGCCTTTCGTTTCGTTCCCACGCTGGGGCGAGATTTTGGCGTCACGCTCGATTCTCAGCGGGCGCGGGGGTACGAGGTGGAGAAACTGGAGGGCGGCATTATCACTCAGATTCGCAAGATGGCTCCCCTCATCGTACCCGTCACCATCAACGCCATCGTCGGCGGGGAGGACATTGTCAACGCGATGGATCTGCGTTGCTTCGGCCTGCGCAAGCGCACGTGGATCCAGAAACTGGAGTACAAATCCCGCGATTACGTGCTGATCGGGTTGAGCCTGCTGATCTTTGCCGGCTCGACGTTCGTTGACCTGGCGCTAAAGCTGGGCGACTTTTGGATGCCGGGGTGGGCGCTGGAGCTATTTGGCTTCTAGGTTGCTGCCAGAAACAGGAAAAGGGGCGTAAAGAAAGGGTTTCTGTAACTACTTCGACAATGTCACATTTCAGCAAGGAGCCACATTGAGCCACTTTA
>CAYMWP010000081.1:0-21494 GCA_964393895.1 uncultured Anaerolineales bacterium | reverse complement strand
GGATTGCTGCCTTTTGTCAACTCAAGCTATGCACAATTTCAGATACACACCCATCCACAAAGTAGCAGCCTTCCACCGCGGAGGCCGCCATCTCCAACAAGGTGGGCGAGGGCCAGCCGTCGCCGCCGATGAAGGGCACCGTGATGCCCAGGTCGCGGGCCTGCTTGGCCGCCAGGGCGACCTCTTTGGCCAGGAAGGGCATGATGATCACGTCTGGCTGGGCGTCCTTGATGGACGTAAGCTGCGCGCGGAACTCGACGTCGCCGGTCTTGAAGGCCTCGTCGGCGACCAACTCGCCGCCCAGTTCCCCCCAGCGCTGCACGAAAAAGTCACGCAGGCCGACGGAATAGTCGGAGCTGATTTCGTAAAGCACGGCCGCCTTTCGAGCGCCCAGGTCACTGAAGGCAAAGTCGGCCATCACAGAGCCCTGGTAGGGATCGGTGAAGCAGACGCGGAACGTGTACTCCATCAACACCCCTTCTTCAGGTTGAGTGACGCGCGGGTTGGTGGCGTAGGTGGCGATGACGGGCACCTTGTTCTCTTCGGCGATGGGGGCGACGGCGATGTTGGAACCGCTGCTGTTGGTGCCGATGACGGCCACGACCCCGTCCTCCGTGATCAGGCGTCGCACCACGTTGACCGACTCCAACTGGTCACTCTTGTTGTCGTAGGCGATCAACTCGAACTGCCGGCCGCCCAGAACGCCGCCGGCCTCGTTGATCATCTCCATCGTGAACTGGGTGCCGTTCCTGCTGGCCTCTCCCCAGAGCGCCCAGTCGCCCGTGAGCGCGCCAAACCAACCCACCTTGATCGGCTCTAGATCTTGGGCGGCTTCCTCAGTTGCCGGTGCTTCGGTCGGCTGACCGCCGCAGGCGACCAGGCCGACCAGCGTGGACAGTATCACCATCAGCGCCAATACAGACGTTACCAATTTCTTGTGCATTTCTCTCTCCTTATGTGTGTAAGTTTCAGAAACAACGAAAAGACTTTGCCATTTGACATATTCTCCGGTGCCATCACCTCCTTCGTCAAAAAGATAAAAGCGCCGGGCCTTTAACCATTAGCGCCCAGCGCCAGAGAAATCTTACGAGCGGTGTTCATCATCATGGGAGCCAGGACGTTTTCCATCTCCTCGCGTGAGGCGCGAGCGCTGGGGGCAGAGATATTGATGGCCGCTGCCACCTCACCGTCGCGGTTGCGGACTGGGGCAGCCACCGAACGCAAACCCGCTGTCAGTTCCTCGTCGTTGATGGCATATCCCCGCCGACGCACCTGGTCCAATTCGGCCACCAAACCATCGAGAGTGGTAATGGTATTGGGGCCCATCACCGGGTACGGTCCTCCACCCAGTAAATCATCCAACTCTTGGCGGGAGAAATCTATCAGTTGGGCCTTGCCCATAGAGGTGCAATGAACGGGCAAACGAGAGCCTAGCTGCAGGTTGACGCTGATGATCTGCTGCGTCTTGTTCCGCGCGACATAGACAATTTCTGCACCATCGCGGATCGTCATATTCGTCGTCTCGCCACACTCATCAGAGAGAGCTTTCAAGTAAGGCCGGGCAACCTGAGCCATCTCCAGGCTGTTGAGCGCACTGAATCCCAAACGCAGCACCTTGGGGCCAGGACGATACCGCTTTGTCCGTGTGTCGCGTTCCAGGTAGCCCAAACTCTCCAGGGTGTAGACAAAGCGAAACACAGTGCTCTTATCGAGTTCGACAATTGAGGTGATTTCCGTCAAGCTCAAGCTGAGCGAGCCTTCAGAGAAGGCTTCCAGTATCTGTAGGCCTCGTCCCAAAGATTCGATGTAGTATCTCTTTTCGCTCATCGTCGCATGCAAGATCTCGCGCGAGCGGCAACTGAACCTCTAAGGTGTAGGGCAGGTTTCCTGCCCAGAAAGAATGGTGAGTGGAATGTTGATTGCGTGGATGGGATTTTATCAAGCAAAACCCCATTTCTCTGTATGAAACTAATTATACCAGAGCTTGTCTCCAGTGTCAAGTAGTATCGTCTGGGGATTGCCCGCATCTTGCCGCAAGGCACGCAAAGAGCGTAAAGAGAACAAATCGGCGCAACCACCGGCCCCACGCTGCATCCCAAATCTCTTGGTTGATCAGGGGCGTACCATGTGTCTTCTCAACAAGATGAGAGAGTCGGGCAGGCTTTCTAGCCTGTCCAAACGGCAGACCGGAAGCTCGGTGAGCCGTCTGCCCCACTTTCCCCCCAAGATTGTACCGGGGCACGAAGGATGACGACTCACCACCAGCGCCAAGCTGTGACTTGTGTTATGCGCGGCTTGGCATTATACTCTTGGGAGAAACCAGTGAAAGGAGTGCAATGTCTGATTTGGAAAACCACCGCCGCGCCGCGGAGCTCATCTTGGAGGACGAGTCCCTCACCGCCGACCTGACCGACGACGCTGCCAGAATCCTACTCGACTGGGGTGTAGCGCGGGCGAAGGGGCTTTACCGAGAAGAACTTGACTCCAATCTCTCCGCCCTGCGACGCACGATGAAGAGCATTAACCGAGAGGCCGGCAAAGTCGCGCCAGAAGCCCAGGTGGAACGGGTACAGGCATTGTTGGCAGAGATCGAGAATGAGCAGAACGTGGAGGCGGACAATGGCGCGTAAATCACGGACATCGGCAGTTTCTTTCACCGGACTGTGTGCGCTCGTCTTGGCGGTGACCGTCGTCGCGCTTGCTCAGTCGGCATGCATAGACGTTGGATCGCGCACGGTCACAGAGACGGTGAGCGGCGATTGGATCCGCGTCTATTTTACCAGCCCTCGCTATCCAGACGACGCCGCCTACCACTATGGCGGGCTGGACGAGGAATTGGCCGCGGTGATCGGGCAAGCCGAGAGCAGCGTGGACGTGGTGGCCTACGATCTCGACCTGGAGCGCGTGGCCGACGCGCTGATCGCGGCCCACCGCGATGGCGTGCAGGTGCGCGTCGTCGTCGAAAGCGACAACGCGGACGAGGAGGCTGTGACCGACCTGCGGCAGGCCGGCGTCCCACTCGTCGAGGACGAGCGCGAGAGCGGGCTGATGCACAACAAGTTCGCCGTCATTGACGAACAGTGGGTGTGGACCGGGTCGTGGAACCTGACCGACAACGGCGCCTACCGCAATAACAACAACGCCGTCCTGATCGCCTCGCCCGCGCTGGCGAAGAACTATACTGCCGAGTTCGAGGAGATGTTCACCGGTCAGTTCGGCCCCACCTCTCCGGCCGATACGCCCCACCCCCACGTCACCATCACCGTCGAGATCGGCGAAGGGGAGGAGCAACAGCAGCGACTAGTCGCAGTGGAGAACTACTTTGCGCCCGAGGATGGAGTCGCAGCGGAAATCATCGAGGAGATCGAACAAGCGGAGAGCCGCATCCGCTTCATGGCCTTTACCTTCACCAGCGATTTGATCGCCGATGCTATGCTGGAACGAGCGCAAGCAGGCGTGGTGGTACAGGGGGTGATCGAGAGCCGCAACGCCGGGGGAGAATACAGCGAGTACGGGCGGCTGCGGATTGCGGCCCACGACGTGCTCCCTGACGGCAACCCGTACATCATGCATCACAAGGTGATCATCGTGGACGACGCGACGGTGATCCTGGGCTCTTACAACTTAACCGCCAGCGCTGAGACACGCAACGACGAGAACCTGCTCATCATCCACGACGCGGAGGTGGCGGCGCTATTTGTGGCCGAATTCGGGCGCGTGTACGAGCAAGCCAGAGCAGCGGAGTGAATCAATACAAACACTTGCCATTACAATCAACCGAGATTATAATTGAGGTAAAGTTCCCACATCCGCTGGCGTAGCGGTAGTGAACGAGATATTGGGATCGTAGCGGCGACTGTTTTGAAAGTCGCCACTACGGACGGATTGACCAATATACAAATAGGGACACAGAAGGAGGTCGTGAAAATTCCAAAAGGGGGGTGCTCTATACGCAACTAATGCAAGTAAATCGTTGTTCAAAGGTCAAAACCAATCTATCAACAGGAGGCTAAAAATGAAGAAAATTGCTGTACTACTCTCACTGCTGACCGCACTCGCGATACTGGTCAGTTGTGGTCCTTCCCTGCCCGAAGGTTGCGAGCAGGGCGATCTAAAGGTCGGTATGGTGTCGGACGTGGGCGGCTTGGACGACGCCAGCTTTAACGAGAACACGTGGGAAGGGTTGCAGCGGGCCGACGACGAACTGGCCGTCTGCGCCAAGTTCATCGAGAGCCAGGCTCAGGCCGACTATGAGAAGAACATCACCGAGTTCGCCGAGCAGGACTATGACCTGATCATCACCGTGGGCTTTTTGCTGGGCGACGCCACGGGCAAGATGGCGGCGGAGTACACGGACACCAAGTTCGCCATCATAGACTACGCCTATGACCCCCCCATTCCCAACACCGCCGGCATCGTCTTTAACGTGGACGAGGCGGCCTTCCCCATCGGCTACCTGGCGGCCGGCTGGGCCAACCTGAAGGATCCCGAAGACCCACAGGTTGGCTACGTAGGCGGCATGCAGATCCCGCCGGTGGAGCAGTTTATCGTAGCCTACGAGGCCGGTGTGGCCTACTATAACGAGCAAAAGGGCGCGAACGTCCTGGTCAAGGGCGTATACGTCGGCGATTTCGAGGCTCCCGACCAGGGCAAGATCCAGGGTCAATCGCTGATTGACGAGGGCGTGGACGTCATCTTTGGCGTGGGCGGCAAGACCGGCAACGGCGGCCTCGCTGCGGCCAAGGAGAACGGCAAGTGGGGCATCGGCGTGGACGTGGACCAGTACTTTACGCTGCCCAACGAGCAGGACATCCTCATCACCTCGTGTATGAAGCGGTTGGACAACGCCGTTTTCGCGGTGGTCGAATCCGCGACCACCGACCAGTTCCCCGGCGGCAGCGTCTACGTCGGTACGCTGGAGAACGGCGGCGTCGGGCTGGCTCCCTACCACGACTATGAAAACGAGGTCCCCGACGAGCTGAAGGCCGAAGTCGCAGTGATCATCGAAGGTATCAAGGCCGGCAGTATTGACACCGGCTGGTAAACGGAGGTAAAGGTGGTGCTGGGGAGTTTCCCCAGCACCACCGCTATCAAGCGCTTGTATCGTTGCTTCACAAGAGGTAACTGCTCAGCCGAGGCAGTTCTTGCCCGTCATTGCGAGGAGCCGAAGCCGCGAGCGAAGCGTGGCGGGTGGCGACGAAGCAATCCCCACTTCGGAAATTGGAGATTGCTTCGCCGCAAAAAACGCGGCTCGCAATGACAGCCAAATAGTTGCCGAAATAGAAAGCATTTTCATTCCCCAGTTTCTGACAGAGCCACAAGCCGCCCGGGCTTTACGAGGAAGCAAAAATGGCCCCAATTCTGGAAGTACGCGACATATGCAAACGTTTCCCCGGCGTTTTAGCCAACGACCACGTTAGTTGTTCGCTGAACCGGGGAGAGATACTGGCCTTTTTGGGCGAAAACGGCGCCGGAAAAAGCACCTTGATGAACATCATCTACGGGCTTTACACGCCAGATGAAGGAGAGGTCACAGTACGGGACAAGCCGGCAGAGATCAACGAGCCTAACGACGCCATCGGTCTCGGCATCGGTATGGTGCACCAGCATTTTCAACTGGTTCCGGTCTTTACCGTGGCCGAGAATATTGTGATGGGAACGGAGCCAACGCGCTTTTCCCTCTCCTGGCCAACCCTAGGGCTTTTCAGCGGAGTCGTCGCCCTGCTCTCTTTCGTCGGCTCCATTTTTGGGACGGGTGGAGTCGGGCAATGGCTGCTGGCCACACTGACTGGTGCCGCAATTGCAGCCGGCCTATACGTTCTGGTATTCCTGCTCGGTAAACTGAGCCAGCAGAAGGCCCGAGTTTACGTGCCGACTGTGGCTGCGGTAAGCATCATTCCGCTGGTGATCCTGGCTCTGACACAGGGAGCAGCGGGACGAATTCCACTGCTCGTCTTTCTGGCGCTGCTCTTTGCCTGCGCCTCCTACCCGGCCCTACGGGTTATCACCACCGCGCTGGATCAGCGCGCCGCCGCTCAAAGAATTCGCGAGCTCTCGGAACAGTACGGACTGGCCGTAGATCCGCGAGCGTTGACCGAGGATCTTCCGGTGGGCGTCCAGCAACGGGTCGAGATCATCAAGACCCTTTACCGCAAAGCCGATATTATAATTCTGGACGAACCCACAGCCGTGCTCACGCCCCAGGAAACCAAAGAGCTGTTCGAGATCATGCGGACTCTGGTGGCTCAGGGCAAGTCTATAATTTTCATCAGCCACAAACTGAAAGAGGTGATGACGATCGCCGACCGCGTCATCGTATTGCGCAATGGGCATGTCGTGGGCGAGACCACGCCGGAGGAGGCCTCGGAAGAACAACTGGCAGAGATGATGGTCGGGCGCGAGGTCACGCTGGTCGTGGAGAAGGGAGCCGCCTCGCCAGAGGAAAAGGTGCTGGAGGTCTCTGACCTGCGAGCGGAGGACGTGCGCCATCATCCCATGCTGCACGATGTTGACCTGTTCGTGCGGGCGGGCGAGATACTGGGCATTGCCGGCGTCCAGGGCAACGGCCAAACAGAGCTGGTAGAGGTGCTGACCGGCCTCCACCCGGCTGTGGGCGGCGCCGTCCGGATACTGGGCCAGGAAGTGACAAATGCACCGCCACGCCAGATCACCGAGTTGGGCGTGGCCCACATTCCCGAGGATCGGCAGCAGGACGGGCTGGTTCTGCCATTCCCCGTCTCCGATAACCTGGTTCTGTGCACCTACTATCAACCGCCGTTTGCGCGAGGCGTCAGACTTGAATTTGACGAGGTCTACCGGTACGCCGACCGGCTGGTCGAAGAGTTCGACGTGCGACCGCCCAACCGGGCGCTGATAACTGAGTCGCTCTCGGGCGGCAACCAGCAGAAAGTGATCGTGGCCCGCGAGCTTTCTCGCCCTATCAAACTGCTCATCGCCGCCCAGCCAACGCGCGGGCTGGACGTCGGATCAATCGAGTACATCCACCGCCAGTTGATCCATAAGCGGGACGAGGGATGCGCCGTCCTCCTGGTCTCTGTCGAACTGGACGAAATCATGGCCCTCTCGGATCGAATCGCGGTGATGTACGAAGGGCGGATTGTGGACACGGTCAACGCCGACGAGGTCACCCGCGAGGAGTTGGGTCTGCTGATGGCCGGCTCCCGGTTGAACGCAGAGAAAGGAGGCACAGCCCTTGCCTGAACAACGAGGTTCTCAAAGCTTTAAGGAACGAATCGTCGCCGGCCCACTATGGGTCCGCTTGATTCTGCTAGCAGCCCTCGTCTGCGTGTCTGCCCTGCTCAGCAAGTGGTTGATTCTGCTGCTGCTGATCGCGCTGGGGCTGTGGCCCCTCACACTCCTGCTCGGCCTGGGAATTCTGGCGCTGATCTCGACCAAGCGCGGCGGGTGGCCCTGGATGCGTGCCTGGCTGGCGGCTCGACTAGACCAGTTGTTGATCCCCGCCCTCTCCGTCCTCTCGGCGCTCATCATCGGCGGGCTGGTGATCATGTTCACCGATCAGGCCGTATACCAGGCTATGGGCGCAGGCCAGGTAGGCCGTGCGCTGGGGCTGGCCTTTGGCAACTTGGCCCGCGCCTACGGCGCCCTGTACCAGGGGGCGCTGGGCGACCCCTTTAGCATCATCTCGGCCATCTTTCGCGCCATAGGAGGCGAGGGACTGCGGCCTATCACGGTAGCCGTGCGCGGTCCCAGCGATAGTCTGGTCCAATCGGTGCCGTACATCTTTGCCGGGCTGGCTGTGGCGCTGGGCTTCCGCTCTGGTCTGTTCAACATCGGCGCCGAGGGGCAGATCGGCGTGGGCTGGCTGGCGGCCGTCATCGTCGGCTTCTCATTCACCGGCCTGCCCGCCGTGATCCACCTGCCCCTGGCAATCCTGGTGGGCGCCATCGCCGGAGGACTTTGGGCAGCCATCGCTGGCGTGCTCAAGGCCAAGACTGGCGCACACGAGGTCATCACCACCATCATGCTCAACTATATCTCGTTCCGAATGAGCGAATGGCTGCTGTGCGGGCCGCTGGAGCACGTCCAGGGAACCTGTCGCACCCGAGAGATCGCGGCCAGCGCCTACCTGCCCGAATTTCTGGACCACCCGGTTACAGTACACTGGGGATTCGTATTAGCCCTGGCGGCAGCGGCAGTCACCGCCTGGTTCCTGTTCAAAACTACCTGGGGATTTGAGTTGCGCACCGTCGGCGCCAACCCGGACGCCGCCCGTTACGGAGGTATGAGCGTGGCCAAGAACTACACCTTTGCCATGTTCCTGAGCGGGTGCCTGGCCGGTCTCGCCGGCGTCAGTCAGGGCCTGGGAATCACGCACAACATCGCTCTCGGCTTTAGCGCGGGGTACGGCTTCGACTCGATTGCCCTGGCCCTGTTGGGCAAAAGTAACCCCGTCGGCGTCGTCGGGGCCAGCATCCTCTTTGGTGTCCTGAGGGCCGGCGCGGCGCGGATGCAATCACTGGCCGGTGTCCCAACCGAGATCGTGCAGATCGTCCAATCTCTGGTGATCATCTTTATCGCCGCCCCGGCCATCATCCGGGTAATCTATCGCTTCCGGGCCGAGAGAACAGAAGCCGAACAGGCCGTGTTCTTGCGGGGTTGGGGATCGTAAGGAGACTTTTATGACGGCCCAAGCAACATCCATCCAAACAAGATCATTCGAACTAAACTGGAAGGACCTGCTGATCACACTGTTCATCCTGGCGGTAGGCGGCATCATCCTGGTACTGGGTGGATTCGGCGCCCAGCCAGGTGATCAGGCCACCTTCACCGACCAGATGCTGGGCACACTCTTCTCCCTGCCCTCCCAGGCGACGCTTTACACCGTCGGCAGTCTATGCATCCTCGTCGCGGGGCTGCGCCTGGTGCGAACGCTGGGCTCCGTCCGATCGTTTCTCAACTGGAGCCTGGCTTTCCTGGCCGCCTTTGGGTTCCTCGTCTGGGTCACCAGCGGCACCCAGATGAACCTCACAGGTATGGTTCAGAGCATGTTGACGGCCGCCACTCCTCTGACGTTGGGGGCGCTGGCCGGCATCCTGTGCGAGCGGGCGGGCATAATCAATATCGCCATCGAGGGCATGATGCTCTCTGGCGCTCTGGCTGCCGTGGCCTTCGCCGGAATCTTTGACAACCTGTGGATGGGGTTGCTGGCCGCCAGCCTGGTCGGCGGAATCATGGCCGCCATCCACGCCGTGCTCTCCATCAAGTACAAGGTGGACCAGATCATCTCTGGCACGGTGATCAACATCCTGGCCGCCGGCGGCACCCGGTTCTTGAACGTACGCCTCCTTGAGCCAGTAGGGTTTAGCACGCCGGGGCAGATTGGCTCCATCCGCATCCCTCTGCTGGCCGACATTCCCATCATCGGCCCGATCCTGTTCAACAATCCACCGACAGTGTTCATCATGCTCATCCTGACCCTGGTGATCAACTATGTCATCTTTTTCACCCCCTGGGGATTGAGGATGCGCGCCTGCGGGGAGCACCCGCGCGCCGCCGATACGGTCGGCGTCCGCGTCAACCGCATGCGCTACATCAGTGTGATCGTCGGTGGTCTCATCGCCGGCATTGGGGGCGCCTACTTCCCCCTGGATATAGTGGGCACCTTTGAGGATAACATGACGCGCGGGCAAGGGTTCGTCGCGCTGGCGGCTATGGTCTTTGGCAACTGGAATCCACTGGGCGGCTTTCTGGCCGCGCTCCTCTTTGGATTCGCCAACGCTTTGCAGGTCAAGATGCAAATACTCCAGCCGGTGCTTCCTTTCCTCAACATCTCAATTCCACCCGAGTTTCTGCAAACAGCGCCTTACATCCTGACCATCGTCGTCGTGGCGGGCGTCGTGGGGCGCTCGAGGCCCCCGGCCGAGGAAGGGAAACCCTACGAGAAACAATAGCTGCCCTGTGTCATTGCGAGCGAAGCGAAGCAATCTCCCACACTCGACCTGTCAGCCACCCTGGAGATTGCTTCGTCGAAGCCCGCCACGCTTCGCTCGCGGCTCTGGCTCCTCGCAATGACACCCTCTGAATGCTTACTGTAAGCGTTCAGGCATACCTATTTTGGAGGACCACGAAGGGCACGAAGGACACCAAGAAAGTGACAAGTTCTGCGACTGTTTTTGGTTTTTTCCTTTGTGTCCTTTGTGGTAAAACAGGCTTTCCCTTGAACAGTTACCGCTTACTAATAGAGAGTCACCTATGCCCTTCGGCTACATCCCCATAGCGTCAATCCTGCTCGGCGAGGATGCCCTCAACCAGATCATCGCGCCCTACGAACCAAATCTGAACCGCATAGGCGGCAGGCGGTTGGACGCCGAGCAACTGGCGGCTGCTGCGCCGATCTTTTACCTCGTTGCCACAGGTGGAACGGAGGGCGCGATCCTCGAGCTCAGAGCTGCACGCAGCAAAGCCGCACCCGACGAGCCCGTTTCCCTGCTGGCGCACCCGGGCAACAACTCGCTGCCCGCCGCCCTCGAAGTTCTCGCTCGCCTCCAGCAAGACGGCGACTCAGGGCGTATCTTTTACCTCAAAGGGCCTGAAGACACTGATGGTCACCAGCGGATCACGGATGCCCTCCACGATCTCGACGTCCGGCGCGCCCTGCGGCAGGCGCGCATAGGGCTAATAGGCGAACCCTCAGACTGGCTCGTCGCCAGTATGCCCGCTCCAGCCACCGTGCGCGAGACCTGGGGACCAGAGATAGTGCCGAGCGACCTGAGCGCCGTGCAAGAGATGATTCGCGCTGTGCCTCAGGATGAACTTGGCGCACACATCGCCTCTCTGGTCAATCAGGCCACAGGCACACACGAGCCGTCCTCGACAGAGATCGAGGATGCTGTACGAGTCTACGTAGCGCTGAGACAGATCGTTGACCAGCACGCCTTCGATGCCATCACAGTGCGCTGCTTCGACCTGGTGCTGGGCCTGAAGACGACCGGCTGCTTTGCGCTGGCGCAGCTCACCGACGAAGGCATCATCGCCGGGTGCGAGGGCGATCTGGTGAGCACGGTGGGACTGCTGTGGGTCTACAAGCTGCTGGGACAGGTGCCGTGGATGGCGAACCCCGCACAATTGGATGAGAATCGCAACACCCTCTGGCTGGCGCACTGCACAGTCCCCCGCACCATCGTGCAGGATTACTGCCTGCGCTCCCACTTTGAATCGGGGTTGGGCGTGGGCATCCAGGGGACGCTGCCCGCGGGCCCGGTCACACTGCTGCGCATCGGCGGCCAGGCTATGGATCAATTGTGGCTGGCGGAGGGCAACGTCATCCAGGCCGGATACGCCGAGAACCTTTGCCGGACACAGGCGCAGGTACAGCTCACGCGCGGCGGCACTGTAGCGGATCTGTTGAAAGCGCCGCTGGGCAATCACCTGGTGCTGGCGCCGGGTCATCACCTGACGCGCCTACAGGCCTGGTGGGAGACCACGTAAGCGCGGCGCCAAAGCTTCCCGTGGAATACAATGGTCTCCGCCTGGACTGCGGATATCGCCTGGATCTGCTCGTCGCGGATACGGTCGTGGTTGGAAAGTTGGGTTGCTCATCAACTTTACCCGTCCTGAAGCAAGGCATGCGCAGACGTGTCCTGGGCCTGGAGGAAGAGTGAACAGAATCTCTGCGCCTCTGCGATAAACAGATACGCCAAATCTTTAGGGTCTTTGGACAACCCATAATGAAACGCGCACTTGCGCGTTCAGGGTGTCTATGCTATAATTCCAATAGCATACGGTCGTCGGAGAAGTGGGCAAACCCCACTTTTCTTTGTATAGAGGCATCAAGGTACGCGCACAGCCCGGTTTATTATACCGGGCTTCATTATGGTATCATCTGCCAAGCCTTCGATGTGAACAGGAACACTGAGGGCCAGATGTGGGGTGGCCGAACGCCTGGCTCGTGAATGTATGGAGCAATTATAGAGGAGCGAGTGGATCTGGCAGAAGACGTTCCGCTTTGGTAGGAGAGGGATGATGAAGTCGGATTTCTTGTTGGCATTCAACCAAATATGCAGCGAGCGCGGCCTATCTGGCGAGGTCGTGCTGGACGCATTGCAGATGGCGATGGTGTCCGCCTATCGTCGTGATGTGGGCGATGACGTGAATCAAAACATCACGGCCAAGATCAATCTGGAGACCGGCAAGGCGCAAATTTTTATCGAGAAGCAGGTGGTAGAAAAAGTTGCCGATTCCAGTCTGGAGATATCTCTAAAAGATGCGCGCGCCATTCAGCCCGGCGTCGAATTGGAAGACACGGTGATGGTAGAAAGCACGCCCAAGAATTTTGGGCGCATCGCAGCGCAGAGCGCCAAACAGATCATCCTGCAGCGCATCCGCGAAGCGGAGCGAGACGCGCGGTACGCGCACTATGTCCAACAAGAAGGCGAGATCGTCCACGGCACAGTGCAGAATATCAAGCCCCAGGCGGTGACGGTGAACCTCGAAGGGAGCGAAGCGATCTTGCCGCGCAGCCAGCAGGTGCCGGGCGAGCGCTACAGCCTGCACCAGCGGCTGCGGGCCTATGTGCTAGAAGTCCGCAAAACCGGGCGTGGGCCGCAGATCGTCGTTTCGCGCAGCCACAAGAACATGCTGCGCCGCCTGTTGGAGCTGGAAGTGCCAGAGATCTTTAGCGGCGCAGTCGAGATCAAGTCCATCGCGCGCGAGGCGGGTTCTCGCTCCAAAGTGGCCGTATTCGCTCGCCAGCCTGGCGTGGACCCGGTGGGGGCCTGCGTTGGCATGCGCGGGGTGCGCGTCCAGTCCATCGTCAATGAATTGGGAGGGGAAAAGATTGACATTATCGAGTGGAGTGTAGACGCCAGCGCCTTTATCGCCAAAGCGCTCAGTCCGGCCAAGGTATTGAGCGTTCAATTGGAGGAAGATCCGGTCGAGGGAAGAACCGCCAACGTAGTCGTGCCCGACGATCAGCTTTCGTTGGCCATAGGACGGGCCGGGCAGAACGCGCGGCTATCGGCCAAGCTGACCGGTTGGCGCATTGACATCCAGGGAGTCACCGAGGCGGCCACCCTGGCTTTGCAACAGGTGAACCAGGACTCTGCACTGTTGCCCGCGCTGGGGCCGGTGGCGGAATTGCTCCCCTCCGTCGCCAACATCCTGCGGCAGCACGAGCAAGAAAAGATGCCTTACCACAGTGAAGAGCTGCGCACTATGCGGCAGGTGATCGAAGGGGTTCAGAGATACTATGCTTCGATCCGCGACGCCGAACGAGCGCGCCTCAGGGCAGAGGAGGAAGCTCGTCGCACAGCTATCGAGTCGGCCGAGGCCGAGCGCCGGGCGACTATTGACGCTGCCCGCGCTCGCATCCCGGAGCAGGCCTATGAGATACCCTTGGACGAGTTTGGTCTGAGCGCGCGCGTGTTGGGCCACCTGCAACGGGCCGAGTTGACGACCGTCGGTGGTGTGATGGAGCTTTTGGCCGAAGGGGACGAAGGGCTGCTGAAACTGGACGGCATCGGGCCCAAGAGCATGGCCGAGATCAAACAATGTATCGAGGCGTTAGGTCTACCAGAGATCGTGGAAGAGGCCGAGGTTGAAGCAAGGGCCGAAGAGATAATTGAGCTCGAAGCAAAAGCCGAAGAGGAGATCGAGGTTGAGGCTGAGGCGGCTATCGAAGAGGTCGAGAAGGTTAGAGATGCCATCTCTGTTCCGGCTATCGCCTACGACATTCTGTTGCCCTACATAGGCGTCGGCGATCGCGTGTTGGGCTACCTTGAGCGAGCCGGGGTGATGACGATCGGAGATGTCATGGGACGCCTGGAAAAAGGGGACGAGAGCTTACTGGAACTGGACGGTATTGACCACGATAATCTGAACGAGATCAAAGAATGTCTCAGAAAACTGGCGTCGCTGGCGGCCGATGAGGACGCCGCTGAAGAGGAAGAGACTGTAGAAGTGGAAGCGGAGGCGGCGCCCGCCGAGCCGATCTTGGAAGCGCCAGTCGAGACTTTGGAACCTTTATTCGAGGAAGAGGAACAGCATCCAGAGACCAAGTTGGAAAAGGAACGTCGCCAGCGACGGCAATTGGTCTACGACGAAGAGTTGGGTGAGGTCATTGCTCGTCGCCAACGTAAACGGGAAGAAGACGATTGGGAAAGGTACTTGAATTGAGGTAGGTATATGGGAAACCGGCCCAAGCGACGCAAGCACACGCCACAGCGCACCTGTGTTGCCTGCCGCGCGACACGCCCCAAGCGGGAATTGGTGCGCATCGTCCGGCTTCCCTCACCCGAGGCCGAGAGTAGGGTGGTAGTAGTGGATGAGACTGGCAAGCGGAATGGACGTGGCGCTTATCTTTGCCGCCAGCGGGATTGTTGGGAAACAGCGTTGGCGCGGCAGCAGCTCGAACGGGCGCTGAAGTACAAATTGACGCCTGAAGATAAGGCTCAGTTGCGAGAATATGCGGCCGCTTTGCCCCAACACCTGGCAGAGAGCGAAAGTAACGAGGAAAAAGTTAGGGGGGAAGTAAATGAGTGAGCAAACAGAACCTCAAGAAAAACTGGTGGTCGAGATACCGGATTTCTTGACGGTGCGCCAGTTGGCCGAACTGACGTCGGTGAGCCCCATCGTCGTGATCAAAGAGTTGATGAACGCCGGCATCATGGCGAACATCAACCAGCAAATAGATTACGAGACGGCCGCTATCGTAGCTCAGGATATGGGGTTTGAACCGCGGGAAGAAATACCGGTCGCCGAGGAAGCTGCCGAAGAGGGGCCAACGCTATTGTGGGAACGCCTCTATGCCCACGAGGATCCTGAGAAACTCGAGCTTCGTCCGCCGGTCGTAACCGTTCTGGGGCACGTGGATCACGGCAAGACCTCGCTGCTGGATGCTATCCGTCACGCCGACGTGGTGGCCAGCGAGGCCGGCGGAATCACGCAGCACATCGGCGCTTACCAGATCGAGCACGATGGGCGCACCATCACCTTTCTCGATACCCCAGGGCACGAGGCTTTTACCGCGATGCGCGCCCGTGGAGCCCAAACCACCGACATCGCCGTGCTGGTAGTGGCCGCCGACGACGGCGTGATGCCTCAAACTGTCGAGGCCGTCAACCACATTCGGGCGGCCCGCGTTCCCATCATCGTGGCCCTCAACAAGATGGATAAACGCACTGCTCAGCCAGAGATGGTAAAGCAGCAATTATCGGAGATGGGGTTGGCGCCCGACGATTGGGGCGGGACCACGTTGTGCGTGCCCGTCTCGGCTAAACAGAAAACCGGCCTGGAAGACCTGTTGGAGGCCATTCTACTCGTCGCGGATTCCACCGAAATCAAGGCCAACCCCAACCGGCGTGCCTTGGGCACTGTATTGGAGGGTCAACTGGAACGCAGGAGAGGGACGACGGCCACTGTGCTGGTGCAGAACGGTACGTTGCGTGTGGGAGATACCATAGTGGCCAACCTGGCTTACGGCCGTGTGCGCCGCATGCTCGATCAGAACGGACAGACCATTCAGGAAGCGGCCCCTTCGATGCCGGTCATGATCCTGGGCCTTTCTGATGTGCCCGAGGCAGGCGAGTTTTTCAAGGTCGTGCAAGATGAACGCACCGCACGCGCCATAGTGGACAAACGGAAAGAAGATATAGCCGCCAAGGCCGCTACCCCGGTCAGAGCTTTTACTCTCGACGATTTCTCCAGCCGTATCCAGGCGGGGCAAACCAAATCACTCGATCTCGTGGTCAAGACCGACGTGCAGGGATCCATCGAGCCTATCGTCAACTCGCTGGAAAAAATGGGCGGCGAGGACATGGAGGGTCTGAAAGTCAACGTCATACACGCCGCCGCAGGTGACATCAGCGAGTCGGACATCAATCTGGCCATCGCTTCGCAGGCCATCGTCGTCGGCTTCCAGGTGCAGCCCGACCCGGCTGCCCGCCGTCTGGCGGAGAACGAAGGGGTAGATATTCGTACCTATGATATAATTTACAAGCTGATAGATGAAATAGACAAGGCCCTCAAAGGGTTGCTGGAACCGGTCTACGTGGACAAGGTGATCGGCGAGGCCGAGGTGCGCGCTACTTTCGGCGTTCCCAAAGTCGGCACAGTTGCCGGGTGCTACGTGCGCCAGGGAGAGGCTCGTAGAAACGCCCGCGCGCGGGTCTTGCGCGGCAAGAAGCAATTGTACGACGGTCACGTTGGGTCGCTCAAGCGCTTTGAGAAAGATGCGCGTGAGGTACGAGCTGGCTTTGAATGTGGCGTGGGGTTGGAAGGCTTTGACGATTTCGCCGAGGGCGACGTGATTCGCTTCTACGTGAAAGAGCGGCAAGAGGCCGCGTGACGAGTTTGGAATCCGAATGAGTAAAAAGTACCGACGCCGGGTCTCGGACCTAATTAGAACTCATCTGATGGATCTGTTGGGGCGCAAGGCCAGCGATCCGCGTCTGCAGATGGTCACCATCACCGAAGTGGCGGTGACGCCTGACACCGTCCGCGCCGACGTGCACTTTAGCGTGTTAGGAGGGGCCGAAGGACAGGCAAAGGCCCAGGCCGGCCTGGATAGCGCAGCCGGTTGGCTGCGACGTGAATTGGGCCAGCGGCTACGATTGCGCAATATCCCGGAACTCGTTTTTCATTACGATCCTTCGCTGGATCACGGTGAGCGCATTGACGACATTCTCGAAGAATTGGGGCTCGGTGAAGAGCGCGACGTTGAAACAGGCTGACACCCCAAACCCCAACGACGTCCCTACGAGGAACGGCGGGGATTTGGATTTTTCCGCAAAGCTGTTTCTTAGCAGCCAACTTGTCCGGTCTGCCCGCCAGCCTCTATTGATATGCCACGTCGCTCCTGATGCCGACGCCATCGGCAGCCTGACTGGCCTGGGGCGCGCCCTGCGTCAAATGGGCCAGGAGCCGAGCTTGGCCTGTTCAGACCCTGTCGCCTCTCGCTTCGACTATATCCCCGGCTCCGAGACCATAGTGCAGCGTGTCAGCGCCTCCTTTGACCTCGTCATCTCCCTCGACTGCTCCGATCTGGAGAGGCTCGGTCGCTTCTCACACATGCCCGCTTTCGGCAGCGTGCCGTTGCTCAACATTGACCATCACGTGACCAATCTGGGATTCGGTGATGTCAACCTGGTTGATCCACACGCCTCGTCTACTGCCCAAGTCGTGTTGTGGCTGTTGGAGTATATGGAGGTTTCACTAGACGCCGAGTTAGCCGCTTCCCTGTTGGCCGGCATCGTATCCGATACGCGCTGCTTCCGCACGAGCAACGTCACCGTTCAGGTAATGGAGGATGCGCTCCGCTTGATGAGGGCCGGGGCCTCGCTTCCCGACATCGCTCATCACAGCTTCAACCGCCGCCCTACCGCCGCGATTCTCCTGTGGGGAGCGGCGTTGGCCCTGGTGCAGGTCGAGGATGGCTTGATTTGGACCAATATGCCGTTGGCTATGCGCCACGCAGTGGGGTATACCGGTAACGGCGACGCGGGTCTGGCTAATTTTCTCGTCAGCGCCGTCGGTGTTGACGCGGCTGCCGTCTTTATCGAACGGGAGGATGGTCGCGTCGAGGTGGGGTTGCGCGCCGCGCCGGGGTTCGACGTTGCACAGGTGGCGCTCCAGTTAGGCGGCGGCGGGCATACTCTCGCTGCCGGTTGTGACATCTCCGAACCGCTGGAAAAAGCCCAGGCCCGTGTGCTGGCTGCCCTGCGGGCCAGCCTGGATCGCCAGCGCCGTTCGTGAGATACGCCGGCCGCCTGCGCCGGCTCAATCCTCTGCCGGCATACATACCAGGCCGTGGCTCACCGCATAGGCGGCCGCCTGAGCGCGGTTCTTGACCCCCAGTTTGACGAGGATGCTGCGCAGGTGGTTTTTTACAGTGTTGTGGGCTATGCCCAATTCCTCCGCGATCTCCCGGTTGGAACAACCGTGCACGACCAGCCCCAAAACCTCACATTCGCGCGCCGAAAGCACGGCGGAGGCGGCCGGCTGCACGACCGGCCGGCTCTGATGCGCCAGTTGGTGGAACAACTTGCCCGTCATCGTCCGCGAGATGGGGGTATGTCCTGCTGCCAGGCCACGCAATTGCTGAAAGAGCGTTTCTGGCAAGAGGTCCTTCAACAAGTAACCATCCGCGCCAGAGCATACGGCGGCCGCCAAGTCCTGCTCGTCCTCGGATACGGTCAACATCACCACTCGCAGCTCCGGCGTCTGAGCTTTGATGCGGCGGGTGGCCTCCAATCCATCGCACTTGGGCATGCGGATGTCCATTAGCACCAGGTCGGGGTGCAGCAATCGTGCCTGCTCGACCGCTTCCAGCCCATCCGCTGCCTCCCCCACTACCTCGAAATCGGGCTGGGCATCTAGCAGTCGGGCCAATCCTTTGCGGAACAGCAGGTGATCGTCCACCAGCAGGGTGCGCAGTAATTCCATCGTTCCTCAATTATACACACAATGGGGAGTTGGCGCAATGCGCCGCGCGCGAAAGGGTCACGCGACCATCGCTCCACAATGGCAACTTGCGAGCCGCCTTTTCGTGTGGTATAGTTGTGACGTCGGTGCATTGTGTTAGGTGGTTTGCGCCAGTGTAGAGGCACTGGGTTGAGGAGGTGAACGTGACCCTGATAAAAAACAGACCGAGGGCCTCGGCCAAAGAAGTACTCCCACCTCTGTTGCTGGGCGCTCTGGGGAGCATTGGGATCGTCGCCCTCTACTACCGCGTCCCCGGTTTTCAGACCATTGAACTGGGATTGCTGTTCGTCGTGACGGGCTGCGCCGCCGTAGGCTACAGGCAAGGCGTGGTGCGCGGTATCGCCACCATCGTAATCATATACCTGGCTACCGGTGTGGCGGCCACCTTTTACCGCGTGACCGCCCCCTACGTCAACGGCATCGTACAGATCTGGGAAATTCTGTGGAACGCGGCAGAATCAACCATTCGTCGAACACCCGCACCACAGGCTGACCTGCTGCTCGGCGGGGCGGTGACCAGTGATTCTGTGGCCCTCTCCTTTGGCCTGCTGGCGTTGATCGCCTGGGGAACGCTGGAAATAGCCGGCCGCGCTCTCTTCGAGGATACTCGGCTTCCCTGGCTGGGTGTGCTCGACAATCTGGGCGGTGTCATAGTCTACCTGATCGTCGGAGTGCTGGTAGCCAGCCTGTTGTTCAACACACTGGGCTACGGGTCGCTACGGCGCGTGCACAACCAGGCCCTGCTCCGCCCTCGGTTCAACCAGGTGCTCTACTGGCATTACACTGCCCAGGCGTTCTGGTTCCCCAGAGGATCTCCGGCGATCTATGCCTACGATCTGAGACTGCCGCGTGGGCGCTAAGTGCAGACTGCCGTAAATTCGTGCCGAGTTTTTCACACTCACACCGGCCTAAAGAGCCGGTGTGAGGGCACTTTTCGGCCAATTTGTGGGCCTAGCGCCGCCTCTTCTATGGCTGAGAATCAGCCCGCGGCGCGGCTGGCGCAAAGCGGAACGAATTTATGCATCGCTGCACTAAGGGAAACATTCCAGACCTGTGCAACCTGCCAGCAGACTGGAAAGCTCGCCAAGATCGGAAACTGGCTCAAAGCAGGGAACCCAAATCCAGTTTACTCTTGGAACGGGAATAAGCCTCGGGCGGGGAATCTGTCGCCCACAGTCGTGCTATCTCCAGGGCGAACCAGCCCGGCAAGGTCCTGACAAACGCCCCGCCAAGCGCGTACGCGGCGGACGATTTTCCCTCATTTGGGTTCCAGACCGTGCGAACTTTGTCCTGCCCCTTGCGCCAACCTTCAAACACCCACTCCTCGCCGCCGACCCCCACCATTCTCAACCAGCCCAGTTTCTCCAACGACGAAGAATCGTCCCAGAACTGGCTATCCTCGATGGCCTTTAGCAGGTTGTCCCACTCTCTCGCCGCCAGCGCCCATTGCGTTTCCTGTGGAACTGGTGTGGCCACTCCTTCGTGGTCCGCCTGACCCCGGCCGAGCTTGGCGATGGCTTCAACGTCGCCGGCCTTCCACACCCGGATAATGAGCGGCGCAGAGGAAGTGGGCAGGCAAGTGAAGCGGTAGGCTTCCGAGATGTTCTTTTTCCACTTGGAAACCCACTTGGATAACGGCGTTTCCCCCATCGCTGCCAGATATGCCGTGTACCAGACGTTATCGAACAGCCGGTGCGAGCTGGCTAACAGCAGCAGGCCGTTGATCATCTGGGCCATATTGTGCCCGCTCTGTTTGATGGTGCGAATGCAATGGTGCAGCTCGTCCTCCGGCAGCGTCGTGTGTTCCTCTTCCAACAACTCGGCGAAGCCGATAATCATCCCCAACGGGCTTTTGAACTCGCTGACCACGTAGCGGGCCAAGTCGTCCAGGTCTTGGATACGCGCTTCGAGATTGGCCTCCAGGTCGGCCACGCGCTGGTGCGTCTTGGTCAGTTCGTTGATGAGTTGCTCTTTGCTCCTGTCTCCAACTTGCATAAATCCTCCTCCTTCGCAGGGCCGTTCGGTTCTCAGTTGGTGAAGTGAATCGGACAAGCCGCACCGCCGTAAACGGGCGGCGCCAGGCCAGGGAGCAATCCGGCGCGGTCGCGTTTCGTCCCTCACTCGAGGTCGCGCCCGCCCGGTAACGCAAAGTAAAGCCCGCCGTCCGGCTCCTCGACTACGCCGAACTGCCCTCCCAGCTTTTCCATGATGCGCTGTACGAGTTCGGGTTTAAAGTTGTCGTACACCTGAGACACACGCGCTCGTTGATCCAGCGTGAGGTCGCGGGTGTCAACGCGCACCCAGAAACGTACATTTCCGTCTGCCTGCTCCGTCGCGCCCAGCATTATGCGCAGCGGTTGCAAGTCGAGCCGGAGGGTCTCGCTGATGTAGGTGAACCACACCTCTTCGATCCACGGAGCGTAACCCAGAACCTCGGGCCATTGCTCCGGCGCGACGATCTCGGCCTGCCGTCGTTCGACGATGTAGGCCAGGCGATCCATAGCTTCGGAGAGGATACTCTTCATATCCAGAGAAGTTATTCTCAGCCCTTCTTCATCCCGCACGTGCACCAGCAGCATCATTTCGTCAATGACGCCGTTCATCTTGCGCCCGGCCTGGGCGATGAACTGAAGCTCTTGGCGCAACTCTTCTCTGGAGATGGTCGCGCACTCTTCCATCAACAAATCGGTAAAACCGAGAATGAGCGACAGTGGACGTTTGAGGTCGTGCGCCACGGTGTAGGTAAAGGCGTTCAGGTCTTCGCGGGACCTCCGGAGTTTGGCAGCGATCTGGCGCGTGTCTTCCAACTCGCCGATGAGTTGCTCTTTGGTCTTGTCTTTGTTTTGCATAGGGGGCCTCCTATGAACACACTGTTCGTCAATTAGTGTCGTCAGAAACAGAAATGCTCGTATATGATACCAAATCAATCCGTTTTGTACAACTGTGGTAACTACCTCGACAATGTTAGATTTCGTATCTTGAAAGTGATGTTCGTAGTGCGCCACGAAACGCAGTGGAGTGGCGCAAAACCGCAC
>CAYMWP010000080.1:0-21579 GCA_964393895.1 uncultured Anaerolineales bacterium | reverse complement strand
CCCGCGGTGCGGGCCGGCGCAAAGCGGAACGAATTTATGCATCGCTGCACTAAGCAAATTGATCCTGCAATTATCCTTGCAAAAGGGACAAGCTTGATGACCTGCGTTTGGGAGAAAAACAGGCCGAAAAGCTGGATTTCCTCCCCGATTTCAGCGAAATTAGAGAAACTATTTGGCGATTACGCGAATGGTGAGTATTACGTATCCCATACTCCAAATCATTCGGGTGTGTTTCAAACAAGTTGGGTAAGACCTCGGAGGTCTAGGGTCTCTACTGAAATGAAACACACCCAAATCATTCTCTGTTTGATGCCCGCTCCCTGAGCACGTAGCTGATGGCGCTTTCCGCTGTCTCCGGCAAGGGTGGCACCTCGTGCTCCTCCAGGATTTGCCGCGCGCGCTCGTTGGCCCGAGTGACCATGTCTTTGCGACCCTGTCTCACCCAGCGATCGTAGCGCGTCCGATCGATCAACCCGGGCCGCCACTGCGCCCACCGCCAATTATCCAGTGTGTGATCATCTGCCAGGAAGCCACCACCAGGCTGGGCCCGGTGGATCGCCTCCCGCGCCAGCGTGCGCTCACTGACTTCCACACCGTCCACGATAAAGCGCACATCGCGGATAATCTCGTCGGCCACGACCAGCATCTCCATCGAAGAGGTGGTGCCGTATTCGATGTACCCCACGTCGTGGACCAGATTGCAGCGGGTCAGAAAGGCGGCCATGATCGAGATCGACGCCTCCGCGCCAGCCTGGGCATCCACGACCTTGCTGTCGGTCGCACCAGCCGCGCCCCATACCGGCAGACCGTAGTAACGGCCGATATCCGTCCAGGCCGCCATTCCCGCTGGCCACTCTGGCGCGCCATAGCTGACGATGGCCGACTTCATATCGAGCGCAGCGGTGTTCATGCCATATAGAAATGGCGTGCCCCGCCGGACGAGCTGGGTGAGCACCAGTCCAGCCAGACACTCGGCATTGCCAAGGGCCAGGGCGCCAGCCAAGGTGATCGGGCCGCCGCCACCGGTGTTGGGCGAGGGCGGGTATGTCACCGGGATTCCCGTTTCGGCGCAGAACAGCAGCTTGTCGACCGACTCGTCGGGATACAGGAGCGGGGAGATCGACTCGGCGTAGAGCATCAAAAAGGGTCGTTCGCGCAGTTCCGTCTCGCCACCGGTCACCGCGCAGGCGATGCGGTAGATGTCCTCCATATCCGCCCGGTTGTTGGCCGTATAGACGGTGGGCTTGACCGAGCCCCGAATCATGCCGATGAACTCGTGGACGTAGATGTCCAGCGAGGGCACATCCGAGGGATTGCCCATTGACATCGTAAAGTCCATCTGGTCGAGGCCATCACACAGGTGCGCGAAACGCCGGATGTCCTCCGCCGTGGCCTTGCGCCGCTCGCCTGTCTCCACGTCCATGGTAAAGATACAGTCGGAGCCGGGCCCGAAGAACACTTTGACCGCCTCCAAAGGCATCGTCAACTCACCCAGGCGATTGTACATCGGGATGCGCGATGGGGCAGCGGCGATGGCATCCATCACCAGGTGCTCCGGAACCTTGATCCGCCCGCCTGACTCCCAAGCCCCAGCATCGAGGAGCAACTCGCGGGCGGACTCGTTCTTCATCACAATCCCAGTCTGAGAGAGGATATCCAGGCTGGTGTGATGGATGGCCTGGATCTGCCCATCGGATAACATCCGCATCCTCGGACGTAATGTTTCCACATGAACCTGTTCAGTCACCAGTTAACCCCTTTAAGAAAAGACACGGTTTGTGAAACGTGATGCGCGACACCGTTTTCACCCGTGTAGGTTCTCAGATAGATAACTCAAATCGCTCCCGAATCCAACTTTCCGCCGCCGGATCGAGCGGTTCCGGCTGATGATGGGCCAGGATGTCGCGGGCGATGTCCCTGGCCCGCTCTCGCGCATCCAGAGCCCCGTCCTGATGCCAAGCGTCCCAGCTCTGCCGATCCACCACCGGCGACGGATAATAGAACTCGGACCGCATGTGCCTGAGCGTGTGATCGGCCATCAGAAAGTGACCGCCGGGGCCGACCGCATCAATCGTGTCCAATGCCAGCGTCTCTTCTGTCACCGTGATACCCTGCACGACGCGCATCGCCATACCAAGGATCTCATTGTCAATGACATACTGTTCTGGCGCAACGGCGCTCATATTCTCGAGCATCCCGGCCGCGTGGTGCACATAGTTGCTTCCAGCCAAGGCCGCCAGCACCGCGCTCATCCCCTTCTCGAAACCGGCCTGGATGTCCGGGATCTTGCTGTCGGTCATCCCGGCCGAGTTGTAGACGGGTAGACAATAGTACTGCCCCATCTGGGCCATGGCAGCGTTGGCCAGCCCAAACTCGGCTGCTCCGGCCAGATAGCGCCCCGTCTTCATATCCGCCGTCGCCGGGATCGGGCCAATCAACAGTGGAGCTCCCCGTTGAGCCAGCTGAGTCAGGACAACCCCGGCCAGTTGCTCTGCCGTGAGCTGAGCCAGCATCCCCGCCAGGGTCACCGGCGCGGTAGATCCAGCCATCGGCGCGGCCGACAGGACCACCGGGATACGCTGGCGACAGGTCTCGATCAGCAGCGTGGTGACCTCGGTAGCAAACTTGAGCGGACTGACCATCCAACTGGTAATGCAGGATACGATAGGGCGCTCACGCAACGCGCCCGCACCGCCCGCAATGCGCTCGCACATCTCCACCGTATCGCGAATTCCCTGGACGGTGTAGACGCCACTCTGAACGTGCTTGGTCGTGTTCGCCAAGCTGGCATAGTAGGTGTTTACATCTACCTCGTCCTTGTCCATATCCGTGGGATAGACCGGCGTCAGGTAGAAATGTACGTTCTCGAGCCCGTCTACGAGGCGAGCCAGCTCGACTACATCGCGCAACACGGCCGGGCGCGGTTGCCCCGTTTCCAGGTCGAGAACCGTCAATGCCGCGCCGCCGGTGCCGATGTGCACCCGCGCGCCTTCCAGTTCCAGATCCCACTTGGGATCACGCCCGGCCAGCACCACCCGCGAAGGCGCCCAATCGACTGCGTCCTCGACCAACGCCTGCGGCAATCGGACCCGGGAAACACCCTGATCCACAATAGCCCCTGCCTCCCCAAACAACCGCAACGCCTCCGGCTCTTCAACCAGGACGCCGGTACGTTCCAGGATGCTCAGGGCTGCCCGATGCAAACGCTCGATTTGGTCGTCGGTCAGTGGCCTGTATTGACCACCCACGAGACCCATCGCTGGCCCTCGGCTTGTTTTGGCCATTGTCCCCTACCTAGCGGATATCCTCATCTCTAGGCCCCGGGAAGGCCCCGCTATGTATGCTAACCAGCAAGACTCCGGGCCACATCAACGGCGCTCGCTGCATCGGGCGCGTAGGCATCGGCACCGATCTCCTCGGCAAAGGCCGCCGTCACGGGTGCACCGCCAATCATGATCTTGAGCGAGTCCCGCAGCCCGGCCTCGGCCAGGGCCTCAATCGTGCCCCGCATATTGACCATCGTGGTCGTCAGCAGGGCGCTCATACCTACAACTTTGGGCTGATGCTCCCGCACAGCGTCCACAAAGGCATCGGCTTTGACGTCCGTTCCCAGGTCAACTGTCTCAAAGCCAGCGCCCTCCAGCATCATCCTGACCAGGTTCTTGCCGATGTCGTGCAGGTCACCCTCCACGGTGCCGATCACGTACTTGCCAGCGCTCGGCACATCACCCTCCGCCAGCAAAGGTCGCAGCACTGCCATCCCTGCGTGCATAGCCCGCGCCGCGATAAGCACCTCGGGCACGAACAGATCACCCGCCTTAAAGTCCTTGCCCACCTCATCCATACCGGCAATTAGACCACCAGATAGAACCTCTCCAGCTCCCATCCCTTGGTCCAGCGCCTCCTGGACAAGCTCGGCGACCGATCCTTCGTCGCCCTCGTAAAGCTTTGACGCGATCTTTTCCAATATGTCTGCCATTTTTCATAGTCTCCCAGTAGTATCTATGTTTCCAGAACAAAACACGCAGGTGCGTGCTCCGATAACGTTTCGAACAAGCGTCTCAGCCTAGCCCCCTCCTGGCCCAGATCGCAGTTGGACTAGATTCGGTCGATCTGATGAGCATCCAGCACCGACAGCAGTAATTCCCCTTTTGAAGCCGCACCGCCGTAAAACAGTCGGTGCTGGCTAGTTTTTTCGGCTCTACGCAGATTCGTGGGGTAAAAAAGCGCTGTGAGCCGAGCAAGCTTTTTCGCCCCCTATATCTGACGGTATCAGGCGTTCTATGACCATATATGGGGGGGGGGTTAAGGCTGGCCCAACATTTGTCGTTTTCCACCCCGCAAATCTGCGTAGACCCGTTTTTTCCTAGCATCGGCTCTTTTAGCCGATGCACCCAAGCTAGAATTGCCAAAACGGGAATTGCTGCACCGACAGGTTGAGCGAATGAATTCGCCGCCTGAGACCGTTTCAAACCTGCTGAACGCAGGTTCTTGGGCCAGGATAACCGGCCTTAGTGCAGACTGCCGTAAATTCGTGCCGAGTTTTTCACACTCACACCGGCCTAAAGAGCCGGTGTTAGGGCACTTTTCGGCCAATTTGTGGGCCTAGCGCCGCCTCTTCTATGGCTGAGAATCAGCCCGCGGTGCAGGCCGGCGCAAAGCGGAACGAATTTATGCATCGCTGCACTTGGCCGGTTTGGGCTTGCCAGACGCCGATTTCAGTGGCTGAGCAGTTACCGATTTTAAATATCTCTTTGTAACTGATTTTGGCGCCTCTGAAAAAGTGTCCGGTAGTGAACATCAAACGAGAGACCGTGCTCTTGTGCAAACCCAGCTCTCGACCAACCTCGGTGACACCACGCTCGGGTGTCTTTAGGCTAAACAACCTCAGAACAGCGATAGCCCGCTCCACAGATTGAACGGTAGAACCTGGGTGCTTTGCCAACGTGCTGTTCCTCAAGACAAAACATACTGAGCGGTCGGTGGGGTGAGCGACGAATCAGGAGCTGCAATTCGTGTCGCTCAATGTGCAACTTGGTTGCGCATTACGAGACGATTATACATGCCCTCCCGCCGTTGTCAAATGTGGAGCAGACGGTAAGTGTAGACTCAAACAGGACGAACCACCGTCAGGATGTTTCTGACGGTGCGCCCAGCTGCCAGAAAGCGCCCTCCTCTTGGATGACCTGATCCAGAACCCGCCTCCGAGTTTCGCTGATCTCGTCGAGCATAGCCTGCCGAGCTGCAGCCACGTCACGAGCTCTCATAGATTGAATGATGAGCGCGTGGGTACGCTCCATCGTCTGGCCTGCACGGCGCATCACCATAAAACGGGCCAGGCGGTCATGCAGGCGACCCAAGGCTTCCGCAAGTTCTTCGTTGCCCGATGCCTCAGCGACCAGGCAGTGGAAACGCCTGTTCTCATCCGTGTAACGGTCGTAAGACTCGTCATCATCACCAGTGTAGCCAGCGTGGACGTGCTCGAGCTGGGCAAGCTGCTCATCGCTGATTCGAGGCGTGGCTCGCTCAACAGCGGCCACTTCGAGGATCTCACGAAGCTCGAGCAGATCATGCAGTTGCTTGAGCGTGACGTGCGTGACATAGTATCCTGACCGGGGCTTGATAGTGATCAGGCCTTCGTGACCAAGCATTTGGAGTGCATCACGGATCGGCGTGATGCTTGTGCCATAGACCTCGCTCAGCGCATCCAAGTCCAGCCTCTCGCCTGGCTGGCGATGCCCCATCACGATAGAGCGGCGGATCTCCTGGTAGATCAGGTCTTTTGAGGTATCCCCCGATTGTGCACCGGACATTGAGCCAACTCCCTATCAGGCCACAGACGACTACACCCACACAAACGAGACCCTTACACAGTAATTATACCATGTAATACATCAACGGGCAAGATCTAGTATATCCAGAGCCTTGAAAATACCCCCATTCTAGCGTCTTGAGCCGCCTAAAATTGACAATTGATAGATTAGATAGTATAATTTAATATATCAGTCAGCCGACTGGTTTCCACCTTGCTATTTGTTCATCCACGGAAGAGGTAAAGCCAATGATCGAGACCCACGGTTTGAGTATGACGAGTGCCCACTACGCCCGCCTGGGACAACAGGAGCGGGAAAAGATCCATCTGGCAAGCTTGGAGATTATGGAGCGCGTCGGCATTGACGTCCACGACGAACAAGCGCTAGAGCTCCTGGTCAAGGGCGGAGCCAAGGCGGACGGTATCCGGGTCCGCATCCCAGAGTATATGGTCGAAAGAGCCTTGAACCTAGTCCCCAAACGAATGACCCTATACGACCGATACGGCAGCGTCGCCATGCGCGCTTGGGGTTATAACACTTACTATGGCGGTGGTTCGGACTGCCTGAACGTCCTTGACCACCGCACCGGAAAGAGGCGCAGAGCGGTGCTCACGGATGTCGTTGAGGCGGCGACGCTGATGGACGCCCTGCCCGAGATTTCGTTTGTCATGTCCCAGTTCCTGCCGGAAGACGTTGATCAGCGCATCTACGACCGCTACCAGATGGAGGTGATGCTCAACCACACTACCAAGCCCATCGTCTTTGTCTCGCCCGACTTTGAGGGATGCGTGGCGGCGGTCGAGATGTGCGAGGTCGTGGCCGGAGGCGTCGAGGCGTTACAGCGACGTCCCTTCGCTACATGCTATATCAACATCACATCCGGGCTTGTCGCAAACGCCGAGGCATTGCAGAAATGCATGTATCTGGCTGAGAAGGGCCTACCTATGCTGTACATTCCCCTCAACGCGGGCGGGGTGAACTCGCCGACGACGACGGCCGGATGTGCGGCATCCATGAATGCGGGCACTCTGCTGGGCATTGTGCTGGCGCAATTGGTGCGGGAAGGAACGCCGGTCGCGGTCCCGGGCTGGAACGGCGGCCCCTATAACCTGAAGACGATGGTCGGCAACTATGTGCTGGCTGATGAACAGGGCGTCCCCACCGAGATGGGAAGACACTACAACCTGCCCGTCTTTGGGCTGGGTGGTTCGACCGATTCCAAAGTGCTGGACCAGCAGTGCGCCGCCGAAGTTTCCCTCAGCCTGTTCACAGCCCTGCTTCACGGAGCCAACATCGTGCACGACGTCGGGTTTATGGATTCCGGCCTGCAAGGTTCGCTCCAGTTGATCGCTATCTGCAACGATCTCATCGGCTGGATTCGGGCCGCCACAGGCGGTGTCCTGGTGAACGAAGAGACGCTGGCGCTGGACGTGATCGATGAACTTGGACCGACGGGAGATTATCTGGGCCACCAGCACACGCTAAACCACTTCAAGGAACCCTATTACTCCAAGCTGGCAGACAAGGGCACGTTTTCCCAATGGGTCGAGCGAGGCGCGACCACGATGGAGGAACGAGCCGCACAGCAGGTGGAGGAAATCCTGGCGAGCCACAAGACCGAACCCCTGCCGGCCGACATCCAACGGGACATAAAGAGGATCGTCGAGCGGGAACAGGCGTGGATTGATAGCAAGTAGCAAATGGGCGAGTGAGCGAATCAGCGGAGTGGTTATTTGCTCTTCGGAGGGATTTCTATGCACGACGACAAGCCATTCTTTATGCGAGATCCGTGGGTATACGACTCTGAGGCGACACCGGCCTCCAGGCCAGACGCACATCTGGGATTCGACACCCGGGCCTTGCACGCCGGGTTTCACCCGCTTGGGGACGTCGAGCGATTCCGGTCGTTCGTACCGCCGATCATCCAATCGATGACCTATCCGTATGAATGTTTCTCCAAGATCCCGTACCCCGTCTATGGCCGCACCAAGACACCGACGGCGAGCGTGCTGGAGGAACGGCTGGCGGCGTTGGAGGGCGGTGAGGCTGCCGTCACCGCTGCGTCCGGGTCCCAGGCGCTGTTCAACCTGGTTTTCACGCTGGCCCGGCCCGGTGACAACGTGGTCACCACGCTGAACGTCTTTGGCGAGGGCTACAAACAGGCCGCCACCATCTTCCCGGAACGGTGCAACGTCGAGTTCCGTTTCGTCGAGGACCCAGCCGATCCGACCTCCTGGGATCGGGAGATGGACGCGCGCACCCGCCTTGTATGGGTCGAGACGCCCAGCAACCCCACCCTCTTTGTCACCGACATCGAGGCGGTGGCTGACGTCGCTCACTCCCACCAAGTCCCCTTGATGGTTGACAATACGACGGCGACGGCCGCCCTCCAGCAGCCCATGGCGCTGGGAGCAGACGTCATCCTGCTCTCGATCACAAAGTTCCTGTGCGGCAACGCCAGCGTGCTCGGAGGGGCGATCGTGGGGCCTGAGGCATTGGTCGAGGACATCCGCTGGAACACCACCGAGTTTGTGGGGGCCATTATCCAGCCTTTCGAAGCCTGGCTGACGCTCCAATTCCTAGAGACACTTTCGATGCGGATGGAACGTCACAGCGAAAACGCACAGCAGGTTGCCGAGTTCCTGGCCGATCACCCCAAGGTGCTACACGTAAACTATCCAGGATTGCCCGACCACCCTCAGCACGAGCTGGCCCAGCAGCAGATGATGGCTCCAGGGGGATTACTGTCCTTTGTCGTGGCTGGCGGGATGGAAGGGGCGGCCCAGGTGATGGATAACCTGGAACTGGTCGTCCATGCCGTCACGTTCGGCACCAGCCGGACCATATGTATGCATCCACCGACGATCACTCACGAGCACATGACGCCGGAGGAGCGCGCCGCCGTCGGCATCGACGACGGGCTGATCCGTCTCTCCGTCGGCCTGGAGAATGCGGAGGATATCATCGCCGACCTGGGGCAGGCCCTGACCAACCTGAACCGAGATGTCTCTCAAGGCCCCTAGTCCAACAGGCCGAGGTATTGGAATGGACAATGGATTCCAACACAGACTAGCGATCCCCGTCGAGCGATTGCATACCAGGAACCGTACCCGAATGTAAGTGCAGCGATGCATAAATTCGTTCCGCTTTGCGCCGGCCTGCACCGCGGGCTGATTCTCAGCCATAGAAGAGGCGGCGCTAGGCCCACAAATTGGCCGAAAAGTGCCCTAACACCGGCTCTTTAGGCCGGTGTGAGTGTGAAAAACTCGGCACGAATTTACGGCAGTCTGCAGTAAGTGATATTCCTAATCTATGAAGGGGGGCAGCTAAAATGAAGACAGTCAATTCCATTGCCTTTCAATCACCCCAGTTTTCCGTGCTCTCCGACACGCAGATCCGGGATCTACACCTAGCTGCCCTGGAAGCCCTGAGGCGCATTGGCATCCGATTCCACCACCGGCAGGCCCTCGACATGCTGAAAAAGGCCGGCGCCTTTATCTCCGACGGCAACCTGGTCAGGTTTCCGGCCCGTTTGGTGGAGGATGCCATCGCCTCTGTACCCAGTCGAGTCATCATGTGTGATCGGGAAGGCGCACCGTCGGTCTTCCTGGAGGGCACAAAGGTCTATTTTGGCACAGGTTCAGACTGCCTCAACTTCCTCGACCCCGAAACCGGGGAACACCGCCCATTCACTCAAGCCGACATCATCAATGGCTACCATCTGTGCGATGCCTTGCCCAACATCCATTTTGTCATGTCGATCGGGATCCCTGCCGACGTGGATCCAGAAGCGGCATACGACGTACAGATGGCCCTGATGCTGGAACACACGACCAAGCCACTCGTCTTTGTGACCAACGACAAGGCCAGTTGCCAGCGCGCCATTGACATGGCGGCGGCCGTGGCGGGCGGCTACGAAGCATTAAGAGAGCAGCAGCACATCCTGCTCTACTCCGAGCCCAGTTCACCACTGCAACAGTCGGAGACGGCGGTCGACAAGCTGCTACTTATGGCCGAGTATGAGCTGCCCGTGGTCCACTCGCCCGGCCCACTGATGGGCGGAACGGCACCGATCACAATGGCGGGCGGCCTCGTGATGTCGCTGGCCGAGATCCTGAGCAGCCTGGTGGTCCACCAGTTGACGCGCCCTGGTGCCCCCTTTGTCTTTGGCGCTGGGCTCCACCATATGGATATGGCCTCAATGCAGATCTGCTACGCCTCACCCGAGTTTCAGCTCACCAAGGCCGCAGTCGCCGAACTGGGGCGCTGGTACGGCATGCCCACATGGGGTTACGCCGGGTGCTCCGACGCCAAAGTGATGGACGAGCAGGCAGCCGCAGAGGCGATGCTCTCAGTGATGATGGCCAAGTTCACCGGCGCCAACCTGGTCCACGACGTAGGCTATATGGAGAGCGGCCTCACCGGATCATTTGAGATGATGGTACTGACCAACGAGCTCGTCAGCTTGACCAACCACCTGATGAAGGGCATAAAAGTCAGCGAGGACACACTCCTGATAGAAGAGTTGGAGCAGGTCGGTCCAGGCGGGCAGTTCCTGGATAGCCAAGAGACCCTGAGCCGCTTCCGCAGCTTTTGGTTCCCTGCTCTGCTCGATCGCAAGACACGGCAGCCGTGGTTAGAGGAAGGCAGCATCGCGTTGGGCCAGCGATTGAACGCTACCGTGCTGGAGATCATCAAGGAGCATCGGCCAAAGCCGTTGAGCCCGGACAAGCAAGAGAAGATACAAGAAATCCTGACCAGGGCGACAGGATAGGCTGGCCCACCACCTGAGGCCACCACAACCGAGTTCTCACGGGGCGCTCAAAACGACAGAACCGATCTCTTTATCGGCAGGAGAGACGATGAACGAAAGCGAAATGGGCTTTGCTACACGCGTTGGCCACCTGGCCCCGGAGGGGGCCTACCATATGCTGGCCCAGGCTCAAGCCCTGGAGGCCGAAGGACGAGAGATCATCCACCTGGAGATCGGCCAGCCCGACGCACCCACTTTCGATAACGTCGTACAAGCTGGCGTCCAGGCCATCCAGGAAGGCCACACCCGCTATAACCCGCCGGCTGGTGTCCCCGCCCTGCGGGAGGCGATCGCCGAGGACGCCGGGCGACGCCGAGGGATCGACGTGTCACCATCGCAGGTCGTGGTCGGACCGGGCGCAAAACCGGTCCTGTTCTTCCCCACCCTGGCGCTCATCCGGCCAGGTGATGAGGTGATCTACCCCGACCCTGGGTTTCCCACCTATGCCGCTATGATCAGGGTGGCCGGCGGCGTTCCGGTTCCTATCCCGTTGCGAGAATCGAACGACTTTGCCTTCGACCTGGAGCTCTTTGACCAGGCGGTGAACGCCCGCACCCGGATGATCATCCTGAACTCGCCCAGCAACCCCACCGGCGGCGTGCTTTCGATGAAAGTGCTGGAGCACATTGCCGACGCAGCCCTGCGCCACGATGCCTGGGTGCTCTCCGACGAGATCTATGCCCGTCTCACATTCGATGGCCTCTCAGCGCCCAGCATCGCCGTCCTGTCCGGCATGCGTGAGCGGACCGTCATCTGCGACGGCTTCTCCAAAACTTATGCGATGACCGGCTGGAGGTTGGGCTTTGGTATCATGCCTGAGCCGCTTGCAGAGCGCGTGGGCCTGCTGCTGACCCACTCCATCGGCTGCACGGCTACGTTCACGCAACTTGCCGGCCTGGCGGCGTTGACCGGCCCACAGGAGCCGGTTGAGGTAGTCCTGGCAGAGTACCAACGCCGGAGGGACATCCTCATTTCAGGCATGAACGAGATCAAGGGCATCCAATGTCGCACGCCTCAAGGGGCGTTCTATGCTTTCCCCAACATGAGCGCCTATGACAAAACCTCGGACTGGCTGGCCAGCTACCTGCTTGAGGAAGCGGGGGTGGCCGTGCTGCCAGGCACTGCCTTTGGTCCAGGAGGAGAGGGATACCTGCGGCTGTGCTTTGCCAACTCGATGGAAAACATCCAGACCGCGCTGGAGCGAATAGTCACCGCCCTCGCAAAGATCAACCTGACATAGGTGGCTCAGGATCCCCGCGCCGCCTTGCATCAATTGGTCTGATGCAGAACGGTTCTTGACTTGTGGTCAGCAATTCCCGTTTTGAAGCCGCACCGCCGTAAAACAGACGGTGCTGGCTATTTTTTTCCCAGCATCGGCTCTTTTAGGCCGATGCACCCAAGCTAGAATTGCCAAAACGGGAATTGCTGCACTTTTCCCCACATTCATTCATACACGCTCTCGATACCGGTGATGTACTTGGAGTTTCTGGTCAACCTGAAGGGGAAGAAACTCGATATACGGTCGGCCTCGACGTCCAGCGGCGGGGCATATTTCAACTCCACCACGATGTGGTTGTAGTCCACATATTTATGTAAGAAGCGATTGGCCGCCTTCCGCACCTGATAAAAGGTCATCTGCGCGTCAATCGTGACCCGGAAGCGCTGATCTTTGGTGGCAAAATACCGGCGGTAGTAGCGGTTGCACAGCACCCCGTGCACCTCGTGCATGTACTCTCGGACTTGCGGTGGTAAATTGGCCTGTCGCAGGACATCCCGGTAATAGGTGTGACAGAAACGCTCGTCCAGAGCAAAGGGGGCGAAAGGATAACTGTACTTGGTCCCCACCAGGCCGCGCTTGACCTTGAACTCCAGCGTCGGGTTTTCGACGGTCGAGAACAGGTCGCCGTACCAGCGGATGCGCACCTTGCGCCGGTCGCTGGTGCCGCTCACGTTGTCGAAATAGTTCTCCATCCCCTCGGTGTCCAGGTAGAGATTGTTGACGTACCGGGGCGGGTATGGCTCGTAGAACATGGCGGGATGACGGCGCACCATCCCCCGCACCTGCTGGGCGTCCATCTGATCCACCAGGAACTTGCGTTCGTAGCGGTACGGTTGCTGGCCCATTTTGACCTACCAGATGCCCTTGTTATCCAGGAACGTGATCTCTAGCGCTTCCGACAGCTCCCGCAGAGCGGCGCGGGTCGCGTTCAGGTCAGAGATACGCCTGAACTCGACCAGGAACGCGGCTTCCAACGTCTCCGGCCGCTCGTCCATGCGCATCAGCTTCGCTTTGGCCGCGTGGGCGGCGAGCACGTTGGTGATTTGATCCAGTTCGATCTTGTGGGGATTGTGGCTGGCGACGGTCAGGTGCAGGTTGACGTCCGCCTCGGTTTTCCGGAACACCCGCCTCAATCCGATGATCGCGATGCCCCCGGCCAGCGCCAGCAGGGTCAGCAGGCGCTGGTTGTCGCCCAACCCGATGCCCAGGCCGATGGCGAAGAACAGGTAGGCCAGCTCCTCCGGCTCTTTGATCGCCGTCCTGAAGCGGACGATAGAGAGCGCGCCCACCAGGCCCAGGCTGAGCGCTACCGACGAGCGCACCACCAGGATGACAAAGGTAGTGGTGATGGTCATCAGTATAAAGTTGGCGGCGAACTTGCGGCGATTGGTGAGCGACGATCCCCAGTGAACGTAAACCAGGCTGAGCACGTAGGCGCACAGCGCCGCCAGCACGAGGTTGATGGCAAAGGTGCTCAGTTCCAGATTGCTGGCCTGGCTGGCAAAGAATTCCTCGACGATGCCGCCCGACCCGCTGGTCGCGGCCTCCGGCGGCGGTGGGGTCTGACCGCCGGCTGAAGGGACGCCGGGCTCCCCGCCCTCAGCCGGGAGCGGTTCTCCCTCTGGGGGCGGTTCCCGGCCCGGCTCACCCTCCGGCGGCGGGCCGCCCGGCCGGCCCCGCACCTCCAGATCGTCGAATTCGGCGGTCAACTCGCCCAGCGCCTGGAACATCACGGCGCCCGTCGGCAAGGGTTCGGGATCGGTGGCGGTCAACTGGAGCTCGTCGTTCACATAGACCTGGTGCTGTCCCTCGGAGACGACGATTTTGAGGGTGATCCAGGTGTTTTGTTGAACGGCCGCGACCTCGGCGTTCCCCAGGGGCGTTGGCGAGCCGTGCTGTTCCTTCTCCAGCGTGATGGCGTCGTCTCTGAGCATCAGGCCATACCTGCCCTCGTCCCTAAAGTAGTAGTTGACGAACACCTCTCCCGAGCCGGTGTATCTCACCCTGACGGTCAACGTGATGTCGGACCAGTCGCCTAATCTGAGGGCAAAGCTGCCCGGGTTCATCCTCAACACGCTATCTGTCACGACGACCTCGCGGGCGTGCTCCCATTCCGGCAGCGTGGGATCGTCAAAAGTCTCCTTGAATCCGTCTTCTTCTTGCGCTTGCGCCGGGCCCAGGAAGGGGAAGGCGAGGAGGATTATCAGGGTCGCGATCAACAGGATGGCCCGCGCGGACGATTTTTTACTCATGTGTCACCTCCGGATGCGTGTGGCTCGGTCAGGAGACCGACCACAGCCTCTACCAACTTTGACGGTCTAGTGCGCAGCGGGAGAGCGCCACCCATCCTGCGCCAGCGTGCTGAGGATGAACGTGCTCCGCTGCCCGGCAAAGGCGCCGAACGTGGTCCAGGTGGTGTCAAAGGCCTCGATGGGCATGCGCGCGTCCTCGCCCAAGAACATCTTGTCCCCTCCGGCCTGCCTCACATAGGGCGCGATCAGGTGATGGTAGCGGGCGGCCTGGGCGGAGATATTCTCCTCGGTGAACCACTGCCGGGCGAGCAGGTCGAGATAGCCGGCGTAGCGGACGCGGCACCGCTCTACCTCAAAGACGCGCTCGTACAGCGGCGCGCGCTCCACCAGCCCGGGGCCTTGCAGTTCGAAAAGCGGGTGCTGGGGGTTGTCGCCCCAGGTCAGGTCCCAGGGAATCCACTCGAATTGACCCGTGCCGGCGTTGTTGAACAGGTAATAGTTGTTGCCGGTGTAGGGATAGCTGTCCCAGTTGCCCAGGGCGACCACCACGGCCATGTAGCGCAGGAAACTGTCCTCGTTAAAGACCGACTCTAACGCGGCCGCAAAGTCGTCGGGCGTGTCATAGGCGACGCCATCTATCACGTACATCAGGTTGATGACGTCGCTATAGTCGGCGGCCTCCTCATTGGTCGCTTTGCCGTAGGCGTACAATCCGTTCTGCGTGGGATAATCCTCAATGTCCGGCCCATGGTAGATCAGATCCATCGGCCCTCGCAGGGCGTGGTTGGCCTTGTACAGATTGCCGGCCTTGTGATCCCGCCCGAAACGGTTGGCCAGGAATTTCTGGTCCACCCGCTCGATCATGGTGTAGACGCCCCAAAAGATGGGCGGCTGCTCGTCGTCGGTGAAATCAATCCACAATTCCACGAAACAGGCGTGGCTGGCCGGCACCCCGGCAAAGTGCATCATGTCGTAGGCCATCTTTTCCTGGAGCATGGAGGGGTCGCCGATGTTGTTGATGAACATCAACTGCTTGAGGTTGCGATATTCCTGGCCCTCGACGTAGGCGTCGGTGTCAATTTTCCACGGCTTTTTCAGGCCCGACTCGCGCAGCGAGAACTGCCCGCGCATCCTAAAGCCCACGTCGTTCAACCGCTCGCCGAACACGACGGCGTCGGCCCGCGCCTGGAGCTTGGCCGGCGGATCGGTCCAGATGTAATCCCAATCGGCCTGGGAGAGCGCGATGTCCACCCGGCGCATCCGGCTGTCGTCGAACACCGTCCAATAGTCCACGCTGCTGGAGGCCGGGTGGCGCACGGTGATGATCACGCTGTCGGTGGCCGTGTTTCTCAGCTCATCGGTCACCCGCAGTGTGACGCGGTATGTTCCCGGCTTGGCATAGTTGTAACTGACATAGCCGCCCTGGGCGGTGGCGTCGGTGTCGTAGAGACCGTTGGCGTCCAGGTCCCATTCGTACTTGACGATGCGCCCGGCCTGGGACGCGCTCCCGAAGGCGCTAAAGTAGACCGTCATCGGCGCCCACCCCTGGTGCGGCATGGCGATGGCATAGGCCGCTATTTCGCCTCTCGCTTCCGCCGGGACGGCGATCCCCTGCCCGGTCGAGGGATTGACGAACAGGGCCGCGACGATGCCCAGGACAAAAACGGCGATAGCCCCTTTCTCGAACAGCCGATACAGTTCGCTGTTTTTCAGCCCGTCGAGCACGTTACACAGCTCCTTCCATTCAGGTGACCGGCACTTGTATCTGCTCAATTATTCGGGGAATAGTTTGTAGTAACCGCTTCAGCGGTCATTTTGACGGCTAAAGCCGTTACTAGGAACATTTCTCCCTTCCCTCGGGGGCGGTCAGGCTGTACCACCCATCGCCGTCTCGGACACGTGATCCAGATTGACGATGTAACCTCGGTGCACGCCGGCAAAGCCGTGCGGTTTGAGACGCGGCTCCAGTATGGAAACCGCGACTAGGGAGTTTTGTCAGTCAACCGGTGACTTGCTGCAGCGATGCATAAATTCGTTCCGCTTTGCGCCGGCCCGCACCGCGGGCTGATTCTCAGCCATAGAAGAGGCGGCGCTAGGCCCACAAATTGGCCGAAAAGCGCCCTAACACCGGCTCTTTAGGCCGGTGTGAGTGTACGGCAGTCTGCACTTGCATATTATACTACAAAAGTCCTCCTTGTTAATTCGACAATGGCACATGTACCTCTTTGTTCGCCGCAGGTTGATTCGACACCCTTCTCCTCCTCACGCCACAGCCGGCGAATCGGTCAGGACCGGTGGCAGTCCCCCGGCCCTGGACGAAAGGGGCGGAATTCCCCCGCTGGACGCAGCGGCCAGTTCGCGGTACAATACAAGCGCAAAAGCCGGGGCGAATAGCCGGTCAGCAGCACGGCCAGCAGGGACAACCCGACTCGCCAGGGGCAAACCAGCGCCAATGCCCCTTGCCGCGTCATTTCCGTTTGCATCCACTCGATTGCCATGCTACAATAGCAAAAGCCTCGGTGCTTTTACAGAGAAAGTCCGAGGCTGTGACCAAGGCGGTCGGGGGCCGCCCCAGTGGCAATATGCTATCATCCGGCCCGCCCGCCGTCAAGCACCGGCGGGCCTTTCTATTGACCGGTCGAGGAGGCGGAAAATGCTGACACCCGAACAGAGATCCCTGCTCCAACGCCACCTCTCCATTGACGGCGACGGCAACGTCGTGGGAAACGATAACACCGTGCGCGTCACCAAACAGGCCGCCGGCGACTATGCCGTCCAGATCGGCGAGCAGCGCATCACCGTCAACATCGCGGAACTGCGCCGCGTGCTGCACATTGAGCACAGCCAGGCCGGCGTCATCGGCGACTATGCCCACGTCGAAGGCGGTATCCACATCACCACCTACCAACACGCCCGCCCCCAGCCGGTGGACGAGGCCGCCCTCGCCGCCGCGCGGGAGCAGCTCGCCGCCCTGCCCCTCGACCGCGTCCCATCCCCCGCGACCCGGCCCTCCCCCCACCGCATGCCCCTCTGCGCCAACCCCCTCTTCGTCGGGCGCGAGCGCGACCTCGAGCGGTTGGCCGAGGCACTCAAGGGCCAAGCTGTTGGGGCGACTGCCCCAACAGCCGCCATCGGCCAGATCGCCGCCGCCACCGGGATGGGCGGCATCGGCAAGACCCAACTCGCCAGCGAGTTCGTCCACCGTTACGGGCAATACTTTGCCGGGGGCGTCTTTTGGCTCAGCTTTGGCGACCCCCAGGCCGTCCCGGCCGAGATCGCCGGTTGCGGCGGACCGGGCGCGCTCGACCTGCGGCCCGATTTCGACGCGCTGGACCTCGACGCCCAGGTGCGGCTGGTGCTGGGCGCGTGGTGCAGCCCCCTGCCGCGCCTGCTGGTGTTCGACAACTGCGAGGATGAGGGCCTGCTGGCCCGCTGGCGGCCGCCGACCGGCGGGGCGCGGCTGCTGGTCACCAGCCGGCGCGGGACGTGGAGCGGGGCGCTGGGCGTGCGGTCGCTGCGGCTGGACGTGCTGGACCGGGCCGAGAGCGTGGCCCTGCTGCGCAAACACCGGCCCGACCTGACGGATGGTGAGGCGGGCGCGATAGCCGGGGAACTGGGCGACCTGCCCCTGGCCCTCCACCTGGCGGGCAGCTTTCTGGCCGCCTACCGGCACGCTTCCTTTGGCGCGCCGGACGCCTACCTGGCCCACCTGCGGGAGGCCGCGCTGGACCACCCCTCGCTGGCCGAGGAGGGGCGGACGCTGACCACCGCCCACGAGCGGCACGTGGGCCGCACCTTTGCCCTCAGCTACGGGCGGCTCGATCCGGAGGACCCCACCGGCGGCCTCGCCCTGGCCCTCCTGGCCCGCAGCGCCCACTTTGCCCCCGGCGAACCGATCCCCCGCTCCCTCCTCCTCGCCACCCTCGACCGGCCGGCGGAGAACGACCTGGAGGCCGAGCGCCAAGCCGAGGACGGGCTGGCGCGGCTGATCGCCCTGGGCCTGCTGGACGCCGAGGCCGGGGGCCGCCCGGTGCTGCACCGGTTGCTGGCCGCCTTTGTGCGCCGGGAGGCGGAGGGGAGCGGGAAAGCCGGGGAGAGCGCCCAGGCCGCCGTCGAGCGGACCCTGCTGACCGAGGCGCGCCGCCTCAACAACGCCGGGTTCCCGGCCCCCCTCCTGGCCTGGCAGCCCCACCTGCGCCACGTCACCGACGCCGCGCTCGGGCGGGAGGATGGGCCGGGCGGAGAGGGGGCCGAGCGTGCGGCCGGGCTGTGCAACACCTTGGGCTATCACCTCGATATGATCGGCGACTACTCTGGGGCGCGCCCCTACTACGAGCGGGCGCTGGCCATCCGCGAGCGCGCGCTGGGTCCCGACCACCCCGACACCGCCACCAGCCTCAACAACCTGGGCGCGCTGTTGAATTCGATGGGCGACCTGGCGGGGGCGCGCCCCTACTACGAGCGGGCGCTCGCCATCCGCGAGCGCGCGCTGGGTCCCGACCACCCCGACACCGCCCGCAGCCTCAACAACCTCGCTATCCTGTGTTACTATGAGGATAAACTGGCAGAGGCCGCCCGCCTGATGCGCCGCGCCCTGGCCATTTGGGAGGCCGCCCTCGGCCCCGACCATCCCAATACACAAAGCGCACGCCAAAGCCTGGCCGCCATCGAGGAACGGCTGCCAGAGGGCGCTTGATGGCAAGCTTGCTGTTCTTAACGCACCGGCGCAGGGGCACGGGGGAATTTGATGCCGGTCATCTGCGCCAACGCCGAAATCTGCGCAGCAGCAGCTCCAGCTTGCCCGGCTCGTGCTTACGCCAGCGCCGTACTTTGCGTCGTCGCCGTCGTCAGGACCGGCAAACCTTTGCCATCTCCATACCCCCGTCCCACCACAGTGGGATCGGTGGATGGTCTCTATGAAGTCGTTCAGGTACGATCTGGCTGGAACAGCCCACTCAGGGATTGGCCTCGGCCCACTATCCTGCTATCTCGAGGACCTCCCCCCCGGCGCCGGGCTAGGGTCCAGCGCCAGGGGGATAGGGTTTTTTCCACTGCGCCAGCCTACCGTATGCGCCGGGCTTCCAGGTCATCGTACGTCGCCGTGCTCAGAAACAGGATCACGCCGAGGTGGCCGCTGGTGTAGGCGCTGTCCGTAACCGTCAGGACCTTCACACCGTCCAGGTACCCTTCCAGCGTGCTCCCGTTGGCCACCACCTTTAGGACGTAGGGATGATCGTGCTGCACCGTCATGGGATAGCTGGCCAGGACTTGATAAGGCGGGCGCTTGCTGAGCTTGAGGACGTTGTCCACGGTGTCGAGGATCAGATCGTAGGATGACGCGCCGGCGGCGGAGGAGCGCAAGACCAGGCCCTCGCCATGGCCGCTCAGGATATTGACCGTGCCCGTGTAGACCAGGTTGCTGCCGGTGGACGAGTGCATGTTCCAGGCATTCCCCAGGTCATACTCGCCGCGCATGTAGGTGCCGGGATTGGTCCAGGCCCCGAGGTTTGGCGTCCAGCCGGCCAGCGTGCCATCGTTGAAATCGTCGGATAAAATGAGGGTGGACGTGGAAGGAGAGAAGTTGCGCACCACAATCGGCAAAAAGAGACAGTGTGCCGTCCACCGGACTGCCGCTGGCGTCCAGCAACTGACCTTGATACGAAATGGTGCCCGAAACCACTGCCGCCTGGGCCCATGCTGCTCTGGATACAGGCGCCGGCGGGTCGCCCACCTGCGATCCGGCCCCCACGGCTGTGGTCATTGCCAGAACAAGCAGCAGCGACGCGCCTACAATCACTAGAACGATCCTTCTCTTGCTCTTGTCGTCCATTTCTGCCTCCTATGAGTTGAATCCAATCCACATTGCTCCACCATCCTCCTGTAGATGCCACGATGCGCATCGGCCCTGGCGATCACCCCCTCTCCCTTGCTTCTCGGTCCTCGGCCATGATACCCAGGTCCCGCACGAACTCCAGGATGCCTTGCAGCTTTACAAAGTCGGCGCGCCGGCCGCTCTGCACGTGCTCGATGCGGCCGCGCCAGTATCCCCGGCCGGCCGACCACTCGCGCCAGAAGCGGACTACGAACGTGCTGGTCGGCGGCGTCGCCGCTGGCTCGGCCACACGGTGATCCACGGTGTCCCTTCCTCGAAGGGCCGGAGCGCCGGGCGACGCCCCCGCTGGTGAGCGGCTAGGCCCTCCGGACGGCAGGTGCAGCCGCTCACCGCTCCATGAGCAGCCGGTAGCCCAAGCCAACGACAAAGAACGCCTGGATGGCGACAGGCATCCAACCGAGCAGGTTGAGGACCCCGGCAAGCTGGCCGCGGACCGACACGACCAGGGCGACCAGGTAGGCGACGAGGAGGGCCCAAGCAATGGATCGCCCAACCTCGGATCCGGCTTCGTTGCGGGTGAGCCAGGTCAGCAGGCCGAGGCCGATCAGCCAGGCGCCGCCGTACTGTATCATGACGGCCCCGGCGGGACCGAGCGTGGCCCCAAAAAGGGAGAGGAACAGGTGCGGCGCCAGCACAGAGCCGGCCCCGAAGGGAATCGAAACGACGGCATTGGCTACGAACAGATGCTCGAGTTTCACGCGATTTCCTCCTTTCAACGGCCACCGCCGGCACGGACGGCGGCCGGCTCGTCGGCGACGCGGGGCGACGCGCTCCGCAGATCCTCGATGTGGGCGTTGATCGCCGCCACGCCCGGGTCGCCCATCAGCTTGAACATGGCGTTGAACCGCAAGCCGAGGACCTGGTTGCGGTACCGCTGGCTGCGAAAGTAGGCGTCGAGGTCGTCTACGCGGCCATGGTCCTCGACCATCAGGCCCGGGTCGAATTGGGAGAAGGCGTCGCACCGGCCGTCCCAGGCGTTGGTCGAATCGACGCGCACGCCGTAGCCCAGGGCGCGGCCTTCCGCAGCCAGCCGGGCCTGGGCCGCGTGCAGCAGGGGACTATCTACGATGTGGCTGTCGATGGCGCACCAGGCGCCCTCGATCTGGACCTCGACGTAGCTGTGCGACAGCTCCCCCGGGATCATCCAGAAGCGGCTGGTCGGGATGGCGCCCTTTAGGATCTCTTTGGGGATGACGACGAAATGCTGGTGGCTCTCCAGGCCGGCCGCCCGAAAGAGGGCGACCAGCAGCCGGCTCTTGGGATTGCAGTGTCCGACGCCGCAGGCCAGCACATAGTCCGGCGCTCCCGCGTCAAAGTAGGGGTTGAAGCCGAACTTGACGCGCTCGCGCACGTGATCGTGCAGGGCGACGGCCCTCTCCTGCTCGGTGGTCGTCCCGGCGACGACCTGTTCTACCACCTCTTGGACCGTGGGTGTGTTTAGCAACGCTCGCCTCCTTCCTGCCCGGCCCGTCCGACCGTGGGCTGCAGATCGTGCTGATCGCAGATGTCGGATACCGGCGTTCCATCCA
>CAYMWP010000079.1:0-22262 GCA_964393895.1 uncultured Anaerolineales bacterium | reverse complement strand
CGCGCAAGTATTTTCGTTATTGAGGGTGAACGGAGTTCATGATGACTGCTCCGTAGACCGGGCACTTTATGCTTTGCAAACGGGTGTAGCTAGGACCCGGCTTTGCCGCCCACAAACATATAGCCGACGCCACGCACGTTGAGGATGTATTCGGGATCAGAGGGATCCGTCTCCATTTTCTTGCGCAGGCGGCGAATGTGCACCCTGATGATCGCGCGCGCGCCCCAGGCATCGGTCTCGTATCCCTGGGCGTGCCGCACCAATTCTTGTGGACTCCAAACTCGATCCGGCGTCTCCACGAGGCAACTCAGTATCTTGAACTCGGTGGGAGTCAGGTCCAACTGGTGTCCGCGCAACGTAACGACGTGTCTCTGGCGATCCACTACAATGTCACGGACTTGCACGAGGTGATCGGGCTGGGGCGATGCAATTTCCTCGGACGTCTCAGCGCCCTCTACTGTCACCAGTTCTGTTATCGCGTGTTGCAATTGGCTGACCAAGTGCTGACGCTGCTGTTCTTGTTGGCGCTTTGTTAGACCCTTGCGCACACTCGCCAAAATATCGGGTACAGGGCATGGTTTTAGCAGGTAGTCGTGCGCTCCGTGCTTGATGGCTTGCATCGCCGTCTCCAACGTCCCGAAGGCGGTCAGCAAAACGATCACCGTACCAGGGGATCGCCTCCGCACAGCATCGGTCACATCGAGCCCATCCATCCCCGGCATCTTGAGATCAAGCACTATCAGGTCGAAAGGCTCGCTCTTGTCCAACAGGCTTAGCGCTTCCTCGCCGCTGGCAGCCGTAGCCACGCGATAACCTTCCAGTTTTAGCACTTCTGCCAAAGAGATGCGGGCTACGGCCTCGTCGTCCACTACCATGATGTTTGCAGATTGTTGCTCCACCATTTCCTCATCCTCACCCTTTGCAAATACCAGACGTTCGCTCTAGTCACGCTGCAAGCATGACCTACAAAGTCTTCCTACAAGATTGTCTTCGGAATAGTTGATTCCACGTCCCAACTCAATTGACAGGCAACTTGACCACGAACGTCGCCCCCTGTCCCGGTTGGCTCGATACCTCAATCGAGCCGCCGTGACGCTCTACGATTCCGTAGCTTATGGCCAACCCCAATCCGGTGCCATCGCTCTTGGTGGTATAGAAAGGCTCGAACAGGTTGGCGATTTGTTCCGCCGACATCCCCGGGCCGGTATCCCTGAAGCGCACCAGAACCCACTCGCTATCCTCCGAGAGCGCCGTCTCCAAACGCAAATCTCCACCATTCGGCATAGCCTCTATAGCATTGATGACAATATTCAAAAACACCTGGGTGATCTGATCGGAAACCACAGATGCAACCGGCAAATCGGAGGTCAGGCTGGTACGCACGCGGACGTGACCGTGTTGCAGCCGCTTGTGGGCCAGGGCCAGCACGTTTTCCACGATTTTGTTGATGTCGGCGGGCACTATGCCGCCCCGTGAAGGACGGTAGAAATCCAGCATGCGTTGCACGATCTCGATCAACCTTCGCACCTCAGATTGGGCCATACTCAGGTACTCGAACCGTTTGTCCTCGTTCAGGCCCTCGTGCAAGCTCAGGTGCATACTGTTGTGGATTGATTGTAGAGGGTTGTTGATCTCGTGAGCAATGGAAGCGGCCAAGCGTCCAATAGCAGCCATCTTTTCCGCCTGTACGAGTTGCGCCTGCGAACGTTCTACTTCCTTGGTAAAGTCGGCCAGCTCGTTGTACAGGTTAGAGTTATCAACAGCTACGGCGACCGAGGCCGCCATTGCCTGCAACAATTCCAGGTCTTGCTCGGTGAATTCGCCGTCCAGCTTGTTGATCACCTCAATGGCGCCGATCACTCGATCGCGGACTGTCAACGGCGCACAGAGGATGGCGCGAGAAGTGATGCCCGCTTCCTCGTCAACCTCGGCCAAAAAGTAAGGGTCGCGCTCGACGTCGTTGACGATCTTGGGTTCGCCATACCCCACGACGTAGCCGACGATGCCCTCCCCCGGCTGGATCGTCCGGCCAGTGACCCAGCCCTGCTCGGGACTAAAGGTGGTGCGAAAGACCAGCCTGTCCGCTTCCTCGTCCACCAGCACCAGGGAGCCGGCCTCCACCCGCAGGATTTCACGGATGCCCAGCACCGTCGCCTTTAGAACCGCGTCCAGGTCCAGGCTGGAGGTGACCATGCGGTTGATTTCGATGAGGGCCGCCAGTTCTTGATTGCGCCGGCGCAACGCCTTTTCGCTGCGCCGGATGCGCATGATGGCGTCAATCCGCGCCAATAGTTCCTGGGGGTCGAAGGGCTTGGTGAGATAATCGTCGGCCCCCAATCCCAGCCCCAGTGTCTTGTCGCTGACCGAATCGAGGGCCGTGGTCATGATGATGGAGGTATTGCGGAGCACGGGGTCAGCCTTGACCCGGGTGATCACTTCGTAGCCGTCCATGCCCGGCACCATGACGTCCAACAAGACCAGGTCAATTTCGCGCCCCGCGGCCGACTCGCGGTGCAAAGTGGCAAGCGCTTCCTCGCCCGAATGCGCGATCAGCACATCACAACGCACCAAAGCCAGCATGTGTTGCATCATTTCCACCATCTCGACGTCATCTTCGACGACCAAGATGCGGGGAGGCGGTGTTTGTTGAATATCGTTCATCATACGTAATGACGTAATATGCGTAAAGACGCAATGCTGATTATACGTTTTTTGCGGACACGCACAAGGGCAAGGTTACGTATCACACGTTACTATTCTACGTCGAGCATCTCAATGTTCCACAACTCGCTCCGAGCGGTCGAGTCCATCGCCAAATTCAGCACGCCAGACCGGGCCACGGCGACCCGTGGCCGCACGAATAGGGGAATGGCCGGGAGTTCCTCGGAAAAGATGATCTGCGCCTGCCCGTGGTGCTCTGCGTACTCTGGGGCGCCGGGCAACGCCTGTAGACCGGCCTGGCAGGCCGCGTCGTATTCGGGGTTACTGTATCCGCTGGGATTACCACCGTACCAGCGATCCCGGGCCGGTATTTCGCTGGAGAGGTAGTGATCGCACGGCGGTGCAAGGTCAAACCACCAGGTCGTCTCGACCAGGTCGAACCGGCGGCCAAAGAGCGGCCCTTCCGGGCCCTCGGCAAAGAACTCTTGCGAGGGCCGGGTCTCCAAATCGACTCGAATGCCACAATCCGCCAGGTGGGCCTTGACGATACGGCCAACTTGCTGTGCGACTGCGCTGTCTGCGGATGCCAGCAGCGTGATCTCGAACGGCGTACCGGTCAGAACCCCCCGCACGCTACGAGCCTGGCGCACTCCGCTCTCGTCCTCGTCCACCCACCCGACTTCCTCCAACAAAGCCCGGCCGGCCGCAGGATCATAGTCCCAATGCACCAATTCGTCGTCCGGGTAGAGCGGGTGGCCCGGCGGCAGGTAACTGTCCGATATACTGCCGCGTCCATAGGTGACCTCGTCCACGATGGCCTGGCGGTCAATGCACTGGGCGATGGCCTGACGCACCCGCGCGTCTCCAAAGAAATCCGGACGCCGGTAGTCGGACGCCGGAGCGATGCCAAAGTCAATGTGCTCCCAGCCATTGCCGGGCGCGGAGACCAGCTCCAGTAAACCATCCTGCTCGGCCTGCACCAGCAACGGCATGAACGGTTCAAAGTCGCCATCCTGAACTCCAATGTCACAATCGCCCGCAAGCAGCCCGGCTATCATGTCTGAAGCATCGGAGGTGAACCGAAACACGACCTGATCCAGGTAGGGCAGTCCCTCGGCGGCGCGGAAGTAGTTGGGGTTGCGGGCAAGCGTGATGTGGTCGCCCGGCGTCCACTCCTCGACGGCGAACGGGCCCCAACCCAGGGGGGCGCGCAGGGTCTCGTCGGCCTGCAACAGGTCGGCGGGAGAGCGGCCGCTCAGTTGATGGCGCGGCAGAGGGGCGAAAAAGTTGAGCAAGTAAGTAGGGGTAATGAATCCGGGCAGTCCGATCCAACGCACGCGCTGCTCGTCCAGGGCGCTGTACTGCGCCGTACGCTCCGTCAGGTAGTGATTGCCGGGCGTGGCCGGATTGGAGGCCAGGCGAAAGGCAAACAGCGAGTCCTCCGCTGTGAGCGGTTCGCCGTCGGCCCAGGTAACGTCGTCCCGTAGCTCAAAGGTGACCTCCAATCTTTCCATCCACAATGGGGCGCCGTCGAACTCGACGGCGCATCCATCGGCATAGCAACCGGACGGTCGAACCAGCACCCCCTCCACCAGTTCCACGACCTCGCCCGTCGTATCAACGACGCGGACTCCCTCCCGTGCCAGCACCTTGCGCGTAACGACGTCTCCATCAACGACGCTAGGTATCTTCCGCAGGATCACCGGCTGGTAAGCATAGTTCAGATTGTCAATGGGGCCATCGTAGAGCGCTTCCATCACGTGCCGCGTGGCCGCCAAGCGGGAGCCGCCGTAGAGATACAGCGTGTCTGGCTCACCCACCAGGCAGACGGTGAGCGCTTTTGGCTGCGGCGGCGGTGGGAGAGGCGATGGAGGAGAAGTAGCCGTAACCACGACCGTCTCCGGCGGCGTCGTCACGGTGACGGTCACGACCTGGGGGGCGCAAGCGGTGAGCAGTAGAGCCGCTACAATGAAAGCAACAGAAATACAACGACAGCGGTACAGCATCCATTCCTCCTCAGAGATCGAGTATAACATCACACGGGCCGAAGTGCAACTCTCGGCCCGTGTGATGTTGTAGCAACGGCCCCTCATCTTGAGCCGTTGCCCTCAGCCATCGAGAACATTGCGAGGGCGCGGGAATCAGTCGGTCGGGCTGGGAATGCCGGGGAACTCGCCTATTATGGCCTCTTCACAGTCGGTCGGCCGCTCAATGGCGATGGGCGCGTTGATGTCGCTTACCTCATACTCCCACTCGGCGCGCCCCACGTCACCTGTTTCGGGATCCGCGCCTTTGGTCTGCAGCACGTATTTGACGATATAGTTCCCCTCCACAGCCACCCACACTTCCCCCTCGGTGCTGCCGGAATCATCGCTGCTCTCGATGACATAATGGCGGCAGAGCACGTCGTTAACGTACTCGTCGGGCTGAACGCGATGCTCCTCCACGTCCTCACCCAAGACTTCGTCGGGCTTGAACATCTCTGGCTCCATCGCTTCGTTTCCTTCAGCCGGCAGGTAGAGACACTCTCCCCCTCCGACGATGAGATATTGTCTGTCCGGGAAATAGAAAAACTCATAGTCCTCTATTGTACCTCCACGCCGGACCAGGACGTACTGGGCGAAGGGATCGGCCACGCGGTCTATGTACATCTCATAGCTCACCTGCACCGGGCTGCCGCTCGTGACGGAATCGAAAGACATGCTTAGACGGACGTGATAGCTATCCAGGCCTTCCAGTCCTTCCACGACGGGAATTGGAGTTTCATCCGGCGACGAGGCTGCCCCATCACATCCACTTAGCCCTCCGATCAGCAAAGTCAGGGAAAGAAACAAAACTATTCTTCTAGTCACAACACACCTCCCAATCAATAGCAGTAGTTTTAACTCGAACGCGCCTATTACACCAGGCGCGTCATCTTGCTAGGGCCAAAGTATAACACCACATGAGCCAGGGAGCAACTCTCAATTCGCCAGGTGAGAGATCAAGCCCGCATCAGCGGGCGACCAGGCGGCGGATCCTGGCCCGCCAGGAGAGATCGCGGATCGTGCGGGCGGCCTGCCTGGCGACACGGAGGTTGCCAGAGCGAGGGCTGTAGGCAGCGACGTGGAATTCGGCCAGCAGTCGTTGGATGGGGTCCGCGGCCTCTGAGAGCAAGCGGGTCAAAGCCAGGGCGCGCTCGGCCGGCGTGTCGGCAGGAGCGGGAGGGGAGCCCAGGCGGGTCAAGGCGCGGTTCAATTCGAGGTAGGCGCGCTCCAGCGGGGTGAGAGCGGCGTAGCGAGCCCAGCGGCGCAGGATAACGGGCGGCTTGAAGCCTAAAAGATCTAGTCCTCTCTCCAGCAAGGTGGGAATGGGCGCATAGTCGTGCTCGAGGCGCACTGACCAGGCAAGGAGAAACACGAACAGTCCCAGGGTCAGGAGCAAATCCCAGGGAACCTCAGAGCGCGGAATTGGGGGCAGTAGGTCAATGGGCAGCGGTTCGTCGTCGAGCGGGTAGAAATCCTCCGGAAATTCCTCCAGGTCGCGCCGGTGCCTGTCGGGGTCTGCGCCGGGCGGCATAATGGGGCTTTCGCCCAACGGACGCTCGAGAGGAGGGTAAGAAACGGTAGGCTCGAATTCTACCCAGCCCAGACCAGGAAAGTAGACTTCGGGCCAGGCGTGGGCATCGCTCTGGCGCACCAGGTAAGCATCCTCCTCTTCCTGGCGTTCGCCCTGGGCAAAGCCGGCGGCCAGGCGGGCAGGGATGCCCAGCGAGCGCAACATTATAACCTCCGCGGAGGCATAATAGTTGCAGAAACCCTCGCGCAGGTCAAAGAGAAACCAGTCCAGAGGCTCTCGACCGGCGGGTACAGGGGGAACGGTATCGGCATAACGAACGTGGGTGCGCAGGTAGAAGGTCACGGCGGCCGCAGTGTCGTAGGCGTTATCCCCGGGGAGAGCGATCTGACGGGCCAATTCCAGGGTGCGGGTCGTGACGCTGGAAGGAATCTGCAGGTAGCGCTCGGCGACCCATTCGGGATAGTCGGCGCCGGCCGCGCGCAGTTGGGCGACGGTGACAGTGCTGATGGAAGAGCGGGATTGGTAGGTTTCTTCGCTATCCAGAGGAGGGTTGGCGTGCAAAGCGGTCAGGTCGACGCTGCCATCGGGGTTGTAAGCCAGATCGGCCTGGGCAGGGCGGCTGACCCATAGCGGCTGCGGAACGGTAAAGAGGGTCGCGATGGGAACAGCAGGGGTAAAAGTAAAAGTGACCGTCTGGCGGCTCTCCAGGTCGGGAAAAGTCAAGCCCGAATAGGAAGGGGTGACGGAGCGCGTGATGGGAAAAGTGCTGCTCCATTGGCCGCCGGTATAAGAATCGTAGACACGGGTGCGCCAATAGTAGCGGAATCTCTCGTCGAGGTGAGGCGGAGTCTCGACGGTCAGAACGAGAGTGTCGGAGAGTTGTTTCTCACGCCCCAAGGAAAGCTGGTCGCCATAGTGAGTATAGCCGACCAGTCTGACAGAACCGCGCAAGGGCGCAAAAACGTCGTCCAAGAAATCGCTCACGGAGGACCAGTTCCGAGTGGCGCGGTGCCACGCTTGCTCGGCGGCGGGCAAGGCGGTCGCCAGAACCGGTATGGTCCAGGCCGTCAGGACGAGCAGAGCAGCGATGAACAGATGAATGAGCGCCAGGTCGAGGCCGATGAAAGGCAAGGGAATGCGAGACCGTTGCCAGCGAGCGCGATGTCGCAGATAGGTCAGGCGAACCAGGAGCAATAGGGTCAGGAAAATATAAGCGGCCAGGAACCAGGCGCGGCCGGCCACAAGGGGATCGGAGGTTTGAATAACGAGAGTAACCAGGCCAGCGGGGAGAGCAGCCTGCCAGGCCCGTCCATAGCGAGTCAGGGTATAACCGGCCTGCGCGCCTAGCACCCAGAAAAGCGTGGACATTGTGAGCAGAAAAAATGCGGGGTCCAGCACGGGCCTATGCTGCACGATGCGGCCCACGGTGATGGTCAACCGGTCGGACAGGATGGCGAGGCGCTCGATCCACAGAAAGTCACCCTCCAGCGTGAGGCCAAGTTGCCAGGGAATAGCGAACAGGCCGTAGGCCGAGGCCAACAGAACTACCAGGCGTGGGGAAAATCTGCTCCGGCCCAGGGCCAGACCGGTCACCGTCCCCAGAAAGACCAGCGTCTGCGCCATGCCCAGGTGACCGGTCCACCCTGCGACGACCAGGCGGCTGGCGGCGGTGAGCAGGGCAACCAACAGCAGGAGGACAGCCGGCCAGTCCAGTTGGCGATCTAACGACTGTGTTTCCGTGTCCCGATCGCGGGAACTAGCTGTGTCAATCATCATTTGCCATTTGTCGCGCTCAAAGAAGCTCCCAGGTCTGCGCCACTCACTACTCGGCACACCGGCACATTCAGCATCTCGATAGTATTCGCCAGCGCCGTCGTACCTGGCGGACCGCCGAACGAGGCGGCATCAAGCAAGACGGCCACTGGCCGCAATCCTCGTCGCAGCAAGACGTCCACGGTCAGAGCCACCTCCTCCCGAACGGAGGGGGTGATCAAGATCACCGTGCTGCCACGCGGCAGGTGTTGGGCCTGGGCCGTAGCCAGGGCCGCGATGGACAGCTCTCCCTCGGCGTGTAACAGCGCCAGGGCCTCCAATATCTTGCCCAACTGCCGTCCTCCCCGATCGGGAGGCAACACGTCCAGAGATTGAGACCGCCCACAGCTCACCAGGCCCACTGCTCGTTTACGCCGCAAAAAGTAACGCCCCAACGAGGCAGCGATGCTTATCCCATACTCCTCGGTGGATGGAGGCAGCACCACCTGGGTCAGGGCCTGCGTCAAAGAGCGCCACAACACGTCTACGGAGGAAACGAGCGGGGGTTGAGGCAGGGCGGCCTGTACCTCTCGAGCGGCGTCCAGGAGAATCCACACTTCGGCCAGGGGGTCCAACTCAAATTCCTTGACCATCAGTCGTCCCCTCCGCGCCGTGCTCGTCCAGTGGATGCGGTTCAGGGAATCACCGGGTTCGTACTCGCGCACGCCCGCTGCATTCGGGGTCACTTGATGCGTGCGGCGGCGCAACGCCTCCCCACCAGGCAGCAGTCCCGACGGGTTGGGAAAGGCGTGCACCTCCACCGTCATAGGGTACACCAATAGGGAACCACTAGGCGGCACGGTGCGGCTGACCGGGAAAAGGCCAAATGGGTCACGCGACGATATCACCGTCGGCCCCAGGGTAAACACGCCCCGCTGCAACAAGGGAATGCGCGTCCGGTAGGGCCAGCGTTGACCTCCCCAAATGAGGGGAAGCACACACGATCCCCGCGAGCCCGGCGAGGTGGATCGGTCGTCCACCTCCAGCCACATGCGCGGCAGGCGGCTCCTATTCTGGACCTCGAATCGCTCCTGAAAGATCTGTCCCACCTGAGCGCGCCGGATTCGCGTCTCGCGCCGCACACTCACACCTCGCAGCGACTGTGCGGCCCAGGCTCCACTCCCCAGCAAAAGAAGCCCCCACAGGTAACTCAGACGGGAGTAGATGGGCGCGCCCGTAGCTGCCAAAGCCAACAGGCTGAGGGCGAACAGCATCAGCACCACACGCAGCGAAGGGGAGTTGCGGACAAAGCGGAGCATCTCTTACTCTTTGCCGGTCAGGTCTCCGCCAGGCACCGGCATCTCGTCCACGACTTGTTGCACGATGAGCTCGGCGGTCACGTCTCGCAGGCGCGCCGCCGGGCCGGGTATCACGCGGTGGGCCAGGGCCGGCAGGGCCAAAGCCTTGACGTCGTCCGGGAGCACAAATTCCCGACCCTGGATGGCGGCCCGCGCCTGCCCGGCCCGGTACAAGGTCAGACTACCGCGCGGGCTGGCGCCCAGATATGCCTCGGCATGTTCGCGGGTCTGGCGCGCCAGGCGCACGATATAACGCTCCACGGCCGGAGCTACGTACACCTCTTTTACCGCCTCCTGTGACCGGGACAGTTCCTTCACCGAGACAACCTGTTCCAGATCCTCCAGCGGGTGGTGGAATTGCTGCCGTCTCAGGATGTTGACCTCGTCGGCCTCTACCTCGGGGTATCCCAAGCGAACGCGCAGTAAGAAGCGGTCCAGTTGCGCTTCGGGAAGCGGGAAGGTGCCCTCGTACTCGATTGGATTCTGAGTAGCCAGTACCATGAAGGGGCGCGGCAAAAAGTGTGTCGCGCCATCCACAGTGACTTGGCGCTCCTCCATAGCCTCCAGCAGAGCGGCCTGGGTCTTGGGTGTGGCGCGATTGATCTCGTCGGCCAGGACGATCTGGGCCATCACCGGCCCCGGTCGAAACTCGAACTGGTGATCGGCCTGGTTAAAGATGGAAACGCCGGTCACGTCGCTGGGCAGCATGTCGGGCGTGAATTGGATACGGCTGAACGAGCAACCCAGCGAGCGGGCCAGACTGCGGGCCAGCACCGTCTTGCCCACTCCGGGCACGTCCTCTATCAACAGGTGCCCCTGGCAAAGCAGGCCGGTCACGGCCAGTTCCACGGTGGCGCGCTTGCCGACGATCACACGCTCAATGTTCTCAATCACGCGCTCGGCGAAGGACTGAACTTGGGACATGAAAGCCTCCAGAAATACACCATGCTATCTGACCAACGGCGGTCAGCAAAACCGCCCTACATCTCTGTTATCGAGGGTGAACGAGTTCACGTTTATTGATCCGAGGTAACTGCTCAGCTTGGTAGTTATTTAGACCTCCGAGGTCTCATTGCAGCTTATTCGAGCGCAAAACATTGGCCGTTTTAAACATTTGCAGTGGGCGAAACGGTTGTCAAAGACCTCGGAGGTCTGACCTGAGCAGTTACGATCCGAGAATGTAACTGCTCAACCAATGCAGTTCTTGCCCGTCATTGCGAGGAGCGGAGCGACAGCCTCTCGCAGACGAGAGGCGCAATCCTCACTTGGGAAATTGGAGATTGCTTCCCTTCGCTACGCTCTGGGCAGGCTGCCGCAAAAAGCGCGGCTCGCAATGACAGGCTGAGCAGTTACCCGAGAATAACATTATAGCCGCGAACTCCCATTCGTCCTCAACGACTATCTCCGACTCCGGCGGCGCCGCAAAATTTTCCGGCGACGGGGATCCAGGGACTCGCGCAGACCATCGCCGATGAGGCTCCACCCAATCGAGAACGACACGATAGCTACGCTGGGCGATATGTACGTATACCAATATTTGAAAGCCTCGGTTGGAGCTCCAATGATCCAGTCACGAGAGGTTTGCAGCATCGCTCCCCAATCGGCCGTTGGCTCGCCTCCAGAGAGGCCGATAAAAGTCAGTGCAGCCACCGTCACGACCATCGCGCCGACGTCAGAGGCAAAGAGGACAAACAGTCCCCGGGTGGCGTTAGGGATGATGTGCTGGAAAATGATACGCCCGTCCCCAGCGCCTATGGATACGGCCGCCCTCACATATTCCTTCGCCCGCTCGACCAACACGTTTCCACGCACCAGCCGTGCGTATTGCATCCAACCAAACAAGATGAGCGCCAGGATGATGGCGCGGTCACCCTCGCCCAGCCGAAGCTCCCACACGTCCACCGAGACACTCAACATCACCAAAACAGCCGCCACGATGGGAAATGAGAGGAAGGCGTCCGTCGCCCGCATCATCAGCGCGTCGAGCATCCCCCCATAGTAACCGGAAACCACGCCTACGAGAACGCCGATCAGTGCCCGGCCCAAAGTGATGATCACTCCCACCCGGAAAGCAACTCGAGTGCCCCAGACGAGCCCGTACAGCATATCGTACTGGTCAGGCATCGTGCCCAACGGGTGCTCTGGGCTAGGCGGATGAGGGACGTTATCCCAGCCATCTTTGGGGAGCATGTAGGGATCCTCTCCCTCGGGCGGCGCGATCAGAGGCGCCGCGACAGCGAAGCCAGCGAACACCAGAACGATCAGAATACCAGACAGCAACTCTGGGTTCAACGTTATGCGTTTGACCGCGCTCGAGAGCATTATGCGCACAGTTCTGAAACTACTCATCTACACATACCTCCGTCCCGCGCACCTCGGTGTCTCTGATACACTCGCTCAGTACGTTCTAGCTCTAGGGTCAACAAAGGCGCAGGCAATATCGGCGACCAGGCTCGATAGCACGGTGACAAGGCTGACAAAGAGAGTGAACCCCACCACGGCCGGAATATCAACGGCTAAAATGGCCTCAGTCGCCGCATACCCAAGGCCGGCAAAGTTAAAGATGGTTTCGACCACGACGATCCCACTGATGAGCAACGAGACTGTGACGCCGCCGGTCGAGATCAAGGGGAGAATCGCGTTGCGGCGGGCGTGGAGATTGATGACCGTCTGCTCGCGCACGCCCTTGGCCCGGGCAGTGGTAATATAGTCCTCCCCCAGCACGTCCAGCAGCGAGGAACGCATGATGCGCGTGAGCAGCGCCCACTGCGCGACAGCCAGCGTAAATGCAGGCAACACCAAATGTCGAACAGCGTCCGCGAATAACTTTAGGTCGCCGTTCAGCAGCGCATCCACAGTATACATCCCGGTGTAGACGCGAAAGCTCTCCCCCGCGACAAAGTGCTCGGCCCACATACTCAAACGGTTGGGAGGAAACCAGCCGCGCCAGGCGTAAAGGACATTGATCAGTATCAAACCGAGGATAAAGGAGGGAAAAGCCCAGCCTACAAAGGCAACCGTACGGACGACGTGATCGGGAAAGCGACCATAGCGCCGGGCAGCCAGACTACCTATCGTAAGCGCCAACGCAATAGCCGGGATTGTCGCGGCGAGCGCCAGTTCGGCGCTTGCCGGAGCGCGCCGCAAGAGACCTCTCAGAACAGGTTGTCCCCACGATGGCGCATAACCCCATTCTCCCGCCAGAAGGTTACGCAACCAAGTTATATATTGGAGCAGAAACGGCTCATCGAAACCATACCGTTCAATGATGTCTTCAATGATCTCGGCTCTTTCCTCGAGAGTTGTATTGGGTTTCAAAGTGGGCAGGTATATCTCTGCGCGCTGCTCGGGAGGGAGTTGATGTAGGAGCAGGTAAAGGATGAACGTCACGAGTAACATGATAAATGGCAAGATCAGCAACCTACGAACGATGTACTGTATCACGTTGGCCTCCCTTCAACGGTATATGCGAGACAATTCCAGTAGCGTCCATTGATAATACCCCGCTGGCGGCTCGTTGGTTCATCTCCACAATACGTCTTCAGCCCAATGTTTTCTATCGCTCTTGCTCCAACTTGGCCGGCAGCAATTCCCGTTTTGGCAATTCTAGCTTAGGTGCATAGGAAAAAACTAGCCAGCACCGTCTGTTTTACGGCGGTGCGGCTTTAAAACGGGAATTACTGCTTGGCCGGTAGTCCACGCCGATAGGATACAATTCACATACCGGCGTCTTGAACCATAGGAGACGATAAATGGTATACATGGTGGAAAAAGCAAAAGGAGAGAACGGAATGATTGACAACCGCTTCCCTAGAACAACGGTGAACGAACGAGACACACGCAAACGCTTCCTGTCGGCTGGAACTATGTACGGCCTGGTCTTTGGCCTCAGTTTTGCGCTGCTCACGTGGGGATACGACGCGCTGCTGCTTTCCTCACACTCTGTGGCCCTGGCGTGGAACAAGTTACTTTTGGGTATGCCGCTCGCCATCATCATCGCTAGCCTGACCGGCCGGTTCGCGGTCGCGTCCTCTTCCATGGTCGTCTCCACCGCCCTGTGGGCGACGGCCGGCGCGCTGATGGGAATGGTTGCGGGACATGTCCCATTCGACGGCGGCAATTTGGCAGCGTGGCTCGCGGACCGGGAGCTGTGGGGGCTGGTCATCTTTCCCTATGGCAGTTCGGCCGCGACGAGAACGGCTCTCGTAACAGTGATAGGCGCCGGAATGGGCGCCGCGGCTGGCATCGTCGAACGCCTGGTCGTGGGATGGATCTGGGATCAAATCACGCCCAGCGGCAAGATCGGAGGCCGGGCGTGGCTGGCGCTCTTGGCGTGCACTCCGCTCACCCTTCCCATCTTTTGGGCCACCGACGACCTGGTCAACCAACCTCTACGCGCTCTCCAGCAAACCACGGATGAAATCGTCACCCTTGTCTTGGCCGGAACGGACGAAGAGGCCGAATCGAGCGGGTTGAACTATTTCAGCGTGGCCCGTCACCGCGAGCGGCTCTCGGATCAATATACGGTTCACCTGGTGGAGTACGACCTGGACACTTATTACACCGGCCTGGCGGACATCGCCTTCGACAACGGGTTTAGCCTGCGTTGCCTGACCACGGCCGGCCAGGTAGGATACTGTAGCCCCATCTCCGATACGTACCAAGACTGGATGAATGAATTGGTTCGGGCCGGGCTGTACGGCGAGCGGGCCTGGTTGAACGGCGATGATCCCTCTCTGGTCGTTGATGAAGCGGTGATCACGTGGTTAAACAATCACAGCGACCAACTCGGCGAAACTTTCGCCTCGACCAGATCGAGCCAGCATGGCGCATGGATTTTTATGTCGGCCCGATTTGACACCGGTTTCGAGATCGAGTGCCGCTTTCGAGGGACTACACCCGTGGCGGTAGATCAATGCGCAGAAGCGAATACCTGACAAAACCCACCCCGTCCAGCACACGACGAGCCAGAGTATAACGGGGCGCAAATTCGCCTCTCCCACGATCCAAGAATAAAGGGAGTGGCCTCTAGCCACTCCCTTTATTCGCCAGCATTGTCAGGGGGGCAGAACCCTACACGTTCTTCTTGCGGCGAGAAACTGCCAGGCATGGATTCCGGCCCCCCTTGCAGGTTCTTGGGAGCGTGCAAACGCACGAGCCGTCAAAAGATCGGTCTGCCAACTTGAAACGCACCTCACGCCGCTCCGCGCGACCCACGCATACGCGGGTCGAGGATATCGCGGAAGGCATCCCCCAACAGATTCCAACCCAACACGTAGAACGTGATCGCCATCCCAGGAAAAAAGATGATGAACCACTTTTCCGCCAGCACCGGAATCCAGTTGCGGGCAAAGGATATGATCTGTCCCCAGTCAGAGTAGCCCGGCTGCACGCCCAGGCCCAGGAAACTCAGCGCCGCAAAGCTCAGCACCCAAGTGCCAATGTCCATTGAGGCCACTACCAGCAGGGGAAAGATAGCGTTAGGCAACACGTGGCGCAGGACGATGCGAAAGTCGCTGGCCCCGGTCACACGGGCCGCCAGCACGTACTCCCGCTCTTTGACCGACAGAACGTCACCCCGGATCAGGCGGGAATAACTGGGCCAGCCAAAAACGATCAGCGCGATTACGGGCGTCCAGATACCGCGCCCCAGCTTGGGTTGTAGGACAGCAGCCGTCGTGATGGCGGCCAGGAGAAAGGGAAAGGCCTGAAAGATCTCGACGATGCGCATCAAGACCTCATCCACCCACCCTCCATAGTAAGCGGCCGTCGTCCCTATCACCAACCCGACCGCCAGCGTCGCCACGCTCACGATCAGGCCCGCCTTGAACGCCAGCCGCGTGCCCCACACCACGCCGTAAAAGATGTCGTACTGTCCCTCGGTGGTGCCAAAGTAGGCCTCCTTACTCGGCGGCTCTGGCTCCGCCGTCCATCCCAGGCGAGGCATATCATACGGGTCACGCGCCCGTTCAGGAGGAGGGGCAATGAACGGCGCGAATATCGCGACGGAAGCAAAGAACAGGATCAAGATGATCCCCGTCAGGGAGAGTGGGTTAGTCAGCAGCTGTTTTAGTAATTTGCGCGTCGTCATGATAGCCTCACTCGCGGATCAATGAATGCATACAGAATATCCACCATCAGGTTACCTCCGATCAATATCATGCTGTTGAATATGGTCAGCCCCAGCAGGGTGATGATATCCAGGTTAAGGGCAGCATTGGCGTACATCCTGCCCATACCCGGCAGGTTGTAGATCGTTTCGGTGATCACCACGCCGGTCAAGTAACTGATAAAGATGAACCCCCCCACGGTCGCCACCGGGATGAGAGCGGGTTTACGCGCGTGCAAGTTGATGACCACTTTTTCCGCCAACCCTTTCGCGCGGGCGGTAGTGATATAATCCTGCCGCAGCGATTCCAGCATCGAAGAGCGCATCACGCGCAGTATCAGCGCCCAATTCAAATACGAAAGCCCCGTCACCGGCAACACCAGGTGTCGCAGCGCATCGAAAAAGATGTCCAACCGCATGTTCAACAGGGCATCAATGGTGTTCATGTGGGTGTATTGGGTGAACACCTCTGGGTTATACACTACTTCCTTGGCCCACTGAGAAAGACGTTCCGGTGGGAACCAATTCAGTTTGGAGTAAAACAGCATCAGCATCAGCAGGCCGAACACAAAGGTGGGCAGCGCATAACCAATGATCGAAAAGGTGCGCAGTACGTGATCCACCAGCTTATTGTGGTTCACTGCCGAGAGAGCCCCCAGCCAGATGCCAATCGTCACACAGGGTACCACGCCCAAGAGACCCAACTCGGCTGTCCCCGGCAGCTTTTCCCTGATCGCTCTCATCACCGACATGCCTGCGGTGTGCGAGTAGCCAAAATCCCCTCGCAGGATCCCCCCTTGTATCTCGCCCGTATCGGGGTCCGTCCGCCCCACCAGCCAGCGCCAGTACTGAACGTGGGGCGGGTCGTTCAGCCCATACTTTTCGATCAGACGGTCGAGGGCGTCGGCCGTGTGGGGGACATCGTGCACGTATAGAGCCACTCGCTCCAGTGGGCTAAGCAGCATCAACATGCTAAAGATTAACAGGCTCACGCCAAATAGAATTAGCGGCACAACCATCAACCGACGAAGGATGTATGCAGTCATATATGCCCCCTATTGAGAAGATACAATCTGTAAGCGTTCAGGCATACCTATTTTGGAGAACCACGAAGGGCACGAAGGACACCAAGAAAGTGATTTCACAAGTTCTGCGACTGTTTTTGGTTTTTTCCTTTGTGTACTTTGTGGTAAAACAGGCTTTCCCTTGAACAGTTACTACAATTTTTGCCAGATCCAAGATTCAAAGACTTGGTGCAACCAAATCTGCAAATCTTGGACCAAACAAACCAGAAATCAGATTGAGCCAGGGCCCGGGAGGCCCCAGGCCCCGGCTCGGTGAGCGAATCGCAACCTCTATTCCATGCCGAGTGCTGCGTTCGCCTGGTCAATGGCGTAATCTTCGGCGGTCTCGTAGCCGAAGAAAGCATCCCAGAACATCCACTGCGGGCCGGCTGCCCGGTCTTGCAACAGACCGCGCCAGATGGCGTAGGCCGCGTCGTGGGCGTCCAGGTCGCCGCCCTCGTGGAACTTGACCCCCTCCCGGATGTGGAAGGTGTAGGTCAGGCCATCGTCCGAGATCTCCCAGCTATCGGCCAACCCACCCACGAACTCCTCGTAGCTGTCGCGCTTCAGGTGCACCAATGGATCATAGAAGCGCCACACCCAGCAGCTCGCGCTGGTGTCGTACATGTAGGCCGGGTCGAAGGTCTCGGGGTCGCCGATGGACGCCTCGATGTAGGTCGTCGGGTGCGGCGAGTCCTCGCTCTCGGTGTAGCCATAGACGAAGGGGCAGGGGAAGGCCGGGTTGAGGAACCAACCCTCCATCCACAGCGGCTCCCAGCGCCGGCCGGTGGCCTGCGGACCCCACAGGCTGGTCTGGTACTCGGTCGCCATACGCTGGATGGCCTTGTACGCCTCGTGCTGCTCGGCCGCATCACTGATGCCCTTGGCTTCGGCGATCATGGCGTCGAACTCGGCCTGCACGTCCTCGGGCAGAGCCAGCGCGTGACCGTAGGCGCCGGCCGCGCTCAGGTAGGGCTGCACCCAGTTGTGGGGGTGGTGATAGTCCTCCAGCCAGCCGATGCGGTAGATGGGGATGTAGCCGGCACGGTGCTGCTTCAGGTAGGCCGGCCACGGCAGCGCCAGGACGTCAATGTTAAAGTTCTCATTGAGCGACTCGACGTTTGCCTTGAGCATCTCAGCCGCCACGCGGCGCTGGTCGTTGCCCGTGTTGTAGGCCAGCATAAAGTAGAAGCCGGTGGTCCAGACGTCATCCTCGTCCTCGCCGGCCGGAATACCGTCGTGATCCACGTCCGCTGCCTTAAAGTACTCCTCGCACGCCGCCATGTCGAACGTCGGCGTCGGAGGATCCTCGGGGTCGTGGCCCGTCATGCCCCAGATGATGGGGCCGTTGCGCTGCAGCGCCTCGTTCTTCTCCACGTCGCGCAGGAAGGTCTCATAGTCGAAGCAAGCGGCGAACGCCTTGCGGATGTTCACGTCGCCCATAAAGTCCGTCGGGATACCGGCGCCGTCCAGACTGCCGCTGCCGATGAAGGTCGACTCTTCGGGAACCTCCATAGAGAAGAAGAAGTCGATACCGACGACACCAGGCAGATCCTTGTACAGGCGGAGTTGGGAACCTGGGCCAGGCTCACACTCGCCGGTCTGGTAGTCGCAGATCTCGGCCACCAACGGCTCAACCTGATCCAGGTACTGCTTCGGGACGTAGGCTATGTCAACGTCGCCGGCCTGTAACATGGCAAAGCGGGTGCCCCACTCGTCAACGGTCTTTTCGACCACGCGGTCGTACCAGGCGGGGCCGCTCGGGCCGCCCTCCCACATCGGTTCGGTGCGCCAGTAGTCATCGTTGCGGACAGCCGAGACCTCGTCGTTGTGGTGCCAGTACTCCAGCTTGAAGGGGCCGGTGCCGTTCTCTACTTCGTAGATGATGCTATCCTCGGCAGAAGGGTTGTGCCACTGCGTCCACGTGGCGCAGTCTCCGTCCCAGTCGCCGTTCTCGACCATCCACTCCATATCCAGCGGCGAGGCCCAGCCGTTCGACAGCAACTGCATGGTCGGCCCAAAGGGAGCGGCCAGGTGCAGGGTGAGCGTGCGGGCGTCGTCGTCGTACTCGACCGCCGCTTTCACGTCCTCACACACCTGTACGAGGACGTCCTCGGGTACGTCCTCAAAGCTCTCTACCGCTGCAGGCCCTTCCGGTTCAGGAGTCGCCGTCACCACGACTTCGACTTCCTCACCGGGGACCTCGACCTCGACCGTGACGGTCTCGACGATCGTCTCCGGGGCGCAGGCCGCCAGTAACATGCTCACGACCGCCAATCCACCGACGACGGTCAACAGAATTCTTTTGGACATTTTTCCTCCTCCATATACGGATTCTAAGCTAGACACTTCTTTCAACACACTGTATCTCTGCCATTATGCTCTATCCAATAACCACCACCCCCTTTCGTTCGACGAATATGTCACTGAATTGAAGAGTCAAGTACAACCTGCGGTTGCCTAAATCCGCATTTTTCTGCGAGAATCTGCGTCCTGATTCTTCCCCCCATTCAACTGATTGACTGACAAAACAGTGCAGATAACGAGCGTTAACCGCCGATGGACGCAGATAAACACAGATTTCCAGCGGTTTTCAGGCCAGATCTAGCATTCATCTGCGTCAATCTGCGGTTGAATGTTAGATTTGTCAGTCAATCAGCCCCGATATCACAAGAGCTCAAATCACACTTCAGGCTGCACCCGATGGCAGGCGCAGAAATGTCCCTTTTCCACCTCGATGAACTCGGGTTCCATCTCAAAACACTGTTCCATCGCCACCGGGCAACGAGTGTTAAAGTTACAACCTTCGGGCGGATGGGCCGGGCTGGGCAAATCCCCCTCAAGGATGATACGTTGCCGCTGCTCTTCGACAATTGGGTCGGGCACCGGCACCGCCGAAAGGAGCGCTTGTGTATAGGGATGCAGGGGGTTGCCGTACAACTCGTCCCTATCAGTCAGTTCCACGATCTTGCCCAGATACATCACCGCTACTCGGTTGCTAATGTGGCGCACCATGCTCAGATCGTGGGCGATAAATATGTACGTCAGTCCCAGCTTCTCCTGCAACTCTTCCAGCAAGTTGACCACCTGAGCCTGGATGGAGACATCGAGCGCAGATATAGGCTCATCACAGATTATCAGGTCGGGGTTTAACGCCAATGAGCGGGCCAGACCAATGCGTTGCCGCTGCCCGCCGGAGAATTCGTGAGGGTAACGCTTCATGTGAGCGGGATTCAATCCGACCAGTTGAAGCAGCTCCGCCACCCGTTCCTGTCTCTCGGCGCCAGCAGCGACGCGATGCACTTCCAATGGCTCACCCACAATCCCCAGGACACTCATACGCGGGCTAAGCGAAGCATAGGGATCCTGAAAGATCATTTGCATTTTGCGCCGCATCTGGCGCAGTTGACTGCCCTTGATACTCGCCAGGTCCACGTCCTCAAAATAAACTTGTCCATCTGTAGGCTCGTACAGCCGGATGATGGTTCGACCGGTGGTCGTCTTGCCACATCCGCTCTCGCCTACCAATCCCAACGTCTCGCCTCGATAGACGTCGAAACTCACATCGTCCACCGCCCTGACGTTCCCCACGTGTCGCTGGAAGACGCCTCGCCGGACGGGAAAATACTTTTTCAGGCCTTCGACGCGCAGAATGACTTCTCGTTGTTGATCTGTCATTGTGTTTTACTCACCCTTTCTTTTTCCCAGCAAGCAACCATGTGCCCAGGTTCCGCCGATTCCAAAAGCGGCATCTCGTGGAGACAGCGTTCGACAGCGTACGTACACCGGGGAGCAAAAGGACAGCCCTCCGGCAACCCAACCAGATCGGGAGGTTCACCCTGGATAGAGAAAAGTCTGACGCCTTGCGGCGCATCAGGGTGGGGCAACGAACCCAGCAACCCTACCGTGTAAGGGTGATGAGGGTTGCCATAGATCTCTTTCACCGGCCCTTTTTCGATCAGGCTCCCTGCATACATCACGTTGACCTGCTTCGCCAACCCGGCGACCACTCCCAGGTCATGCGTGATCCATATAACCGCCATCCCCAATTTATCTTGCAGTCGCTTGACCAAATCAATGATCTGAGCCTGGATGGTCACATCCAATGCCGTCGTGGGCTCGTCCGCGATCAGCAACAATGGATTGCACGAAAGGCCCATCGCAATCATGGCCCGCTGCCGCATACCACCTGAGAACTGATGCGGATAATCGTCCAACCTTTGGGACGCCTCAGGGATACCTACCATGGTCAACAACTCCGCCGCCCGTTCCCGGGCTTCTTTGTCATTCATACCCTGATGTAACTTGAGCGCCTCCATGATCTGAAAACCAACGGTCAGGACTGGATTGAGCGAGGTCATAGGGTCTTGAAATATCATGGCAATCTTTGCGCCACGCACCCGGCGCATCTCACTCTCACTCACTTTGAGAATATCCTGACCTCGCAACAGAACTTGCCCGGATTCAATCTTGCCCGGAGGCATAGGAATCAGGCGCATCACAGAAAGCGCGTGGACGCTCTTGCCACACCCGCTCTCGCCCACCACTCCCAATGTCCCTCCCTCACTCAGGTTGTACGAGACTCCGTTGACGGCGTAGACGACGCCATCCTCGGTGTAAAAGCGTGTGACAAGGTCTTTCACCTCGAGCAGGTTCTCTGTTGCAGGCTGTGCTTCGTAGGCAGACATAAAGTGCTCCTTAAGAATTGAGAATAAGAACAAGCAGGTTCAGTATCGTCCAAGACGTAACCCAGACAGGGCAATTATACGAGTTTCCTTACAAATTGCAACCAGGCTAGAATGCCAGCCTGGTCGCCAGATAATTCCGCCCCAAAGCCCGCGCGCCAGCCAAATCATGTTTCCTCATCACGATTTCGCCTCGCCACGTAGGTTGCAGTATAACGAACGAGGGAGGACACGTGTCCGCCAACAACCAAACGACCAACGTGCTCAAAAACGTCAAGTCTAGCCTGGCCCACTTTGACGCAGCCCTACGCTCCACCCGTTCTCTGATGCGCTCCCAAACCTGGGGTGATGGCACGGCACCATCCACTCTTTCCCGCAGCGCCCACCGGATCAAGCCGTCTAGTTCATCCGCTGGCGATCTCTCTAACACACCCTTACGTGAAATCATATGCCACCTCCGGCACCAGCCTGCGCTCCTGTTCCAGAATGGTCTTGCGCAGCTTCCGACGGGCATAATGCAGGCGTGACTTGACCGTCCCTTCTGGAATACCTGTCACATAGGCAATCTCTCTCAGGCTCAGCCCCTCCAAATAATGCAGGACGATGACCACACGATGACCAGAAGGCAACGCGTCAATCGCTTGCTGTAGCATCTGTCGCCATTCTTGATCCTCTACCGTTGCCTCGGGGTACCAGCGAGGGGATAACACCAAACGGTCGAGCGTATCCTGAAGCGAGCATAGCCATCGCTTGACCCGGCTCGTCCAGGTGTAGGCCGAGTTGACGGTGACGCGATATAACCACGGCCCCAACGTCACATTCTCGTCGAGGCGGTCGGCATAACTGTACACCCGCAGAAAGACATCCTGAAGGATATCTTCAGCCGCCCGCTCGTCACAAGTGATCGCCAGGGCCGTCCGGTAGACCAGTGTCTTGTATTTCTCGTACAGTTCACCCAGAGCTTCCAGGTCGCCGTCTCGGATGCGAACGACGAGCCAGCCATCGGTGTGCTGTGAGACCATCTACCCTCCATTACGCACTATATTATATACTATTACAGACCCTAAAAGGTTCA